>JAJFHT010000132.1 GCA_021775495.1 Hyphomicrobiales bacterium | reverse complement strand
ATGTAATTGGCGGCCACATGGACCCGCTGCCCCACCTGCCACTTGTTCCCGAGGGCAGCGCCCACCTGCTTTATCACACCCACACCCTCGGTGCCGCCAATAGTGGGGAGGTTCACTCCATTGACGATACCCATGGCGCAGAGGGAGTCACACGGATGCACGGGGGCGCAGATCATTTGCACAAGCACCCGATCGTCGGACACGGCATCCGGCAGTGACGCCTTGGTTACTTCGTGCACGGAGTGGGGGTCCTCCATGTCGAAGCGCGCGTAAATCACCTGTTTGAAATCGGTCATGGCAGACTATCCTCGTGTCGCGTTCGGTGCGGAGGCTGCACGAAAGCCATCTGAAGTCCGACTCCGCGCCGGCTCGAAACAAGTGTGCACAATATTTGTGCTCGACGAAAGCTCAGGCGCTGTTTGGAGGTCTGACCATTGTCGGAGCTACCGGACCGCGGGACCTTGTTTGTGCTTAGAAGACGTGTAAAGCTTGGCCTGTAATAGGAGCAATTGATGATCCGAATTTGTGAGGCAGGCTTGAACGGAATTGTTCGGGGAATTTTGATCGCGACGGCGACTGTTTTTTTCGCGACCAATGCCCATGCGACCCTAGTGTCTAACGGGACATTTGACACCAATCTGTCCGGGTGGGATCACACAACGGGAACCATTCCATCGACCTGGGATTCGGGAACTGCTCACATTGGCCGCCCCGGGACACCCGGCACTTCAATATTTTTCCAGGATTTCGATATCGCCTTTGGCACGTCCGCGCTGGAAATCAGCTTTGATTATCAGTGGCAGGTCAATCCTCCCAGCGTGGAAGACATCTTTACTGCCGAACTGATCTATCAAACCATGTCGGGTGAAACCGAAGTTTTACTTCTCGAAGAGAGCAGCGACGATGGCACCTTTGGCAGCACTGCCTTCTTCAGCAAAATCGTGTCGCTGGTCGATCTGGCCAATGTAGCTGATAATGGCAGAATCCTCTTCCAATTGCTGGAGACGGATAACATTACAAGTCCGACGGGAACGCGCATCCAACTCGACAATGTCTCCGTGACACCGGTTCCCTTACCTGCTGCTTTTCCGCTTTTTGCAGGCGGTATTGGATTCTTGGGACTGCTGGGCTGGCGCAGGAAGCGGATGGCTACAGCCTAGCCTGATACGAACGCGATTAAGTTTCAGGGCGGCCTTTCGGGGCCGCTTTTCACTTTTGGAAGTGGGTCCGCTTCGTGTCATGAATCGCCTTGACCCTTCTGTCAATCCGATGGTGAAAGTGCCCCCGCAGACGGACGTTTGGTCATGCTCGGTGCTGATCAAAGCAAGATTGTGATTCAAGCTCACAGGAGTTTCGAATCAGGCGCCATGAACTCATTGACCTTGAATGGTCAATTATCCAGGCTGATATACCAACCAAGTCTCGCGGTGTGTCCCACGTTGACGAACGGTGCGTGTTGAACGGCATCTTCTGGGTGTTGCGTTCGAAGGCACCGTGGCGTGATCTACCCGACTGCTACGGTCGTTATACGATCTGCATCAGCCCGCACCTGCATTGTGACCGCAATCTCGTGGAGCGGTTCTTCAATCGCATCAAGCGTTGCAGGCGGATCGCTACCCGATACGACAAGCTGTCGGTGAACTTCCTCGCATTCATCAAGCTCGCCGCAATCCGTTTGTGGCCAGGCGTTTGTGAGTCCACGTCTTAGGTCACTTCAAACTATCCATGAAGTGACCCAAGTCTTCACCGCCTGGATTTCGGTGTATTGCGGTGAGCGTGCCAGGCAGCGATGACCTGATCGCGCGAAGCGCCGGGGTTGCCGGCATAATAGGCCCGGGTAAAGCGGTTGTACTCGAACTGACGGTCGATCGGCTTTTGTGCAGGATTACGCTGATCGCTTTCCCATGCATTGATGGCATCTTGCAGCGTCGCACCGGCCCCGGTTCGGATGTAGTCGCGCATCAGCTTGTTGAAATGAAACGATGCACCGAGCTCGGACTGGAAGAAGGCCCGCAGGTTCTGGGAACAGCTCCACCCTTCACCGATCGTGTCCTGGCGGGTGTAGGTTGCCGGCATGACCGTGCGCCGTATCCCGGTGCGTGCGGGTTTTGTTTTCCTGCCGGTTTTCAGGAAAGTGGCGATCCGTTCGGTCAGTTCGATCTTGCTTCCGGATATTGACAGATCGGCTGATCGGCAAAAATCGGCAAGCTCCTGTCGAAGCCAGTAGTGATCGAGAAAAGTTTCGGCAGAAAGTTTGATCGAGAGTTCCGGACGCGTCATGGCTGTTCTCATCTATATCGAGCGCAACCGCAGCATTGCTGCGATTCCGAATGCGGGGCCAAGCGCCAGGCCAGCAAGAACCAATGGCCAACCAAACATCGATGCCAGCACGGGGGTGAGTTGGACTGTAAAGAAGGTCAGCGTGAACCCCAGCGCGGTTTGCAGAGTCATCAGGCTGCCGGCCTGATCCGGAGGCGAGGCATCGGCAACTAATGCTGAGAATTGGGCCGAATCCGGAATGACGCTGATGCCCCATGCAAGAATGAGCAGAAACGTCAGCCAGGGCGGCCCGCCAAAAGTGGCGGCGACGGCCAAAGCCGAAATTCCGCTGACTGCCATCGCGATAATCGTGATTTCCGCCTTGCCGATGCGATCGGCAATCCTGCCGGCGAATGCGCAGGCGATGCCGCCGGCAGCGATGGCGATGAAAGTGGTGACCCTTGAGAACCATTCGGCATCGGCTGCCGCCATTGTCGCGCTGTAGGAGACCGTCGCCGCCGCGGCAATCCAGGCCCACATGGCATAAAGTTCCCACATATGTCCGAGATATCCGGCATAAGCGAGACGAACACGCCGGTTGGTCCATGCGGTAGCAATGACAGAGGCATCGAATCGTGCGGCGATGCTGTGATGCGGTCCAAGCGAAACCAGCAGGCACAATAAGCCCGCCCCAATCGACGCGATGGATGCGACCGTGACCGTCAGGCGCCAGTCGGACCCTCCGGACAGGGCAATCAGATGAGGCGCGGCGGTGCCGAGGGTGAGCGCGCCGACAAGCGCGCCGACAAGGAAACCACGGTCTTCCTTTCCCCAGCCGACCGCGATTTTCATGCCGACCGGATAGACGCCCGCCAGCAGGGCGCCGGTCAGAAACCGCGAAGCGATGGCGAGACCGCCGCCGGGAGCCGCGAACAGCAGGCCAAGACTGAGGATGCCGGCACCTATAGCCGAGACGGAAAACACCCGGCGCGGGTCGAAACGATCAGCGACGCCAAGAATCGCCGACAGCAGCGCGCCGATGACGAAGCCGGCGCCCACCGCGCTCGTCAGAGCGGCTTGGCGCAGCGGCGAGACATCTGCTTCCCGCAGCATGTCGGGTAGAATCGCGGCCGAAACGAACCAAAGGCTCATTGCCGCGACTTCGGCTACCAGCAGCAAAGTGATGGAGCGGAATTTCATGACGCCAGCGGTGCGCGTTGAGCGGTGCTTGAAGGTTCAGCCAAATCGGGAGTCTCATTGCAGGAGCGCTAAGATAGCAGGCTTTTATGCCCTGCAGACGCATCTCCGCCAAGACAGGTCCTGTCCGTTGGCGATCACAATGATGATATGAGCAGCGGCTGGCTGATGATCAGTTGACCACTGTAACCTTGTAGCCGGCAATGCGCAGCAATTCGACAAGACCCTCTTCACCCGGCAGATGCAAAGCACCGACGGCAATGAAAGCGTTGCCGGCTTTCAGCATCGGCTCGGCCCGTTCCGCCATGGTCCGGTTGCGGGCGGTGACCATGGTTTCCTCGAATCTGGCATAGTCGTAATTCTCAGAGCCCGGCATGACCTTGTGGAACAGCGGCCAGATCATTCCGATCTCGCCATTGGTGTAGAGCGTGATCATGGTCTCGGTGACGTCGTCGATCCTGTCGGCCATCTGCAAGGTGCCGACAAGACCGGCCATGTGCAGTTCGATCGGCAGGGACGCCATCGCCGACAGCTGGTCGGTTATGGTTTCGAGGCCGGCAAGTGTCTTGCCCTTGGCCTCGGCGTCCTTAGCCAGCTTGATATCAAGAAAAGCGGCACCGCCATTTTTGCGGGCAAGTTCGCAGGCCGGAAGCGCAACCAATGCCGCAAGCATCCAGGGTTTCATCCGGTCGACCGATTCCAGCGGAATGCCGCGATCGGTCAGGCCGTTCTTCAGGATCTTCTCGTCATCCGGCGTCAGCCGGGAGGTCAGGGTGGTGCCGTCGGTGAACATCATCAGGTCCGGCCGTTTCAGCAGCGCCTGCGAGGCCGTTGCCGGATCGAGCACATCGGTGGTTTCGATCACCACGGTGGCGGCCTGGTCAAGCGCATCGACAGCCGCGGCGGGCATGTCGAGAACGCGCGGATCGGTCAGGTGCATTGTGCCGAAAAGCCAGGAAGGCTCTGTGCCATCCGGCTCGACTTTCCAAAGCAGGCCTTTTCCGTTTCGGGTGCGAGCGGCTTCCGCCCTGATTTCTGCGAGCAGCGCTGGATTGGATGTTTTCAGCTGTGCGACGATATCCGTGCCTGTGCATTCCGGTGCGGCGGCATGGGCCTTGCCGGTGACCATCAGCGTGATCAGAACGAAGCTGGCGATAAAAAGCAGGTTGAAAGCCGCGATCAGTGCGAGGGACGCATCGGCGGCGCGGTCGGCAAGGGTCAATGTCTTGTTCATGCGCCCGGGTATATCCGGCAAATGACGAAAATCCGTTAAGCGCATTGGTAAATATATCGATGAATTTTGCTGTTGTCGTTTAGGGTCAGAACCCACTAATCTTGTGCATTCTGCGTGGCGAATTTTGTTTCGGAACAGGCGGAAAGGCGCAGGAAATGCAATCATTTTCAAGCCTTTCCAACGCAGTCCGGGGCGAAATTCGCCTCGCCCTTCGGGTTTGGAAAGAACCGCCCGCCTGATCGCAATCAATGCTCGAAAAGGCAACCAGCCTTTCCTTGCGCTTGTTGGCTTCCATGCGAGCCCTTCTTTTCAAACAGAATGTACAAGATTAGTGGGTCCTGACCCTAGGTTGGGAACTCATACAAAAGTCTGAATTCGCTTGTTTTCTTGTAGTTGGATTGAGTCTGGTTCTCGGGAGACAACAATGTCACATCTATTTTGGTTATCCGATGATGCGTGGAAGAAGATTGAGCCGCACCTTCCTCGCGGCAAACCGGGCAAGCCTCGCGTTGATGATCGTGTTGTTATTTCCGGTATTCTTCATGTCTTGAAAGTCGGATGCCGGTGGCGTGATGTTCCAGCCGCTTATGGTCCGCCAACGACGATCTACAACCGGTATCACCGCTGGTCGCGACGCGGCATCTGGCAGCGGATCTTCGAGAAGATGGCTGCCGATGGCCCGGTTCCAGACGAGTTGTCTATCGATTCAACTCATGTGAAGGCTCATCGCTCGGCACAAGGCTCAAAAGGGGGGCGTGGACGCAAGCGATTGGCACGTCGCGTGGTGGAAGAACGAGCAAAATCCATGCTTTGGCCGATGATCAAGGCCGACCCGTCGCCTTCGCACTGACACCGGGAAACATTGCAGACATCTCAATGGCAATCCCGCTTTTGGAAGACATGCGTGTGCCCAAGCGGCTCTTGGCGGACAAAGCTTACGACGCTGACAAATTGCGCAACTGGCTCAAAGCCAAACGCATCAAGGCAGTCATTCCCTCCAGCGCAGCTCGGCGGACGCCATATCCGCTTGATCGGTCCGCGTATAAGCGTCGAAACGTCATTGAACGTTTGTTTGGAAGATTGAAAAACTGGAGACGCATTGCAACTCGATACGACCGCCTCGCAACCAACTACCTCGCTGCTCTCGCGCTCGTTTCAATCGCAATAGCATGGTGTTAAATGAGTCCCCAACCTAGGCCCGGGGATGCGCCGCGTCGTAGATATCGAGCAGGCGGTCGGTATCGACGCCGGTATAGATCTGGGTGGTTGACAGGCTGGCATGTCCCAACAGTTCCTGAATCATCCGGAGGTCTCCGCCGCGGCCAAGCAGATGCGTGGCAAAGGAGTGCCGCAGCGCATGCGGCGTCGCGTCGTCGGGAAGGTTGAGCGCGGAGCGCAGTTTTCGCATCTCGCGCTGAATGATCGCCGGTTGCAGCGCGCCACCGCGCTGGCCGCGAAACAGCGGTTTGCCGGCGCAAAGATCGTAGGGACAGCGGCGGCGATAGTCGGCGACAGCATCAAGTGCGATGTCCAGGACCGGGACCAGCCTGGCCTTGCCGCCCTTGCCGGTGACCCGCAAAACCGATTGATCGGCCGAAACAAGTTCATCCCCGGCAAGTCCGAGAGCTTCCGAAATGCGCAGGCCGCAACCGTAAAGCAGCGTCAGAACCGCCGAATTTCGCGCCGCAATCCAGCTTTCCTCTGCCAATTGCACGCCCGGGGAGACGACTTTTTTCGCATCCGCAGCGGTGAGTGGCCGTGGCAGGGATTTCGGCTGTTTCGGCGCCCGCAGCGCCGCAGCTCCGGCGGCATTGGCCATCCCGCGTTTCTCCAGAAATCTCAAGAACGAGCGTATTCCGGCCAGGCCGCGGCCCAGTGAACGGGCTCCGGCGCCATTGTTGCGGCGGTGTGCGAGGAATGCCCTGAGGTCGGCGGGGCGAAGATTGCTGATTTCGTCAAGGCCGGGTGGTGCACCGAGATGGCCGGTGAGAAACTGAAACCATTGCCTCGTGTCGCGCTCATAGGCTTCCAGTGTCAGCGGCGCAAGGCGGCGTTCGGATCCAAGTGCGGTCAACCAGTTCTGCCGCGTTGCGGCCAGATCCGGCCGCGCCGATACCAGAAAATCATCGCTGTCCGGCATTTTCTCCGTCCTCTTCTGCCCGACGGTTATTCTTGCATCTATTGACACAAGATCGGGTTAATACCCGTGGTTCATGGACAGACGTTGCGCGCAACGATAAAGACCGCGCATGCAGGCAAGAGACAAATCATCCGGGTTGGAAAATCCAGTGCTCGTCGCTGTCGTCGGTGCACCACACGGCATCAAGGGCGAGGTGCGGGTGAAAGCCTTTACCGACGACCCGATGGCGATCGGCGACTACGGACCGCTGTTTGCCGCCGACGGACGACGGCTTCAGATCAAACCGTTGCGGCTGGCGAAATCGGTCGTCGTCGCCAGGATAAAGGGCATGGCCGACAGAACCGCCGTCGAAGCGTTGAAGGGCCTTGAGCTCTATGTAGACCGCTCGGCCTTGCCCGAGGATCTGGAAGAGGACGAATATTATTTCTCCGATCTGGTCGGTCTTGCGGCAGAGGATACGGAAGGAGGCAATTGGGGCAGGGTCATCGCAGTCCATGACTATGGCGGCGGCGACCTTCTGGAGCTTGCCGTACCGGGACGCGGTGCGGTGCTGATTCCGTTCACCGGAGCCGCAGTGCCCGATGTCAGTATCGAGAATGGCCGGATTGTCGTGGATCCGGTCGCTGCGGGCCTTGTCGACGGGCCTTCGGACGAGCCGGACGTTTCGACTGAATAACAGGCAGGTTGAATTGGCATTTTCCGCTTCCGTCTTGACGCTCTACCCGGAGATGTTCCCCGGTCAGCTCGGCATGGCGTTGGCGGGCAAAGCGCTAGAAGCGGAACGCTGGACGCTGGAAACCGTCCAGATCCGGGATTTTGCCAGTGACAGGCACCGGTCGGTCGACGATACGCCGGCGGGCGGCGGCGCTGGCATGGTGATGCGGCCCGACATTCTGGCAAAAGCCATTGATGCCACCACCGCAGCAGATGATCCGCGTCCACGGTTGCTGATGAGTCCGCGGGGTAAGCCGTTTACCCAGGCTCGTGCACGGGATATCGCGGCAGGACCGGGTGTAATCATTGTATGTGGCCGGTTCGAGGGGGTCGACCAGCGGGTGATCGAGGCAAGGCAGCTGGAGGAAATCTCGGTTGGCGATTATGTCCTGTCCGGCGGTGAACCGGCGGCGCACATCATTCTCGATGCGGTCGTCAGGCTGCTGCCCGGCGTGATGGGCAATGCGGATTCGGGCGAGAACGAAAGTTTTGAAAACGGCCTGCTTGAGCATCCGCAATATACCCGTCCGCAAGAATTCGAGGGTCTGGCGATTCCCGACATCCTGCGCTCGGGCAACCACGCGCTGATCGACAAATGGCGGCATGAGCAATCATTGCAGCTAACAGGGCAGCGCCGGCCTGATCTACTGGACGGAACGGCTGGAGCAAGCCGATCGAAAAAACCCGGCAAGGGTAGGTGACAAAAGCCCGGCGATCGTGTATTGCCGCCGCGCAACCGGAACAAAATCCGGACCCATCAATAAGGATGGTTTATTCGCTCCAGTCTTTTTCGCAGTGAAAAAGACATTGCCAAGGCGGTCGGTTGACCGAACTGCCGGCAAGCGTCGGGCGCTCTGACTGTTCGCAGAAGAACAAGAGGTAGATGAAGATGGATATCATCCGTCAGCTCGATGCCGAGCAAAAGGCAAAGATTGAAGAAAAACGCAAGCTGCCGGCCTTCCAGCCTGGCGACACGGTTCGTGTTCTGGTGCGTGTCACCGAAGGCACGCGGACCCGCGTGCAGGCCTATGAAGGTGTGTGCATTGCCCGCGCCGGTGCTGGCCTGAATGAGAATTTCACAGTTCGCAAACTGTCCTATGGCGAGGGCGTGGAACGGGTGTTCCCGATCTATTCGCCGCTGGTCGAAGGCGTCGAACTGGTGCGCCGTGGCAAGGTCCGCCGGGCCAAACTCTATTATCTGCGTGGCTTGACCGGCAAGAAGGCTCGTATTGCCGAGAAAAAGGACAATCGGACCAAGGAAGAACGCAAGGCCGATCAGGCCGCTGCAAAGGCCGCTGCCGCAGCCGCGAAAGCACCTGCTGCAGAAGCGCCTGCCGCCGAACCGGCAGCACCGGCCGCCAGCGAATAGGCATCTTCCAGAGGCCGAGTTCGAGAAAGCGGCCCCAGGGCCGCTTTTTTGTTAGCCGGTTTTTGTTGTTCAGGCGGACAGTTTTGCAACGGTAGATGCGACGCTCATTTCCGGTGAGACCGCCCCCATTTCCTTCAGAAATCCAAGATTGTCCCAATGCTGCCAGACGGCACAGACTTTGCCGTTTTCAAACTGGCACAGCGATATGCCGTCAATATTCAACTTCCGGTCAGATGATGTGGTGTCGAGGTCGACACTCCATCGCACACAGCCAAAATCGCCGTCCGAAATGATCTTGTGCACCGTGTATTTGTGGTTCGGGAACATGGTCCGGTAGCCCTCAAGCAACATGAGCAGGTCGTCCATGCCCTGCATGTCCCGATCATTGGCCGGATCGCAGCTCATGCAATTGTCAGCGTAGAGCTCCGGAATAAGCTCCAACTTGTGCTCGTTGAACAATTCCTCGAATATCCGGCGCAGAACAGTATTGATTTGTCCGCTCACAAGTGCCTCCGATGACTGAATAGTATCGCAGTCATGATAACAGACCCTGGAATGTGCGCTGGTTATTTCATACCTGCAAGGCGCAGACCTTTGACCAGGATTTCCTCGTGCTCGGGAGCCATCGGCCATCTGTTTCGGACCGCTTCCACTGTTCGCAACCCGAGATGGTACAAATCTTTATACCGAGCAAGAGATGTTTTCGCTGCCTCCGTTCGATCGGAAAGCGCCTGTGCGGCTGCCAGAAACAAATGCGGTCGGGGAAAATTCGGGTCTCCCAGAGACCATTTGCTAAAATCGCGCACCGCACCTTCGGGATCCCCGGTCACGAGACGGGCTATGCCTGATGCAGAATAATACCAGTCGGGATGCCCGGGATTGAGCTCCTGCGCCTTCATGACCAGTTCCATTGCACGATCGGGTTCGCCGGCAAAACACAGCGCGATCGCCAGATCGATAAGGACATCCGGATCATTCGGCTGCAGCTCATGGGCGCGTTCAAGTTCCTCGCGGGCCTTGTCGGCCCTGCGGGTCGTGCCTACCCAGTCAAAACCAAACAGTGAGAAGTGTTTTCGCGACAGAACACGCCGGGCCAGGGCGTTGTCGCTCAGTTCGATCGACTTTTGCGCGAGTTTGAAAACGATACTGTCGTCCATATCGTGATGAATGGTGGTGGTGCGAAGATATTTGGCCCATGAGAGGCCGGCTATGGCAAGCGCGTATTGCGGATCGGCATCTATGGCTTGTTTCAAAATTACCTGGGCCTGGGCATTCGCGTCGTGATCGTACCGGCGACGTCCGGCCAGCAATTCAAGTCCGCGCAGATAGGAATCGTAGGCTTCGGCACTTTCCGTTCCAACGGTCTCCACCGCCTTGCGTTCGGCTGGTGTGAGTTTCAGTTTCAGCGCTTCGATTATCCGTTCGGTCACCTGATCCTGAACGGAAAACACATTTGCCATTGCTCCGTCGTATCGTTCGGCCCAGACGTGGCCTCCAGTGGTTGCATCAATGAGCTGTGCGTTGATCCGGACCTGATCGCCCGACCGGCGGACGGACCCTTCCAGAATGTGGCGCACCCCGAGCTCGCGGCCGATCTCTATCAGGTTCAGCGCGTCACCACGGTATTGGAACGAAGTGTTG
>JAJFHT010000131.1 GCA_021775495.1 Hyphomicrobiales bacterium | reverse complement strand
TGTAGACCGGCAGGCCGCCCAGTTTGCCCAGAATGTCCCAGCAGGCGATATCGATCGGCGCCTTGACGTAGGGATGGCCGCGCAGGACTGAATCCATATGCCGGTTGAGCGGGCCGATGTCGGTCGGATTAAGGCCGATCAATTTCGGAGCGATCTCGGCAAGGCCGGCGCGCACGCCGCCGGCATAGGCCGGCAGATAGGCCGAGCCCAGCGGGCAACACTCGCCGTAACCAGTGATGCCGGCATCGGTTTCGACCGCCACCACGGTGCTGTCAAAGACTTCGACAAAATTGTCGTTCGACCAGTTGTAGCGCCCTTCCCTCAACGGCAGGTCGATCTGGTAGGCGCTGATCTTGGTGATTTTCACAGGCGATTCCCTCTCAATTCGAATACACTAGAGCTTATCTCGTTCATACGGAATCATTTGACTGGAATTACGGGTTTGCTGGCAAGGCGCGTTCCATGCCGTGGTCTTAATGACCACAAATGGAGCGCAACGCAGTCCAGTGGGCCCGTAAGTCCAGCCTTCGGTGGGCCATATCGGTTCGTCGGCGTCGTTGCGAAGCTTTCCCGATGAACCACATCGCACTGCGCTCCGCGCCTAGACGAACAAACCGATCTGACCCATCAAATGCTTCCGTATGAACGAGATAAGCTCTAGCAGGCAGGCAACGTGGCAAACAATCCGATTGCAGCATGATCGACTCGCGATGCTCAATTAACAAACAGTCTTGACTGTTTTTTTATTTGAAGGCATGATCCAAAGTCAAGAAACGCAATCGCCCGAACTTCAGGGTGGACAACAGGGAGTAAAAACCGTGACTTCACAATCGATGATTTTAGTTCGCCATTCATGGCGCAAAAGCCTGGGCCTGCCGATCGCATCGGCATTGCTTTTGATGTCCGCCGGACATCTCGCCGCCGCGGAAAACTGGAATCTTGCCAATGCCTATGGCGCCACGAGTATTCATGGCGAGGGCAATGTTGTATTTGCCGACGCCGTCGCTGCCAACAGCAAGGGTGAAATCAAGGTCACCGTCCACACCGGCGGCGCGCTTGGCTACAAATCGGCCGATCATTTCGATGCAGTGACTGATGCCGCAGTCGAAATTGCCGACACGCCGGGAAATTTTCTCGGCGGAATCGATCCGTTGATGCTGCTGTCGTCGCTGCCGTTCCTGGCCAATACAGTCGATGAGGCGCACACGCTGATGGACATCGCCCTGCCCGAATATGAAAAAGTGTTCGAGGCGGGAGGGCAGAAGCTGCTTTACGCCTCGCCCTGGCCGGCATCAGGAATCTGGGCGAAAACCGCGATCAGTTCAGTCGACAATCTCAAGGGCGTGAAAATCCGCACCTTCGATCCCAACGGCACCAAGACATTGAAAGCCATCGGCGCCTCGCCGATCCAGCTGGCCTGGGCCGATGTCGTGCCGCAGCTCGCAACCGGTGGCATTGCGGCGGTTCTGACCTCGGCTGAAGGTGGCGTTGGTCAGAAATTCGTCGAACACACACCGTTTTTCACCGAAATCAACTATGCGGTGCCGTTGAACTTCGTGCACATGAACAAGGCGGCATTTGACGGCCTGTCCGATGAGATGAAAGACGCGGTGATGAAGGCAGCGGCGACGGCATCCGACCGCAACTGGAAGGAAGTTGTCGGGCGCACCCAGCGCAATTACGGCAAGCTCAAGGACGCCGGCGGAACGGTGGTTACCGATCTGAACAAAGCGTTGCTTGGAGATCTCGGGAAGGCGGGTCAGGATGTGCTGGATGAGTGGCTTGAAAAAACCGGAGAACGCGGCGCGAAGATCATTGCACAATATCGCAAGGCGACCGGCGAATAGGGTCACCGGCGCGATCCGGATTTTCAGCCGGATCGCGCAATAGCGTATCCGTCTCGGGACGGACGACAAACAGGTGGACGTCATGTTGAACCGGCTGATCGACTTTCTCGCCCGTGTTGCCGCCATCGGCGCCTGCTGCATCCTGGTCGCCATGGTTGCGCTGATTCTTTATGAAATCGCGCTGCGCAGCCTGTTCAATTCCTCGACCTATGTACTTGACGAATTTGTCGGTTACGGCGTGGCGACCATGACATTTCTGTCGTTCGCTGTGGCGCTGAAAGACAATGTCTTCATCCGGGTCAATCTGGTGCTGGCCAATCTTGGCCCATTGCCGAGGCGCGGGGTCGAGATCGTCTCCTGCGCCCTCGGCGTGCTGCTGTTCGGTTTCATCGCGTCGTATTTCTGGAAGCTGGTTGCGCGTGATTTTTCCCGTGGCACGGTAAGCAATTCTGTCGCGGAAGTTCCACTGTGGATGCCGCAAGCCCTGATGCTGCTGGGCCTGGTTATCCTGATCCTGCAATTTGCCGCACTGACGGTGCACTATGCCCGCGGCGCACCGATAATCGACGGGCAGGACGAGTTGTGAGGACTCCGTCATGAGCGAGCTTGGCGCCGGAATCATCGTGCTTCTGCTGATCTTTTTTTACCTTGGCATCGGCGTCTGGGTGTTCATCGGCCTGATCATGGTGTCGTTTACCGTGCAGGTGCTAGTGCTCGATTTCCCGCTCGACAAGATCGGCTCGATCATGGCGCGCATCTTGCTGCGCAGTTCGAGCGCCTGGGAACTGGCGGCTATTCCGATGTTCGTATGGATGGGCGACATCATTTTCCGAACCGACATCTCGCAGCGGCTGTTCAACGGGCTGGCGCCGATCGTTGAAAAAATTCCAGGCCGGCTGCTGCACACCAACATCATCGGCTGCACCTTGTTTGCTGCGGTCAGCGGGTCGAGCACTGCAACCACGGTCACCGTCGGGAAAATCTCGCTCGCGGAACTGTCGCGACGCAATTACGACCAGGCGATCTCGGCTGGATCGCTGGCCGGCGCCGGCAGCCTCGGCCTGCTGATTCCACCCTCCATCGTCATGATCGTCTACGGCATTCTGGCCGAAGTCTCGATCATCGCCCTGTTCACCGCCGGCATCCTCCCGGGACTGATGATCGCAGCGCTCTATTCGGGCTATATCGCGGTACGCTGTTCCTTCTGGCCGGCAGTGAACTCCGGCCACCAGATGGAGGCGCCCCGACCGATCGCCTGGGGCGACATCGCCAATCTTTTGCCGGTGCTGGCGCTGGTTCTGATCGTGCTCGGCTCGATCTATTCCGGGTTGGCAACACCGTCGGAAGCAGCGGCGATAGGCGTCGCCGCAACGCTGGTCATGACGCTGGCGATCGGTCAGCTGAATTTCAGGCTGTTCACCAGATCGCTGATGAGTTCGGTGAAAATGTCGGCGATGGTGGTGTCACTGGTGCTGGCGGCGGCGCTGCTGTCGACGACCATGGGCTATCTGCACCTGCCGCAAAGCGTCGCCCGGCTGATTGCCGGGCTGGAGCTGTCGCCCTATGCGCTAATTGCATTGCTCGCACTGTTCTACATTCTACTGGGGCTGTGCCTTGAGGGGATTTCGATCACCGTCATGACCCTGCCGATCACCCTGCCGCTGATCGTCCAGGCCGGATTCGATCCATTGTGGTTCGGGATTTTCCTGATCCTGATGGTCGAACTGGCCACCATCACGCCACCGGTCGGTTTCAACCTGTTCGTGCTGCAAGGTTTGACCAATATGTCGATCGGGCAGATCGCCCGGGCAGCATTTCCGTTCTTCATATTGCTGTGCGTCGGGGTCGTTCTGCTGACGGCGTTCCCGCAGATCGCACTGTGGCTTCCGGCGCAAATGGCGGGGAAATGATCATGGCAATTGCATCGACTGAACAGAGCAGGCTGGAACTGCTGTCATCGCTGGCGGAAACCGTCGCCACCGAAACTGATCCGACAATCATCTGGCAGCGCGCCGAACGGACCTGCAGTGCTCTGATCGGCCACGAGATGTTCACCGTACTGCATTATCTCGACGCTACCGGCGAAGTTGTGCGGGTTCACTCCAATCGGCCCGACGTCTATCCGGTTGGCGGCAAGAAACGCATGCAGTCGACGCCATGGGGCGAACTCGTGCTGAAGCAGGGCAAGCCCTTTGTCGGCAAGGACGCCGCCGCAATCCGCTGGGCTTATCCGGATCATGAGACGATTATCGGGATGGGACTGGAATCGGCGCTCAACCTGCCGATCAGATACGCCGGGCGAACTCTGGGCACGCTCAATCTGACGCATCGGTCCGGCTATTACCACGACCGCCATCTTGAGGCGGGAACCATTCTCGCTGCTTTGTTGACACCGGTTCTGATGCCGGGAAAACATGAGCACTTATCCGACACAACACCTGAGCACGTTGAGACATGACCCACAATCCAAAGAGCCTGACACTGAAAAACGCCAATCTGCTGGACGTGCGCGCCGGCAAACTGACAGGCGCCACAAATATTTTCATCGAGGACGGGCGCATCCGCGAGGTCGCTTCCTCACCAGTTACCACGGGCGAAGCGGTGATCGATCTGGATGGTGCGACGCTGATGCCGGGCCTGTGCGATGCGCATGTCCATGTCGTGGCCTCGACAGCGAATTTTCCCGAGCTGATGAAATGGTCGCCAATGTATGTCTCGGCCCGAGCCGGCCAGATTCTGTCCGGCATGCTGATGCGCGGGTTCACCACTGTGCGCGATTGCGGAGGCGCGGATTTCGGGCTCGCCCAGTCGATCGATGAAGGCTACCTGATCGGCCCGCGGGTGCTTTATGCCGGCCATGCGATCTCGCAGACCGGCGGCCATGGCGACATGCGCGACAAGGGTGAGAACTGGGAAGCCTGCACCTGCTGCGCCGGTCTCGGCCGCATTGCCGACGGCGTACCGGAGGTGCGCAAGGCCTGCCGTGACGAAATCCGGAAAGGCGCAAACTTCATCAAGATCATGGCTTCCGGCGGCGTATCGTCGCCGACCGACCGCATCGGCAATACCCAGTTTTCGCGCCAGGAAATTACCGCGGCAGTGGAGGAGGCCGAAGCCGCGGAGACCTATGTCGCAGCACATGTCTATACAGCACGCGCCGCCAACCGGGCGCTCGAATGCGGCGTGCGGTCGATCGAGCACGGCAACCTCATCGATGACAGCACGATCGATCTGCTGCTGGAGAAAAACGCCTTTCTGGTGCCGACCATGTCGACTCACGAGGTGCTGGGTTCGGAAGGTGTCGCCGGCGGTATGGCCAAACATCTCTGCGACAAGGTGTTCGAGGTTGCCGAAGCCGGGCACAAAACCCACGCCCATGCGCATTCTCGAGGTGTGAAAATGGTGTTCGGCACCGATCTTCTGGGGCCGATGCATCGCCATCAGTTGCTGGAGTTCAAGATCCGAAGCAAATTCCAGACGCCGGCGGAGATCATCCGCTCGGCAACGGTGGTCGCGGCGGAGCTGTTCCAGATGGAAGGCGAGATCGGTGAGGTGGTGGAAGGCGCGCGTGCCGACCTGATCGCGGTCGAAGGCGATCCGCTGTCCGACATTTCGATCCTGCAGGATCCGGACCGCAACCTTAAATTCGTCTGCAAGGATGGCGTGATCTTCAAGAATGTGGTGTGACAAGGGCTGCCGGCGGGCGCACAGTCAGACGGTTTCGAATTGTCAATTTGGCGTGCTAGCCTGTTGGATAGACTGAGATTCGAACGGATCATCCGACGATGAATGCACCGGTCAGGGCTAGCAAGCAGGAGGAGCGTTCGGCGCGGATGCGCGAGCGCATACTGACCGCCACGCTCGACTGCATCCATGAACTCGGCTTTCAGAACGCGTCTACCACTGAAATTGTCAATCGTGCAGGGGTTTCACGGGGTGCGATGCTGCATCATTTCCCCAACAAGGAAATGCTGATCGCGGCGGCGGTGGAAAACCTGCTGGAAACCGAAATCGCCGATCTCCGGCAAATCGCCGGCGCCTACGCCCACAAGCAGCTGACAATCGACGATTTTGTCGATCATCTGTGGAGCCGGTTTTCCGGCAGGCTGTTCATGATCACCATGGATTTTCTTTCCAGCGCGCGCACCGATGAGAAGCTGGCCGCGGCGATCATTCCGGTCAGCCTGAACTTCCACGATTCGCTGAACGAAATCTGGTCTCAGTTTTTTACCTACCGCAAGACATCGCCGCAGCAGGTTCAAATACTGCTCAACACAACCCTGTGCCTGATGCGCGGCATGGGCATCCAGACCGTCGTGCGCAAGGATGCGGAATATTATGACGCGCTGCGCAGCAACTGGAAATCTATCCTGCACAGCCTTCTCGACGAGGACGGTGGCGACAGGCGGGGGAGCTGAATGAGATCCCGCCGCCATGTCTTCGTTGCGGCACCATTTTGCCTATTGCGCGCTCTTCAGAACTTGCCGTTTTTGTTGGCCGCTTCTGTGTCCGGCATGATTGGCGAGATGACATCCCAGTGCTCGGCGATCTTGCCGTTTTCGATCCGGAACAGATCGTAGAACGCGGTCGGCTTGCCGCTGATTTCACCTTCCGACAGCGCCAGGACGAAATTGCCCTCTCCCAGCAGCTTGTGGACCTTCGTGAACCGCATATTGATGCCGGCATCGGCCAAGGCTTTCAGTCCCGCTCCAAGTCCACTCAGTCCGTCGGCAATATTGGAATTGTGCTGGATGTAATTGTCGCCATCAAAAAATGCCGGCATCTTGTCGAAAGCGCCCTTGATCAGCACATTCTCGATAAAATCGCCGACCAACGCCTTGTTGGCCTCGGTGTTATCCAGATCGGCGATGTCCGTCGGACCGTCGGTCTGAGACCGTCCGGACGGGTTCGGGGCGGCGACGGGAGAGAGATTGTCCCAATGTTCGACGATCCTGCCGTTTTCGACACGAAACACATCGAAACCGACCAACGGTGCCGGCCCGAACCCTTCGTAAATGCCATGGGTGATGCCGAAATCGCCATCGGCAAAGATCCGGATCATCTGATATTTGAAGGCCGGATTGGCGGCAATGGCCTGGCCGGCGAGGCCCTTTAGACCGGCGAGCCCGTCTGGCACGGACTGATTGTGCTGGATGTAAGGCTCGGCGAAATATTTGTCGATCGCATCGAGGTTCTTGTTGACCATGAGTTCGGTCATGGCATCGGTCACGATGGCCTTCGTGTCGGCGGCGAATGCACCGCCCGATGTGGCAAAAAACATGGCCGCCGCTGCGGCGATATTGAAAAGTTTCATCTTGTCGGGTCTCCAATGGTTCGCAGCGATCATCCGCTGGTCCGGGAAATATGGCGCATTGCAATTAGCGGCATAAGATGCCTTAAATAGTTTTGATTGTTCGACGATTTGATGGAATTGGAATGCTGGATCACCTTCGTGCGCTTGCGGTTTTCGCCAGGGTCGCAGATGCTGGTTCGTTCCGCGCGGCGGCAAAACAGCTTGGCATTTCAGCGTCGGTCGTCAGCCACCATGTGACATCGCTGGAACGCTATCTCGACACGCCGCTGATCTACCGCTCGACACGCAAACTCAGCCTGACCACGGCAGGCAGGCAGTTGGCGGCCTCGGCGCACGCCATGCTGAGCGCGGCAGAGGAAGGGTTCGGGCTGGTCGGTCTGAAAAGCGCCAACCCGACCGGCCGGCTCGTCGTCACCGCCCCAGCGGTTTTCCAGTATGCGCGTTTCGTGACACGGGTATCGACTTTCATGAAACACCACCCCAAGGTCGAGATCGCAATCACCTTCACCGACCGGATGATCAATATTGTCGAAGAAGGCGTCGATCTTGCCTTTCGTATCGGTACGCTGAAGGATTCCTCCCTGCTGTCGCGCAAACTCGCCGATGGCAAAAACATGCTCTGCGCCGCACCGGATTATCTGAACGGCAAGAACCCGATCAAAACTCCTGCCGACCTCGCCGGCCTGGAGCAGATCAAGGTCCAGGGTTTTCCGGCCGGCGTCGACGTGACGTCGACAAACAAGAAGCCGGCAAAATACACGATCCGCATACCGCACCGCATCACGGTTGATTCCGGCTTTGCGGCAAAACGCATGGCCGAGGAAGGTTGCGGTGTCGCCATGCTGCCGGATTTCCTGGTGCGCGAGACCATCGCTGCGGGACGGCTGGTAGACCTGTTGCCTGACTGGTCGCCGCCGCCCTTCGGCATCTATGCCGTCTGGCCCGACAATCCCGGCACCAATGCACTGAGGACATTGTTCGTCAATTTTGTCGCTCTGATCGCCAGGACCGAGGCGGATGCCGATCGGGCGATGGTCCCGCAATTCAGCTGATTCTCAATTGATTCATGCAGAACACTTTCGATGGAACTGTGCACAGAGACAGCGCGATCCGACGATCATAGGCCCTTTCCAGCATGTCCGGCGCTCTATAGTGAGGGCAGTTACGATTTGTCCGGCCCCGGGGGATTCCATGCCTGCTTCGTTTCGTTTTCCACATCTGTTTGTTTTGGCGGTCGCGCTGTTTGCGATATTCGCATCGGTTGCACTGCAATCGGCACATGCCCAAATGCTGCCGGGCACAAGCACATCGAACGCAGAAGCGCCGAAAGGCCTGGACATTCTGCTGGAAGAGGCCCGCAAGGACGGGTCCACGGTGATAGTGGTCCGGCCGGGAGACAGCTCCGGGCTGAATACCGGTGCGGACGAAACGGAAATGCGCGCAGAACAGGTTTTGGTCGCCCGTGCCCGCATTCAGGAAATAGTCGCCAGTGTTCCAACTCTGTGGCCCAACATCAAGAAGACGATGCGGTTGGCCAACCCGGACGGCGGAACGCTATGGATTGTGAAGGCGCTGGGAACCGCATTTCTGGGCCTCCTGGTTGGCTGGCTTGCAATCAAGCCGATCCAGAAATGGGGGCGGGATTATTTTGGCTTCATGTACGATCCGAACCCGGAAACAACAGCCGACAAAGCCAAATATCTTTTGTTTCGGGTGGTGCTGGCACTGGTCTATGCCGGCGTGTTTTTCATCGTGGCGATGACCGCCGCTGTTGTTTTCGATCCGGTACTACAGGCGCCACGGCAGCTGATTTTCGAAATCGTGCTAGCCTATGTTTTCTACCGCATCATGCGGCGCGGTATTTCATGGAACCTGTTTGCCTATGATGCGCCAAGCCACCGTCTGGTCAATCTGAAGGATGACGAGGCGATAGCACTTGATCGAGACTGGGGTATCGCTGTCTCTATCGTGCTGGTGTTTACGGCGACTGCGCGGTTTCTGAGTATAACCGGTGAAGAGCAGCTGTTCGCAGGTCTCAGCGCGGAAAACGTGCGCTTCATCCAAATCTGTGCCGCCGCGACCATCATTGTTGCCTTTGCAATATTCACACTTATTCACTGGAGATCATGGCAGCACATTTTTGCCCCGGCAAAACCGGAAGCCTGGATGTTCCGCTTCCGCACAAATCTGGCGAGGTTCGTCCCGCCAATGCTGTTGATTTACTCCGCGCTGGCGTTTGTCAGTTTCGTGTTCAGACTT
>JAJFHT010000014.1 GCA_021775495.1 Hyphomicrobiales bacterium | reverse complement strand
GTGATGGAGCCCGCCGCAGCCAGTCCAAATCTGTTTTCGAAATAATGGTAGGCGTCATGGAATACGATGAAATTTTTGTCAGTCACAGGTGCAAGGATTGTCCCGACCTCCTGCACAAGCGCTTCAAGCCTTGTTGTTAGTTTTCGGGCATTGGCTGCATAGGTTTCAGCATTGGCTGGATCGGCGAGCACAAGCTCCATTTCGATTCTTTGAACCAGTGCTTTGGCGTTCAGTGGATCAAGCCAGATATGCGCATTGAGACTGGTGTCACCACTATCGTGTTCATGACCATCGTCATGATCGTCATGATCATCCACGGCTTGCGGCTTTTCGTGCGGTTCATGTTCTGTCTTCTCAACGTCATGCGCATCGTCGTGATCATGAGTTTCGAAATCCGTGTCATGTCGGTTTTCAAGCCTCACGAGGCCGGCCGTGTCGATCAGTTCGACCGATTTCGCGTTTGCGCCTATGGATCCGACACTCTTCTCCATAAAAATCTCGATCTGATGACCTATCCAGAATATCAGATCTGCCTTTGCGATCGCCGATGCCTGTGACGGTTTCAGGCTATAGGAATGCGGTGATGCGGCGCCCTGGACGAGGAGAGTTGGCGTGCCGACACCCTGCATTACGCCGGCAACCAGAGAATGAACCGGCTTGATCGAAGCAACGGTAGAGGTATCAGCTGCAGCGCTTGTCAGGCACGTAGATATGAGGGCGGCGACAGCCGGCAGGTGACAGAACAATTTCATATTTGACCTCGTTGTAGGCAGAGCCGTAAATGTTATACAATAACGTAGAGATGTAATTGTATAACGCCAGCGGCGGAGCGGGACAAGCGGGTTATTGCGAATTGAGACACAAATTTTTGTCGAGCCGATTCTCTTTGACGCATGCATGATAGCGATGCTAGCCGATCTACGGATACCGGCAATTTTCGGGTTCCGGGAATTCCCGGGGACAAGCAGATGAAGCCGGAGTTTCAGAGGGAGCGTTCATGCTTGACGATTTTTTCTGGCGGGCGATGATCGCCGGCGTAGGCGTTGCCGTCGTTGCCGGGCCGCTGGGCTGCTTCATCGTCTGGCGCAGGCTGGCCTATTTTGGCGATACGCTGTCGCACGCCGCGTTGCTTGGCGTGGCGCTTGCCTTTCTTCTGGAAATCAACATCTCGCTTGCGGTCTTTGCCGTGTCAGCAATCATTTCAATTGCCCTCCTGGCGCTGCAGAGACGGGGTTCCCTGTCGTCAGATTCGCTGCTGGGCCTGCTTTCCCATTCAGCTCTGGCGCTTGGCCTGGTTTGCCTGTCTTTCATGACCTGGGTCCGCGTCGACCTGATGGGATTTCTGTTCGGGGACATTCTGGCGGTCTCCAGGATCGAAATTGCCATCATTTACGCCGGCGGTCTGATGGTCCTGGCAGTGTTGGCCTTTATCTGGCGTCCGTTGTTTGCCGCGACAGTGAATCGTGAACTCGCTGCCGCAGAGGACCTCAATCCGGATTCGGCGAATGTTGTTTTCATGTTGTTGATGGCATCCGTCATCGCAATTGCCATGAAACTGGTCGGCGTTCTGCTGATCACGGCTTTGCTGATCATTCCGGCCGCAACGGCCCGCCGGTTTGCCGGTGGCCCGGAACAGATGGCGCTTGTTGCATCATGCATCGGGGCAGGGGCGGTGGTGGCCGGACTGTTTGGCTCTCTTGAATGGGATACGCCGTCTGGACCCTCGATCGTCGTCGCGGCGCTGGTGTTTTTCCTCTTGAGTCTATTGCCATTGTGGCCGGCGGCAACGCCTGGCGGGGGGCGCGGCTAGACGTTTTGCTGATTGGATCGATTCGCTGGATGGAGCCGGCCTGGCCCACCGAAGGCAACGGAGCACCAAGCCACTCTGCATAGCAGAGGGAAACCAGTGTCGTGGAGACTCGTCCGCTGTCAGGCAAAGCAGCAAATTCCGGTCCGTCTCAGAAAAACGGAATTCGGAATTTGCCGATCTAAATTCCCGGGAGGACTATTGTTGGATTTTCGAAAGGAGATCCGGATTTATTACCAGATTTCTGACGCCGTGGGCGTGGTCTTCGTCAAAGACGTTGTCATTCAACCAGGCTTCAATCGAGGATATGCCGACTTTTGCCACCTTCGGACGAACGCTCCATGACACCTGAAGAGGCGACCCGGTTTCATTGTAGGAAGGGCCTGTTGTAGAGCCATCATATTGAACAGGCGTACCGGTGTTGTCTGGAATGTTGATCGCCTGATGCACGCCATTGACAACATCATGCTTTGTCAGTTCGACGAAGTCGAGAGCAGTTTCATCATTGACGACAACGTAGACTTGGGTCTCCACGCGCAGTTGCGGATTCTTGATCGCATCACTCAGACAGGCTCCCAGAGTAGGCCCGGGAGAGACTTTGGCTGTGGTGTGAACATAATGCAATTCAATGGTGTCGCCGGGTGCAAGGTCACCGTGCTCCGTGGCGCCGACTTTTCGTTCGTATGGTGCCAGTTCTGCTGAAGTCAGCTTGCCCGAATAGACAAATCCGGTGCCGTAACCCTTCCCGTCGCCATTGCCAGCATATTTCGAAAACTCACCTCCCTTGTGCTCGGCGTTTTCGTGGAAATGAATATTGCACAGGTTCATCTCCTTGTATGACGGAGCGGCGCCGAACGTGCGAGCGTTGTTTCCCGCGGCGGATCCGATGTCCCGAGGCGACTGCGGGCCGAAACCCTTTCCTTTCGTGGTATCGGCAAGCTTGGCACGTTGAGTTGCGATGACGTTATCGCCGACAGTTTCGATTCCGGCGTATGCTGCACTGCCCAGAATGAGCAGCGCAAATGTTGAACAAATCATAGATTTGGTTTTTTCCATTTTGGAAATTTCCTCCTAAAGGTTGAACTGTCGGGAACATGAGGCCGGGTCCAACTCGGCGCACGACAATGAGATGGTGTATGAATGAGATACGCTCTAAACATCGGTCCCGGCTACCAGATCAATATGGCAATTCAGAACCTGGCAAAATTGGCGCGCGCCCGTGATAGTTCGGAGTACGAGGGTCATGGCCTTGATGCAACCCGCACAATGGCGGCGATGAAGGCAGGTATTGCTATTCTTCCAAGCCTATACGCATTGCAAAAGGAAAGCAGGGATCAGGATCTTTGTGTTCGCAAGATCCAGGATGTTCGAACGTCGCGCGCAATCTCTCTGGTCTGGCGCGATACATCACTACTTGCCGATGATTTTGAGGCGTTGGCTGTCGTTGTTTATCTCCTCTTATTGTTGGTATGCAAACAATTTTTTCAGAAAACCAAAAATCCTGTTTCTTGGCAAATCATATATCCTGAAGTGCCTATGTGACGGAAACAAATATGAATATTGATGCCTGAACGAAATCATATGGCTGCCTCATAAGCAACAGTTGCAACTCATCGTAGCGTTCAGCGTGCCATTGCTCGAATGCGAATTCGGATAGGAGTGACCCGTCATTATTTACTCTATGTCTGAAATTTGTTATTGTTTGTATGCAAACAATATTGATCGAGAGGATGAACAATGAAACTGTCAGGTACAGATGCGCTGGTCGTTGTCGACATGCAGAATGATTTCTGCGAGGGCGGTGCGCTGCCAACCGCCGACGGGCATGAAGTTGTTCCCGTGATCAACAAGGTCGGACAGAAATTCCATAATGTGGTGCTGACGCAGGACTGGCACCCTGAAGGCCATGTGTCCTTTGCTTCAGCACATCCAGGAAAAAAGCCTCTCGAAACTGTGAAAATGTCCTATGGAGACCAGATACTTTGGCCGGATCATGTGGTGCAGAATACATGGGGTGCTGAGTTCCACCCGGATCTGAATCTTCCTCACGCCCAACTCGTCATCCGGAAGGGATACCTGAAGGATGTCGACAGTTACTCTGCGTTTTGCATGGTTGACGGGCTGACAAAAACCGGGTTGGCAAGCTATCTCAAAGAGCGTGGTATCGAACGCATATTTGTCGCCGGTTGCGCAATCGACTACTGCGTTGGCGGGCTCGCCACCGATGCGGTCAAATCAGGATTTGATACCTACATTATTGACGACGCGACCGCATCGATCGATCCTTCTCCTGATGCATCGGCCGACAAGGCCTGGCGCGATGTGGGTGCAGCCGGTGTCACCAGAATAGCGAGTTCAGACCTGGATTGAATCACCATAGGCGAGGGCCGTCAAAGCGTGAAACGACAAGCGACTTGGAGGCCCTGCCGGTTCCAAGAATTGAAACTCAACATATGGCAAATTCGTCCACACCATAGCCGCCTTCCAGCCGGGTGGATTCCATGAATGCGCGGTAGTGGCCGGATTGTTTGGGTCGCTCGAATGGGACACACCGTTGGGCCTTTCGATCGTCGTCGCGGCGCTGGTGTTTTTCCTCCTGAGCCTTGTCCCGCTGACACCGAAGGCACTACTCGGCAAGGGGAGCGGTTGAAGAATGCGAGGGACTTTCTGAAGGAAAATCACCACGCTTGAGGCCTTTTGTGACGATACTGTTGCTTTGGGCACACGCTGCCTGACAACAGTGTTGGGGTTATATGATTCCAGGCAACTTCAGTTCCTTGCCGCCTCCACCAAATTCCATTTCCAATCCAAAACAGGAATCGGGTGGTTCATCCGGCATCACCACACTAACGTGCGGCTGAGCCAACGCTTGAATGGAGCGAGAAGTGGAAGCACCAAAAACCATGGACGGACAAGACTGGGGCATGTTGATCCTGCTTTCGGTTCTGTGGGGTGGCGCTTATTTTTTTGCTGGGGTCGCTGTCAAAGAGCTGCCGCCACTTACCGTCGTGTTGGCCCGGGTGTTGTTGGCTGCAATCGCGCTGCTACCGCTGTTTTGGTATCTCGGTCACTCGCTGCCAAAATCGCTTTCCGGATGGCTTCCTTTTTTCGGCATGGGTCTATTGAATAATGTGCTTCCATTCGGTTTCATTTTTGCCGGTCAGACCCAGATCACAGTAGGCCTTTCCTCGATAATCAATGCCATGACACCGCTGTTTACCGTTGTCGTAATGGCCAGTTTTCAAGAAGAGCGATTGACCGCATATCGCGTCATTGGGGTGCTTCTTGGTGTCGTTGGAGTTGCAGTATTGCGTGGATTTGATGGACCAGTAGATGCAAGCCAGACGCTTGGCATCATTTTGTGCCTGGCCGCAGCGCTGAGTTATGGATTTGCAGCACTTTGGGGCCGCAGGTTTCTTGCAGGTGTACCGCCGGTAAAGTCGGCAACCTGTCAATTGATATGTTCGACATTGATCATGGCCATTGTTGTTTCGCTGATTGATCGACCATGGACTCTCTCAGTTCCAAGTCAGGGAACGGTGCTGTCTCTGTTTGCGCTTGCTGTCTTTGGAACCGCGGTTGCCTATATTGTGTTTTTCAAAATCCTGGTCCGCGCCGGAGCAAGCAATGTGATGCTGGTGACCTTGTTGATCCCGGTAACGGCGTTGTTTTTGGGAAACGTGTTCCTGGGCGAACCCATCCAACTGAAAGAAATAGCGGGTGCCATAATAATCGGAGCGGGGCTGATGTTTATCGATGGCCGCATCATTAACAGGCTCTTGGGAAAGCCCACCGCTGCTCAATGAAAGCTTCCGGTCTTCAGGTTGCAGTTCTGATCATTTTGGCTTCAGGATTGGCTTATTCCTGATGCGTCTGGATGTCGGCTCTTGGTACAAAATGCCGGGATTGCTCAAGTTGCGGGCGAGATTCAGGGGTCAAAGCGGCTCGGTCATTTTGTCCGCAGCCCCGACTCTAGAGCAGCCTGATATGCGGGGATACCATCTGGGCGAAGCGTTTCATGAAGACGTCAAGCGTGGCGGGATCACCGGTGTAGCGTTGCTGGATGATCAGGCCGCGAAGAAATGTGCGGCAGATGCTCCAGACGATCTTGACGTCGTCTTCATCGCCGGTGGTCGACACGAACTGTGTGGCTATGGATTCTGAAATTCTGCGATCCCACTCGATGAGATAGTCGGCAAGCTGCCGGTGCAGTTCCGAATCGGTTCGTGTTGCCATCAATATCTCGACGAGTGCCCGGCCTTCCTTGGTGTTGACGACCCGTTTCCAGGTGTCCAGCAGATAGGCCTCGATCACCGCGACATCATCGTCGTCACCATTGTCATTGTCACGCCGGATGGCAGCGGGAGGACGCCGGTTGTCCAGCGCTCTGAGTGCACGGCGCAGCAGGCGATTTGCCGTTTCGGCAACCAGAGCCTGCTTGGAGGGAAAGTGGTGGGTCAGGGCTCCGCGAGATACTCCGGCCAGTTCCTGTATGCGATTGATCGACGTATCGGCATAACCATGGCGATCGAGACAACGGATTACCGCGTCGCAGATTTTCTTCCTGGCAGCATCGGCCTGGAGGTCTTTTCTGGTTGGCGCACGGGGCTGCGTTGTCATGTACGGTTTCCGAATGGCGTGCCGGAATCTGCTTCCGGCTTCAAATTGCCAAGACTGTCGAACAATATGTCTTGCAACTTTCATGCTTGCTCGTTATCAACAAGCAGAACGTTCGGTCTGTGTCAACATGATAACAGATTGATATCATGCGTAATTGATGGCGCGATGCAGCAGTCGTTCTGGAGAAATTGAAGTGGCTCGTTCAATCAGAATCGGTGGTGCAAGCGGCTTCTGGGGCGAGGCATCCCATGCATCCGGACAATTGCTGGGAACCGAAACACTCGATTTCATTGTCTATGACTATCTCGCCGAGATCACCATGTCGATCATGGCGCGAGCACGGGCCAAAGACCCGGCACTCGGATTTGCCACCGATTTTGTCAGCGCGGCTTTGGCGCCCAATATCAAAGAGATTGCCCGGCAGGGCGTTCGGATTGTTTCCAATGCCGGAGGCGTTAATCCCAGGGCTTGTGGAGAGGCGGTGCGAAAGCTGGTTGCCGACAAGGGGCTGGATCTGAAAGTCGCTGTGGTGATCGGCGATGACCTGACCGATCGGGTCGGTGAGTTTGCAGAAAAAAACACAACGGAAATGTTCTCGGGCGAGGCGTTTCCCGATCCGGGAAAAGTCGCCTCGATCAACGCCTATCTTGGCGCTTTCCCGATTGCAGAAGCGCTAAACCAAGGGGCCGACATAGTCATTACCGGACGTTGTGTCGACAGCGCTGTCACCCTCGGCGCCTGTATCCATGCGTTCGGCTGGACCGCGGACGCCTATGACCAACTGGCCGCCGGCTCGCTTGCGGGGCATATTCTGGAGTGCGGGCCGCAGGCTACCGGCGGGAATTTCGCCGACTGGCGTCAGGTTGGTGATATTTCGAAAATAGGATATCCGATCGCCGAGGTTCGCAATAACGGGCAGTTTGTCGTCAGCAAGCCGGAAAACACCACCGGTCTCGTTTCAACAGCATCCGTCGGCGAACAGATGCTCTACGAAATCGGCGACCCGCAATCCTACATCCTTCCCGATGTGATCTGTGATTTCTCGACCGTGACGCTGGAACAGGACAGCGCTGATCGGGTGATCGTTACGAATGCCAAGGGACGACCGCCCTCCGGTTGCTACAAAGTCAGCGCCACCTACGCCGACGGCTTTCGTGCCGGTTATGTTTTCAACTTCAACGGATTCGAAGCCAGTGCCAAGGCGGAGGCCTTTGCGGCCGCCGGTGTGAAAAAGACCCGGACCATCCTGCGGTCGATGAATGCCGCCGATTTCAATGATATCTGTATCGAAACAACCGGCGGAGAAAGCGGCGATGTATCCGGATATGAGGAAGTCTGCCTGAAGGCTGCGGTGTGGCATTCCGATGCGCGGGCCGTCGGACTGTTCCTGAAGGAAATGATCGGAATGGCGCTTGCCACGCCTCCCGGCCTCAGCGGGTTTACCGGGGCAGGACGTCCCAAACCGTCTCTGGTGGTGCGTCTGTTCTCGTTTCTGATCGAGCGTGAAAACGTGCCGGTGCTGATCGATATGGGCAACGGCACCGAGCCATTTGCGGTTGAGGGCGAAGTTGCCTACCCGATTGATCCGGTTCGTCCGGACCCGCCGGTTGCCGAACCGGACGGTGCGATGATTTCGGTGCCATTAATCAGGCTTGCCGTTGCACGGTCGGGCGACAAGGGCGACAAAGCCAACATAGGTGTCATGGCGCGAGCACCAGAGTATATGCCATGGATCTGGTCGTCCTTGACCGAGGAAACAGTAGGCCGGCACTTTTCCGATGTTCTGGAAGGCGGGGTGGAGCGGTTTTACATGCCCGGCTCGCATGCCATGAATATCGTTCTACACAAGGTCCTGGGAGGTGGCGGCGTCGTCAGCCTGCGCAGCGACGCGCAGGGAAAGGGTTTTGCGCAACGGCTGTTGGCCTGTCCGATTGCGGTACCGGAGGCAATGGCTGCCGGATTGCAGGATCCGCCGGGTTCGACGAAAGTTTGAGGGAAGCCAGATGGCAATATTCCAATCCAAGATCAGTCCTGCTTCCGAGAGTTTTGCAAAAAACCGCACGGACATGGTGGGCCTGGTCGAACAGTTGCGGGCCTTTGAGAAACGTGCCGAAACGGCGTCGGAGAAACGGCGGCAGCGTTTTCACGAGCGCGGACAGCTGACGCCGCGCGAACGGGTCTCACACCTGCTCGACCCCGGAATGCCGTTTCTTGAACTCTACAATATGACGAATTTTCTGGTGGAAGACGCCAACCCGGAAAGAAGCATACCCGGCGCCAGCACGATTTGCGGCATCGGTTTCATCAATGGCGTGCGCACCATGATCACTGCAAACGACAGTGGCATCAATGCAGGGGCATCAACGCCGATGTCGGTGGTCAAGGCTCTCGGTGCT
>JAJFHT010000130.1 GCA_021775495.1 Hyphomicrobiales bacterium | reverse complement strand
CCGGAAAGAAGCATACCCGGCGCCAGCACGATTTGCGGCATCGGTTTCATCAATGGCGTGCGCACCATGATCACTGCAAACGACAGTGGCATCAATGCAGGGGCATCAACGCCGATGTCGGTGGTCAAGGCTCTCGGTGCTCTCAAGATTGCAAAGGAACAGAACCTTCCGTTCATCCAACTGGTCGAAAGCGCCGGCGCGAACCTGGTCAATTACACGGTCGAGCTTTGGGCGCATGGTGGCGGAATGTTCTACGGGCTGGCGCAGCTCAGCGCCAAAGGGATACCGACGATTGTCGTTCTGCATGGCCCGTCGACGGCGGGCGGAGCCTATCAGCCCGGCATGAGCGACTATGTGATCGGCGTCAGAAAGAACGGCATGGCCGCATTGGCCGGAGCGGCGCTGACCCAGGCCGCGACCGGCGAGGTTGCCGATGACCGCGAGCTCGGTGGCACGGAAATGCATGCATCGGTTTCCGGACTGGTCGAATATCTGGCCGATGACGACGCGCACGGCATAGCCATTGCGCGCGATCTCTATTCAAGGCTGGACTGGAACGCGGGCTGTACGTCGACGCAAACCGAACCCTTCGACGAGCCGATCTACGATCCGGATGAACTTGCCGGGGCCATACCGGCCGACTACCGGGTGCCGTACGACATTCGCGAACTCGTCGCCCGCATTGTTGACGGTTCGGATTTTGCCGAATTCAAACCACGTTACGGGCCGTCGACATTGTGTCTGCAATCAGCCGTCTTTGGGCACAGATGCGGCATCATTGCCAACAATGGTCCGATCGATCCGAACGGTGCAACCAAGGCAGCGCAATTCATTCAGCTCTGCGACCAGTCGAACCTGCCATTGATCTTCCTGCACAACACCACCGGCTACATGGTCGGTACGGAGTACGAGCAGGCCGGCATGATCAAACATGGCTCCAAGATGATTCAGGCCGTGTCCAACACCAGTGTGCCGCGCATCGCGCTTTACGTCGGCGCGAGTTTTGGCGCCGGAAACTACGGCATGTGCGGTTATGCCTATGAACCTGATTTCCTGTTTTCCTGGCCCAATGCCCAGACCGGCGTGATGGGAGGGGAACAGGCCGCTTTGACCATGGATCATGTTGCCCGCGCATCAGCAAAACGGCGGGGCCAGGAGGTCGATGAAGATGCGATGCGCCAGCAGCGTGAGATGATTACCAAACATTTCGACCGTCAGCACACGGCGTTCTACACATCGGGCCGGGGCCTCGACCACGGCATCATCGATCCGCGTGACAGTCGCAAGGTTATCGGCTTCGCGCTCCAGACCTGCAAGGAAGCACGCGGCCGAACCCTCCACCCGAACAATTTCGGCGTTGCCCGGATGTGACAGGAATGATGCCATGAACGAACCGAAACCCGAAAAAAACCTGATCGTCGAGCGCCAGGATGGCTGGATGTGCATCTGGTTCAACCGGCCGGAAGTGCGCAATGCACTGTCCAACGATGTGATCGATGAACTGATAGAAGTGCTGACGCCGGTGCGTGAAGACCGTTCGGTCCGCGGGATTTCCTTTCGCGGTAAAGGCGGCGTGTTCTGTGCCGGAGGGGACATCAAGGGATTCAAGGCCGTTTTTCAGGGCGGAAGCGACGTCGCTGACATCGTTCGCGCCAGCAGCAAGGGCGGCCAGCTGTTTCACCTTATCAACGAAATGCCCCAGGTGGTGGTCATGCTGGTCGAGGGTGCGGCAATTGCCGGCGGACTTGGCATCATGTGTACCGGCGATGTGGTTGTTGTCACTGAAGATGCCAAATTCGCCATCTCCGAAACCTCGATCGGCATTCCGCCCGCGCAGATTGCTCCCTTCGTCGTACAGCGCATCGGACTGGCATCGGCGCGGCGCCTGATGCTGACCGGAGCGCGTTTTGACGGCAGACACGCCTTGCAGGTCGGGCTTGCAGATCAGCTGGTCCCCGGTTCCACCGGACTGGATGAGATGGAAGCTGAAATCATTCAAGGTGTCAGGCGCTGTGCGCCGGGTGCGAATGCCGTGACCAAGCAGATTGTCCACGCGGCGGGCCGGTTGGAAAAGGACGAGATGATCGCCTTTGCCGCCAAGGGCTTTGCCGATTGCATGCTGAGCGAAGAGGGGCGTGAGGGCGTTGCTTCCTTCCTGGAAAAACGCAAGCCGCAATGGGCAGAATGAGCACGATGGGATCCGGGCTATGAGTGCCATGAAATCGATTCTTGTTGCCAATCGCGGTGAAATCGCCGTGCGCGTCATGCGCACCGCAAAGCAACTCGGCTATCGGACGATTGCGGTCTATTCCGATGCCGACCGCTCGGCGCCGCATACACGGATGGCGGATGAAGCGGTACATATCGGAGCCTCGCCCGTTGGTGACTCCTATCTCAATGTTGAACGCATTACCGCAGCCGCAAAAGCCAGCGGCGCGGATGCGATACATCCGGGCTACGGGTTCCTGTCCGAAAATGCCGGATTCGCCAAAGCCTGCGAGGCGGCAGGCCTGATCTTCATCGGTCCGCCAGTCGATGCCATCGCGCTGATGGGTAACAAGGCGCAGGCGAAACGGCGGATGATCGATGCCGGAGTGCCCTGCGTGCCGGGTTATCAGGGCGAAGATCAGACAGATGCAACGCTTGCCCGGGAATCCGAAACAATAGGTTTTCCGGTGATGGTCAAGGCCGCAGCCGGCGGCGGCGGCAGAGGTATGCGGCTTGTCGAAAATGCCGACGCCTTCGCCGGTTCTCTTCAGGCCGCGCGGTCGGAAGCCAAACATGCGTTTGGTTCCGAAGAACTGATCCTGGAAAAGGCAATTCTTCGACCGCGCCATGTTGAAATCCAGGTATTCGCCGACGCAAAGGGCAATGTCATCCATCTTGGCGAACGTGACTGCTCGGTGCAGCGCCGCCACCAGAAGGTGATCGAGGAAGCACCATGTCCGGTCATGACCGGGGAGTTGCGCGGCAAAATGGGCGCAGCTGCTGTCGAGGCGACCCGCAGCATCGGCTATCGCGGAGCGGGAACCGTCGAATTTCTGCTGGATAGCGACGGGGCTTTCTATTTCCTCGAGATGAACACAAGGCTTCAGGTGGAACACCCGGTGACCGAGCTGGTCACTGGCCTCGATCTGGTGGCGCTGCAGATCCAGGTTGCCGATGGCGAACCGCTTGGTCTGACCCAGGATGAGGTCGAGCTGTCCGGTCATGCCATCGAAGCACGGATTTATGCGGAAGACCCGGCACAGGATTTTCTGCCCTGCACTGGCACTATTGAGACGTGGCGGCCGGCATCGGGTGAGGGCATTCGTATCGACAGCGGGATCGAGACCGGTTCTGAAATCTCACCTTTCTACGATCCGATGATTGCAAAGATGATCGCCTATGGCCCGACCAGGGATGTGGCGCGCCGCCGTCTCGTCGAGGCATTGAAAAAGACTTCGCTGTTTGGCCTGCAGAGCAATATTCGGTTTCTCATCGATGTGCTGGAAAAACCAGATTTTGTCGACGGAGGGGCAACGACGGCGTTTATCTCTGAATCGTTCGGCGATGATGGGTTTACCGCTGCCGAGCCCGATATTGAGGATCTCGCCGCGGCGGCGGTTCTCAATTACCGGTTTGACCGCGATGCCGCAGCGGCGAGAGCGATTGCCGTACCGGAGCAGCTTCTAGGCTGGTCGAGCAATGCAAAACTGTCGACTCCCTACCATTTCGCGGGTTCTGACCGGGAGTTTCAGTTGGAAGTGGCCGCGACCGGGAGGTCGCAATACAATGTCACGTGTGATGAACGATCGGTGGTCGTCAACATCGATGATGGTGCCCAACTGGCGGTGGATGGGCGAAGGGTGACGGCGTTTGCCGCTCGTCCCAGACCCAGCCTGCTCGATATCAATATTGACGGCCGGACCTATCGGCTGCGAAATCTGGTCGGCCTTTCTGCGCTGGAAGAGGGTGAGACGGACGGTGGACGGGTTCTCGCGCCCATGCATGGACGAATTGTCGATGTGTTCGTCGAGCGGGGGCAGGCCGTCGAGGCCGGCACGCGCCTCCTGGTTCTGGAAGCCATGAAGATGCAACACGAGATTGTTGCGGAGGTGACAGGGACGATTGCGCAAATTGTCTGTTCACCGGAAGACCAGGTGGGAGCGGACGATCTGCTGATCGAGATCGAAGCTGATGAGTGCCAGGAAGAATAGACGGTCATAATAAATTTGGAGAAGCGTGATGATGCAACAGGCCGTTGATTTCCGGGAAGAATGCGATGTTTTACTGGCGCTGCTCGATACGCTTGAGCCGGCTGATTTCGATCGGTCGACCATGTTCAAGCAATGGACCGTGAACGATGTCATGGTTCACCTTCATTTCTGGAACAAGGCTGCTGATCAGTCATTGCAGGACAGTGACGGTTTCATGGACCTGTTCGCTAAGCTGCAGTCCTTTCTGGCAGCGGGAAATCTGCGCGGATTCGAAAACAGCGAGATTGCCGAACGCGGGCAGGAACTGGTTGCCGTCTGGCGGGATTTCTACAGGGATATGGCAGACCGCTGGGTGTCTCTTGATCCGAAAATCAGAGTCAAATGGGCAGGTCCCGAAATGTCCGTCAGGTCTTCGATGACGGCCCGGCAGATGGAAACCTGGGCCCACGCGCAGGAGATTTTCGATCTGTTTGGTAAAGTACGGCAGGAAACGGACCGCATTCGCAACATCGTCATCCTCGGGGTCAACACGTATCAATGGGGGTTTAAGGTTCGCGGTATAGCCCCGCCGGCAGACATGCCGCACCTGACGCTTGAAGCGCCTTCGGGTACTGTTTGGCAATTTGGAGAAGACGGTTCCGGTAACACGATCAAAGGCAGCGCCGTGGAATTCTGCCAGGTCGTCACCCAAACCAGGAATGTTGCTGACACAAACCTCGAGATGATCGGTGAAGCAGCGCGGCTCTGGATGGAAAATGCGCAATGTTTTGCTGGTCCACCGGAAACGCCACCGGCACCGGGTGTACGTTTGAACACGGCAGGTTGAACCCGGTCGCCTGTTGGGAAGTTGATTCAAGCAATAGCACAAGGTCGTTGATATTGTTGCGCTTTTGGCGTGCTCCGTTTCTACTGTCAGATGAGGCTTGAGACGGCCAGCATCGTGATGCTGAACACCAGTCCAATGGCCGGCACCCAGACTGGCACGGTGACAACGTGCTCTGGTGCAGGTTCTCTGCGGAATTTCAGGAACAACAGGGCGCAATTTACCAGTGCCCATATGAAGATGATGAGTTGCGACGTTAAATCCGCCAGGCGTTCAAGCGGGTTGCCGATGGCCAGCAACAATGTCGGAACGACGACCGCGATCGTTGCCAAAACCGGCGTATGCGTATGCCGGTTCACCTTGGTAAATATTTCCGGCATGGTGCCCTGCCTGGCCATTCCATAGACGACCCGGGATGCCATGATTAACAGCACCAGAATGGTGTTCAGGGTCGCGAATACTGCAATTACACCGATGAAGACAGGCGAGCCACCGGTCAGGCTTTGATAGACCAGACTCAGCGGCGCTTCCGACGCGGCAAGCTCGGCAGGCGGAACAGCGAGAACAGCGACAATTGTGGTCATGGTGTAGAGGAGTGCTGTGATCAGCAGCGTCAGAAAAATCGCCCAGGGCATGGTTCTGCTTGGGTTCTTTGTTTCTTCTGCAACATTGACCATGTCCTCGAAGCCGATGAAAGCGAACACGGCAAGAAGTCCGGCATTGGCAATACCGAGCCATATCAACGCATCCCCTGTCGATGGAATGGTTTGTGGAATTCTGGTCAGAATATCTGGTTCGAATGTGAATCCGATGACGATCAGAAACACCAAGCCTCCGGCCTCAATGATCGTGAACAGCGCCGCGACCAGAACCGATTCCATGATACCCCAAACTGCGACGAGTCCCATGGCCAAAACTACGCCTGTGACAAGAAATGAGATCGGAACATCGACAAATGACCGAATGTATCCGGCACAGCCAATGGCAATCGTTGCGGATGCGACGACCCCCGAAACGATCACCAGCCAGCCGGTCAGCATCGACATTCCACGTGAGCGAAAGCCGGCTTGAACATATGCAGCTTCTCCGGCGCTGACGGGGAACCGTCCAGCCAACTCGGCATATGATGCGGCCGTCGGCGCAACTGCAATCGCGGCGGCGACAAAGGCGACCGGTGCATAGATTCCGGCACGCCCGGCGGCAGCTCCGATGAGAACGTAGATGCCGGCGCCGATTGTCGTTCCAAGACCATAGAGAACCAACAGGACGAGCCCCAGGGATCTTTTGAGTTTCGGCTTTTCCGGGGTGGTTGAGTTTTGAAGCAATGGATTGGAAGGGATCATCCGGCGATCCTATTTGCAGTGTTTGGACAGGCCTTGACGCAGATCAACGATGGCGGCGTGTCGATCCCTTCGACCGATGTGGTCGTTGAACTGGTGACAGCGCTAAGTTTTGGTGGCTTGACCGGTTTGGTCGATCGCGCATATATTGTTCGTATACAAATGAAAATTGTGTGCCATGCAATTTGCCAGGCCTGAGAAAATCGAGGACGCGCTGACCCTGCTTCGGGAGGGGGAATGGGCGATATTGGCAGGTGGCACAGATTTTTATCCCGGTTTGCGTGATGGCGTCCCCTCCAGGCCGGTACTGGATATCACTGCACTCACAGATCTGCAGAATATCGAACAGGACGCCGAATATTGGTCAATCGGTGCACTTGCGACCTGGAGCGATGTTGTTCGTGCCGATCTGCCACCGTGTTTTGACGGATTGAAGCGGGCGGCCCGCGAGGTCGGTTCCGTCCAGATACAGAACCGTGCCACGGTGATCGGCAATGTTTGCAATGCGTCTCCGGCTGCAGATGGTGTTCCGCCCTTGATGACACTTGGAGCCATCGTCGAGACTGTGGCGTCTTCAGGTAAACGCCGGATTCCGCTTCAGCAATTCGTTCTCGGCAACCGGCAGACGGATTTGCATCCTGGCGAATTGGTTGCCCGATTGCTTATTCCAAAAACATCTGCAGTGGGGGCGTCGAGTTTCTTCAAACTGGGCGCACGCAAATACCTGGTCATCTCCATCTCGATGGTGGCTGCCCGATTAGCGAGCGACGGCGAAGGCCGGATCAACGATGCAGCTATCAGCATCGGAGCCTGTTCGGCGGTCGCCTGCCGTTTGACAGCGCTGGAGGAGCTGTTGAAAGGCAAGCGGCTATCTGATGACCTGGCTGCTTTGGTCCAGCGATCGCATCTGGGCGACCTCGCGCCGATCGACGATGTGCGGGCACCTGCTGCATACCGTCTCGATGCGTCGCTTGAGCTTGTGCGGCGCGCCATCTCGGATGTTGCGAGGCAGTTGTCATGACGGCCATTTCGCTTCGTCTTAACGGTGAACAGTTGACGGTTGACGTGCCCCCGGTCGAACGATTGTCCACTATTCTGCGAGATCGGCTGAGCCGGACCGGTACAAAGGTCGGATGCGACGCGGGCGACTGTGGTGCCTGCACAGTGCTGATCGATGGCGAGCCCGCATGCAGTTGCCTGACTGCGGCCGCGCAAATCGACGGCAGCGATATCGTTACCGTCGAAGGGCTTGCAGACAATGGCTCTCTGCATCGGTTGCAGGAGAGTTTTTTGCACTTTGGCGCGGCGCAATGTGGAATCTGCACACCCGGAATGCTGATCAGCGCGGAAGCGCTGCTGCGTAAAACACCCAACCCGGACCGCAAACAGGTGGAAGACGCCCTGGGCGGTGTCCTTTGCCGGTGCACCGGTTATCATTAAATCATCGATGCCGTGATGCATGCGGGCGGAGACAACCAGGCCGCTCCGGTTCCGGCCAGAGGGGAGGGGGTCGGCAGCGCCATCCGACACCTTGATGGGCGAGGCAAAGTCACCGGCAGTTTGAATTTCGGTGCCGATCATGTCCCGGACGGTGCTGTCGCCGTTCGTGTGATCCGAAGCCCGCATCATCATGCGCGATTCACCTTTGGCGACCGCCAGGCATTTCTCGATGCCCATCCGGGAATCGACCTGGTTCTGGATGCAGGTGATATTGCCGGGCGTAATTGCTTCGGGGTTATTCCGCCATTTGCCGATCAGCCGGTGTTTGCCGAAGGCAAGGTGATATTTCGCGGCGAGGCGGTCGCGGCGATTGTTGGTGACGTTGATGCTGTCAAGGCCATCGATGAGGCTTCCTTTCCGGTTAGCTGGGAAACCCTGGATCATGTTCTGACGCCCAAGGAGGCGCAAAGTGCGAATGCACCGCGCCTGCATGCAGGACGGGAGGGCAATGTTCTCGTCGGCGGTCGTGTTGAACGTGGTGATCCCGAAAAAGAACTGGCCAAGTCGGCTCACCGGGTTTCGCTGTCGACGACGACACCGTCGATCGAACACGCCTATATCGAACCCGAGGCCGGTTACGCGGTGCGTGATGGCGACCGGATCGTCGTGCATGGCTGCACCCAGGCGGCGCACATGGATCGCGAGAGCCTGGCGGACATCATGGGGCTGGCACTGGAGCAGGTCCGTGTGGTTCCGACGGCTTGTGGCGGCGGGTTTGGATCCAAGCTGGATATTTCACTGCAGCCCTATGTTGCGCTCGCTGCCTGGAAACTGAATCGACCGGCGACCATCTGTTACACGCGCTCGGAATCGATGCGCTCGACGACCAAGCGCCATCCGTCCGATATTTCGGTGACCATCGGGTGCGATGCCGACGGAAGACTGACCGGCATGGATTTTTCAGGTGTGTTCAACACCGGCGCTTATGCCAGTTGGGGGCCGACGGTTGCAAACCGGGTGCCCGTTCACGCCTCCGGTCCATATCTGGTGCCGGGTTATCGTGCCCACAGTCTGGCCATTCATACCAATGCACCACCGTCAGGGGCTTTTCGCGGGTTCGGCGTGCCGCAATCGGCTATTGCCCAGGAATGCGCATTGGACCTGCTTGCCGAGAAAGCCGGGCTGGACCGGCTGGAGTTTCGCCTGAAAAACGCGCTGAAAAACGGGGAACCGACCGTAACGGGTCAGCTTTTTGAAAAAGGTGTTGGGATCGTGGAATGCCTGCAGGCACTCAAACCTGCCTGGCAAGCGGCAAATGAAACGGCTGCAACATTCAATGCGAGCACAAATGGGTCGGGTTTACGAAAGGGCATCGGCGTCGCCTCGTGCTGGTACGGCTGCGGAAATACCTCTCTGCCCAATCCATCGACTATCCGCATCGGCATCACGGCTGCCGGTCATGTCGTGCTGCATCAGGGCGCGGCGGATGTCGGGCAGGGCTCCAATACTGTTATTGCGCAGATTGCCGCCGATGCTCTCGGGGTTCCGGTGCATTCGCTGCAATTGGTCGGCGGCGATACTGATTTGACGCCGGATGCCGGCAAGACCTCCGCATCGCGCCAAACTTATGTGTCCGGCATGGCGGCAAAACTTGCCGGCGAAGCCCTGCGCAGTCAGGTTCTGAGACTGGGCAATGTCAGCGAAGCGGCCGACATAGATGTCAAACCGGGGCGGATCGGGCTGTCCGATGGCGATGTACGAGCCAACATCGATCTGAACAAGATCGACAACGCCGAGAATGGATATGTGCTGTTCGCAGAGGAGACCTACGATCCGCCGACGCAGCCGCTGGATGAAAACGGACAGGGAGTCCCCTATGCCGTTTACGGCTATGGCGCGCAACTCGTCGAGCTGACCGTCGACACAAGGCTTGGCACAGTCACGCTCGACCGGATTACTGCGGCGCACGATGTCGGCAAAGCCATCAATCCGATGCTGGTCGAAGGCCAGATCGAAGGCGGTATTGCACAAGGCATCGGTCTGGCGTTGATGGAAGACTATCAGCCGGGAAGGACTGAAAATCTGCATGATTATCTGATCCCGACTATTGGCGATGTCCCGCCGATAGAGTGTCATATCGTTGAGGTTGCCGATGCGCTTGGACCCTATGGCGCCAAAGGACTCGGGGAACATGTGCTGATCCCGACGGCGCCGGCGATCCTCAACGCCATTCGTCATGCAAGCGGAGTCCTGGTCACCAATCTGCCGGCAACACCCGACAAGGTCAGAGCAGCGATACTGGAAGGCGCCGAACATGGTTGAGACCGCGAAAACATCGGAGAAGATCCGCTGCGATGCCTGCCCGGTCATGTGTTACATCGCCGACGGAAGATCGGGTGCGTGCGATCGTTACGCAAATGAAGCTGGCCAGCTTGTCCGGCTGGATCCGCTGACCATCCTGAAAAAGCGCGCCGAGGACGGCGGTGAACTGATTCCGTTCCTCACCGATGATCGCCAAAGTGCAGATGACTGGGATGGCGGTATCATTGCGCCGGAAGAAGCGTTCGTAACGGCCATCGGCGCAGGCACTACCTATCCCGACTACAAACCCGCACCCTTTATCGTCTCAAGCAAAGTGGACGGCGTCGACATGGTGACGGTCGTCACCGAAGGCATCTTCTCCTATTGCGGCGTGAAGGTGAAAATCGACACCGATCGGCACATCGGCCCGGAACGCAATCTTGTCCGGGCGGATGGTGAACCGGTCGGACATGTGACGACGGGCGAATACGGCTCGCAAATGCTGTCGCTTGGCGGTGTCCACCACCTCACCGGTGGTGGCAAGAAGGAGGGGCGGGTCACATGCGCAACCCTGCTCGCTCTATGCAATGGTGAAGCAACGCAATTGACGATCGACGACGGATCGGAACTGGTTGTTCAGGCCGGCCAGGCACCAATCATCAATGGTGTGCATGAGGAACGCATGCGGGTCGGTTGCGGATCGGCGACTGTTGGCATGTTCGCCTCGCAGTGGAAGGATCTGGTCGACGAGGTTGTTGTGGTCGATGACCACATCACCGGAGTGATGTCGGAACACCAGGCCGGTAAGGTCATTGGCTGGCAGGCGACTGGCATCAAGATCAAGGGGCGCCGCTCTACACCTGGGCGCTATTTTCAGGTTGCCGAACCAGGTGTCGGATGGGGTGGAACCGATCTGAACGACCCGCTGCTAATCCTTGGCGACTTCAACCCGAAAGTCGCGCAGCCGGGCCAATCGCTTCTGATGGTTTCGACCACTGGTGAACAATTTGCTTATTATGAGCTCGACGAGGAACTCAAACCGATCGAAATGGACATGCCGGAGCGGTTGCTGCAATCGATCCAGCGTATTGAGGAGAATTGCGAACCTGCCCTGTGTTCGGTCCTGTTCATGGGTGGAGCCGGCGGTTCGTTGCGGGCCGGGGTCACGGAAAATCCGGTAAAACTGACCCGATCAGTCAAGCAGGCGCTGACCCGGGTCACATGTGGCGGGGCGCCAACATTCACCTGGCCCGGTGGCGGTATCACCATCATGGCCGATGTGACCCGCATGCCGGAAAACGCCTTTGGATATGTTCCCACACCTGCCCTGGTGGCGCCGATCGAATTTACCATGCAGCGCGACGATTACGAAGCGCTCGGCGGCCATATGGGGCATGTCATGGCGCTCGAAGAGGCAATCAAGGGCGTGACCGGGCCGCAAAATGATCACATTTTGAAAGGCAGGCGTGCGGTCTCGCAGGACAACGAGAATCCCTGGCCAAGTGATCGCACCGGGTATCGCAATGGAGAACCCAAACCTGAAGGCCCATCTCGATGAGCGCGTTTGCTGGTCAGGGTCCCGTGGCGGCTCGGCTTGCCGATGGACGGCGCCTGCACCTTCAACATGGTCCCATCGATCTGATCATCGAAGCCGACGGTCGGCCCGAAGAAGTTCGAGCGGCGTATGAACAGGCAAAGAGCGCGTTCCAGACGGTCCTTGCCGATCTGGTTGATGAACTTGCATTGTTGCGCAGCCGCGTTTCGGAGCATTCGCCGCAACCACGCGGAGTCGTTGCCCGTCGGATGGAGCGGGCAGTGTTACCGTTTGCGGCTGAACATTTCATCACGCCAATGGCGGCCGTGGCCGGTTCGGTGGCTGATCACGTGAAGAATTCAATGCTGGAGAATCGGACGCTGGATCGCGCCTATGTGAACAATGGCGGTGACATCAGCATGTTCCTGAGAAAAGATCGCAGTTTCGACATAGGCGTGTGCTCCGATCCGCGAACCGGCGAACAGGCCTCGCGGGTCCACATCCAGGCCGATGACGGCGTGGGCGGCGTGGCAACAAGCGGCTGGCGTGGGCGCAGTTATTCCTTCGGCATAGCGGATGCGGTGACGGCACTGGCGCGGAACGCGGCGGTTGCCGATGCCGCAGCCACACTTATTGCCAACGCCGTCGATCTGCCCGGTTCGGTGCTGATCGCACGCAGTCCGGCATCGGAACTTTCTCCCGACAGCGATCTGGGGGATCGGCTGGTGACAACGAATGTCCAGCCTCTCTCCGATGAAAAGATTTCACTGGCGCTTGATTGCGGAAGCGCTGCTGCGGAAAGCATGCGCGATCGCGGGCTGATAATATCTGCATTTTTGTCGCTGCAGGGCCGCATCCGCACCATATCGCAACCGGGCAGGCCCACGCCCGCCTTAAAGAACATGACCGCTGCCCTGGAGAGTGCTGATGCCTGACGTGATCATTCGCAAGACGATGCTGACGATTGATGAAATCTTTCATGAAGGCGGTCCTGTTGCTGACAAGCCGCAAAAGAGGGCGGCCTTGTGCGCTGTCATCAAGAATCCGTTTGCCGGTCGCTATGTCGAGGAAATCACAGGATTTATCGACGACCTCAAACCACTTGGTCTGAAAATGGCCGGTCAGTTGGTCGACGCACTCGGCGGAGATCCGTCAGTGGTTGAAGCCTACGGCAAGGGCGCAATCGTCGGTGAGGCCGGAGAGCTGGAACATGCTGCGCTGTGGCACGCACCGGGGGGATATTCGATGCGCGAGTTGCTGCCGGCATCGAAAGCCATTGTCCCTTCCGCCAAGAAGGTCGGCGGATTGGGGGCCAGGCTGGACGTGCCGGTGACCCATAGCAACGCATCTTATGTTCGCTCGCACTTCGATGCCGTCGAGGTCGGCATGAACGATGCGCCGCGGGCTGATGAGATGGTCGTCGTTCTGGTGATGACCACAGGGGCACGGATTCACAACCGTGCCGGAGGATTGGCCGCTGAGGACATCAAGGGCGAGGACGGATTGAGGTAGGACCGGGTCGACCGGGAGGAGGTTGAATATGCAATACGTTCAAAACAGCTGGTATGTTGCTGGTTGGGCACGGGAATTTGATCGTTCTCTGACCCGGATCACCATGCTTGAGCAAGACATCGTGGTCTATCGCAGCGAGGCCGGAGAGGCGATTGCGCTGGAGGATCGCTGTCCACACAAACTGCTGCCTTTGTCGAAGGGCAAACTGATCGGAGATACCGTTCAGTGCGGATATCACGGTCTGACCTTTGATTGCTCGGGAGCCTGTGTCCGGGTCCCCGGACAGGACAATATCCCTGACACCGCAAAGGTCCATTCTTTCCCGGTCTTCGAGCGGCACGATATTGTGTGGATCTGGATGGGCGATCCGGAAAAGGCTGATACTTCGAAGGTTTTCAACCTGCCTCAATTCACCGATCCGAACTGGGCGGCTCATCAGGGTGACGCACTCTATCTGAAGTCGAATTACATCAACGTTGCCGATAATCTGTGC
>JAJFHT010000129.1 GCA_021775495.1 Hyphomicrobiales bacterium | reverse complement strand
AGCCAGGTTTCTGGAAACGCGATTAGCTTGACGTCTTTCGACCCGGCCTCGTCCATCAACGCGATGGCTTTTTCGACGCCTTTGTCGAGGTCTAGAAACTCCGGTGCTGCCTGCACCGCGGCAACCTTGAACGGACCATTGCTCATCATTCCACTCCTCCCTGATAGACTGCTGTTGTTGCATTGCCGGAGATTTTCACAGGGAGGAGAACCCGGCGCTTTGGCGAACGGGCGGAAAATCTTGTCCTTTTGGGCGAAAACGCGCTATTTTCGCCTCAAAAGACGCATCTTGGCCTATGAATACAGGATAATGAATTTGCCAGAGCGCTTCAGCACAACCCTTGTGAGCGGCCCCGACCGTTTCTCTTACTGGCGTGAAGCCGTCTGCGACGCTTATGTCCAACTCGGTTGCGAAGCCATTGAAAAACAGACCTTTCAAGGCGAAATCCGGCTTGAGCGCCTACCCAATATTTCCATTTCGTTTGTGTCCGGCACGGCGCACGAAGTGCACCGCCGCGTCAGGGACATTGCCCGTTCCAGCGATGAGTATTTTCTGCTCAGTCTGCAGATGCAAAACACGTCGCTTGTTGCCCAGGGCGACCGGGTGGCGGAACTGCAACCGGGAGACTGCGCGCTGTACGGCAGCACCGATCCCTATGTGCTGACCCTCAGCGATCGTTTCCGACAATTGGTGGTGCAGGTGCCGAAACGGCAACTTCTGTCCCGCCTGCCCAATGCCGATCTGCTGACCGGCAGGAGAATCCCCGGGACAAGCGAGATCGGTCAGCTTGTCGGCGACAGCATACTCAACTTTTCGCGCACACTCGGACAGGGCAGCGGCATTGTTCAGAGTTTCGGACAGGATGTCATTGTCGATCTGGTGGCGACCGGATTGGCGACACTCGAAGGTGCAAATTATGAACTGAGCCTGCCGGAACAGCACATTGTGCTCAGGGCGCGCTCGTTCATTCAGGCCAATCTGGGTGATCCCGATCTCGACCGCAATGCCGTGGCCGGTGCGGCAGGACTTTCGGTTCGGCGCCTGAATGAGATTTTCGCCAAGCAGGGCCAGTCGATCAGCGGCAACATCCGCGAAACCCGATTGGAACGAGCCGCTCAAGACCTTTCAGATCCGAACTTCCGGCGGCAGTCGATCAGTGAAATCGCCGGAAAGTGGGGGTTCGGCAATTTCCAGCATTTTTCGAAAATTTTCCGTGAACATTATGGGATAAGTCCAAGCGTTCACCGGCAACATGCCGGCGAACGATATCACTGAAAATTTTCGGTCAGCGTCAGAGAGCTGCGACAGCCGTCATTTCCACGTTCAGAGTGCTCGCCGCCAGGCGGGCTTCAATACAGGCCCGTGCCGGCGGGTTTTCCTTGTCGAGCCAGGCATCATAGACGGCATTCATGGCGTCAAAATCGATAATCGACGGAAGAAATATGTTGACCGCAAGCAGCTTTGATTTGTCACTTCCAGCTTCGGTAAGTAGGGCATCGATCTTGGCCAGAACTTCCGCCGTCTGCACCTCGATCGAACCGCCGCGTGTGTCCGCGACCTGCCCGGCCACATAGACAGTGCCGTTGTGAACGACGGCCTGGGACATTCTCGGCCCTTTTTTGTAACGCGTGATGCTCATTGTGTTTCCTTCAGGTTTTGGCTGCAGCGAGGCAGGTTTATGATGGGTGTGCCTGTTGCAAGGTCAACGCCCCATGAACTGACGCTTCGCAATCCGCTCCTCCAAAGTCAACCAGCGCCGCGCAGCCTCGCCGCTGACCGCATCACCAGCATCCCGCACCTGTCGGCGCAGCACCTCCAGCCGCTCCGGAGCAAGGGTCTGGTGCGCGTCCACTTCCCCCGCAGTTGCAATGAACAGATCGGCCGCATCCCGTCCGCCCAGCAGCGGCGCCACATCTTCATCGATGAAACGTTCCCAGGTGAGCGTCGGTTCATAAGAGAACCGGGCAAAGGCAAGATAACTCAGTTCGACGGTGGCGAAATAAGGTGACGGTTCACCCCAGACCGTCAGACCCTGCATCCCGACTGCGTGGCTTTTTTGCGCCATTTCGGCAAAGGTCGAAGCATTCAAGGCATACCGCTCGGTCCTCTCGTCGCCGTTCCACTGACAGGCGAACTGACAGCGCAGCACATTCGGCTGGGTCGGCAGATCCATCACATAGTCGCGTTGCAACTCGTTCTTCAGGCGTCCCCAATAGGTGCGGTTGGCGGTATGCTGATAGATGCCGCCCTTCGGCAATCTGTCAGTGGCCTGATGTGCGTCCGGGTCAAGCAGGTTGTCCCACTGCAGCTCGCTGTAGAGCCATAGATCGTCGCGTTTTGCATTGGCTGCTTCGAACAGGCGGGGGAAATTGTCAGCCATGTCGGCATGCGACCACGACTCCCCGGTATCTGCTGCCCTGCGTTTTGCCTCTTCACGTTCTCCGCGCCGTGCGACGCAGCGGTCGCAGCCGCACACGCCATAATCACCGGCTTCGATATTGATACCACCGATCTCAAATGTCTCCGCCATCCAGGAGACTGCTTCACTCATCCAATCCATTGTTTCGGGCGCTGATGGACAGGCCGATACAGTATAGTCTGAACGCGGAAAATTCAGCGGAAATGCCAGGTCTTCCAACTGAAAGCCGACGCCTTTTTCCATTGAGGCTGCGAACTGCGGATTCTTGCGTAACCATGTCGCCAGGTTGTAGCGGTGATCGCCTTCCCAATAGACCCCGCCATAGGATCCGATGGCAATTCCCGGAAGGATGCGCACACCGCGTTGGTTGGCATAACGGCACAGTTCCTGCGCCACTTCTATCCCGCCATGGCTGTCGCGCAGAAACCCGTAAATGACGACCGCCGCGATGCGGTTGATGCTGCAATAGTCGACGAGTCTCTTGTAGTCGGCAAGAAAGCCGGAGGGCGGTTTTCCATAGGGATTGAAGACGCCGATTTCCTGCTGGCCAACCTGCGACAGTTCCCAGTTGGTCGAGTGGTCCCACGTCCAGAAAGTCCGGTATTTGAGCCCGGGTGACTGCTCGATGGTCTCGCGGCCAAGTGAAAGTTTGCCGCCCTGCCCCTTGCCCCGCCGAATGAGTTCCTCCACCCCGTAAATAACACCGGAGAACGGACCACCCTCAACGGTCACATCCGGAGCGCCACCTGCCGATTGCCCGGTTCTGATACGCAATGCGCCTTCTTCAAGGTCGGCATCATCCCGCAGCCGAATAACAGGAAGCTCGGCCCCTTCGCCAGCGGCATCGGTGCGCCATTCAATTGCCGGGAATTCGGTGCGCAACCGCTCAGCCGAGTGGCTGAATTTCTCGGCGCCATCGATCGCGACGGCCCCGTCCAAAACTATAGTCTCGCTATCTGTCATCAGAATTCCCCATGATTTGATTGTCAGAATATCTGGCCAGGAATCACCCGTTCATCCGTCCCGGGTGACAACGGCAAGGCCGCTGTCGCTGGAGCGCAGGCAGGCATCCACCAGTTTCATTGTTTCGAGGCTGGAGGGAATGCCGGTCGGCAGTTCCGCATCCTCGCCTGATACATAACGCTGCAGATTGGCCATCACCGCGGCAAAGGAATCCGGCATGCGCGCGCCCTCAAGTTCGATCGTCTCCCAGTCCCCACCCTCGGTTATCATGCGCAGGCTTTCTGGCGCTCCTTGCGGGAGATTGAGCAGATAGCCAAGACCGACGATTGCCGCTCCCTTGGTCCCTTCGATCCGCAAGCTCGCCGCTTCGTGCTCCGGTCCCCATTTGTAGGTATGGTTCAGGCTGAGACAGCAGCGAACGGCATCGCCGTAGTCCAGCACCATGCTGGTCCGCGTATCGCTGAGTTCGGGATAATCGGGATGTCTGACCGATTTGGCGTAAACGCCTTCCGGCATACCAAGTTCAGCCCGGATCCAGTCCAGATAGTGGATTGAATGCAGAGGGATCTCGATGTGATCCAGTTGCCGCATAAACGGCCAGTCCTCCCAGGGATTGCGGCTGGCAACCCGGACCTCCAGTTCCACAACTGTGCCCAGTAATCCTCTGCCAAGCGCATCGCTGAGTGCCACCATCGAAGGGGTAAAGCGCATCTGGAAATTGACCGCCGCGGTGACATTCCGCTTGGCCAGAACCTCGGCAAGACGATTTGCATCCTCAAGGTCCGTACCGAATGGTTTCTGGATCAGCGCAACGGCACCATGCGGAAGCTGCGGCAACACTTCGGCCAGCGCCTGCGGCGGCAAAGCGATATCGAAGACGACCGGCTTCTCGCTGCGCAGCACCGACCGTAGATCATCAAACACTGTCGCGATTTCGAATTTCCCCGCCAAGTCCCGCGATCGCTCAATATCCAGATCATATATTCCGGCAACCTCCAGCCCCCATTTGCGATAGGCCGGAAGATGCGCCTCCCGCACAACACCGCCCGCTCCGATCACAATGATCGGTTTCGGTGCCGCCGGCATCGGCCAGCTTTGGCGCAATGGGGAAAACTCAGATCGCATCGTTGCCACCGCAGCGGTTTGAATACGTGATATTCCGGCTATTTGCCGCGCCGGAGCAAATCGGGTTGAATATCACTTGTTCGCCACCTCCCAAGGGTGCAACTCTAACCCGCCGAACGGCAATCAATCCAGCATCTGGGAAGCAAAAATTGCAGCACACAATCGGATATTCGGACATAGATTTCGACAAGACCGGCAAGCAGACCGGTTTCCTCAACCTGCCATTGTCTGTCCATGAAGATGCATGGGGCAGCCTGCCGATACCCTTGTGCGTCATTGCCAATGGTTCCGGTCCGACTGTCCTTCTGATGGGCGGCAATCACGGTGATGAATATGAGGGGCCGATCGTTCTGGGTGATCTGATCCGCAATCTTGATCCGGCAGAAATTAACGGCCGGATGATCATTATCCCGGCAATAAACCTGCCGGCGGTTAAGGCGGGAAACAGGGTTTCATCGATCGACGACCTGAATTTCAACCGGACATTTCCCGGAGATCGTCTCGGGACACCAACCATGCAACTGTCCGCCTGGGTCCATGATGGGCTTTTCCCGCTCGCCGATGCGTTCATTGACCTGCATTCGGGCGGCTCGTCGCTGTCGATGATCCCGAGCGCAATTCTGGAACTTGGCGAAGACGCGGAACTGGCGGCAAAAAACCGCGAAGCTGTGAAAGCCTTCGGCGCGCCGATGAATGTTGTCATTTCCAACTTCGGTGATCCGAGAACATCGACGGCATCCGCGGTCAAAGCCGGTCTGATTACCGTTGCGACGGAAATGGCCGGCTGCGGCACGGTAACGCCGGAAGCCGTTGCGCTGTGTCGGCGCGGGGTTACGAATGTTCTTGCCCATCTCGGTGTCACAGAGCCCACCACGGACGCCGTTGCGACCGGCATCGACGTCCCGTTTCACACAATCGCCGGGACCAGCGCCCATGTGCTGGCAACGGATGATGGCGTTTTCGAACCGGACCATGCACTTGGCACCGAAGTGCGCGCCGGACAGACTGCCGGTAGAATTCATTGCCTGACCGACCCTCGCCGGGAGCCGGCGGAACTCACCTACAAGGCAGACGGGATCCTTTACGGCAAACGGCATCCGGGCCAGGTTCGGCCGGGCAATTGCTGCCTGGTTGTCGCACGTCCGGAACTCACCTGACATCCGGAGCGAAACAGCATGGCCGGCACCGAATATGACGGACCGATCATCGATGCGCATTTTCACCTGTGGCAATACGATCCGGCAAGATATCCATGGCTGGCACCGGCGGAACCGGACAACGGTCTGTCGCCGCTTCGCCGCGATCACTTGCCGGCCGATTATACGGATCTTGCCAGACCAGGCGGGATTGTCGCCAGCATTCATGTCGAGGCCAACTGGAACGCCAACGATCCGGTCGCAGAGACCGAATGGTTGTGCGGGATGAACCGTAAGGAGAACGTCGCCAACCGTTTGATTGCCCATGCGCCGCTAGCAGAACCGCGGGCGCAAGCCATTCTTGAAAGACAGGCCGGCTTTGATCGGGTTGCCGGAATAAGGGATATCATGTTGTGGCATCCGAAACCGGCGCGTTCACGGATTTCCGATCGCAACCTGATGGAAAACCCGGTCTGGCTCCGGAATTTCGCCACCCTTTCCCGGCTGGATCTCAGTTTCGAAATGCTGATTTCCCCCTGGCAGACAGACGAGGCTTTTCGCCTCGCTGCGAAATTTCCCGACACGCCGATCATCATCGGACATTGCGGTGCACCGATCGACCGCGATACTGAGGGCATGCAACGCTGGCGCGCGGGTTTGCGTCGCCTGGCGGCCGCTCCCAATACTTCCCTGAAAATTTCCGACCCGGTTGCCTACGACAATGACTGGAACATCGACAGTCTGCGGACGGTTGTTCTGGAATGCATAGACGCGTTCGGTCCCGACCGGGTGATGTTCGGTTCGGACTATCCGGTCGCAAACCTCCATATCGGTTTTTTGCAGTGGATTGACACGTTCAAGACAATCACCCGGGATTTCAGCGAAACCGAAAAATCGATGATTTTCGCGGGCACCGCTCAAAGGATCTATTGGCGACAATAGAGAACCAAAACGGTCCTGATTCCGTAGTCTCGATGCATTAAATCGCCCAGGAAGACGCCACCAAAACCAGCAATTCCAACGCCTTAGAAGATCTGTTAACAGACGATTCGACAAAATAGGAAGTATACTCCATAATATGCCTTACGGTTCGCCGATCAGACGGCCGGTACGATCATCTGGGAAGCTGAGAGGACAGCTGTGATCGTGACAACAACCTGGAGGAAACCAATGAACAAGCTTGTGAAACTTCTGACGGCCACCGCAGTCGGATTGGCGATTTCAACGGCGGCGACTCTGGCAGCAGACATGAAAATGCTGACGGCCTGGGGCGCAAACCATTCCGGCACCGCCAACATGGCCTACGGATACATCGACCTGGTCAAGGAAATGACCGGTGGAAAAGTAACGATCAAACCGAGCGGCCCGGAAGTGGTTCCCGGCGGCAAACAGCTTCAGCCGGTAGCATCGGGTGTTTTTGATCTCATCTACACCCATGGTCTCTACCACACCGGCACAACCGGCATTGGCGCCGCGATCGACGCAGTCAACGGAGACATCGAGAAGCGCCGTTCGAGTGGCGTGTGGGAATGGGTCGACAAACATTATCAGGAAACACAGAATCTGAAGGTTCTGTCGATTCCGACCGCAACCACCGGATTTCGGTTTTTTCTCAAGAACGAAATGGATGCCGCAAAGAAACTTGACGGCATGAAAATCCGTGCCCTGCCCTCCTACAACAAGATTGTAGGATCGCTCGGCGGTACCGCCGTGGTCATTCCATTCGGTGAACTATATTCGGCCGCTGAAAAAGGTGTGATCGACGGGCTTGTGTGGCCGAGCGTCGGCGCAGTCGGCTTCAAGTTCCATGAGGTCACCCCGTATCTGGCCGAACCGGCATTCGGCACCGTGTCCTACCTGATCATGATGAATCTGGACAAGTGGAACGCGCTCGACGCCGAAACACAGAAAGCCATGCTCGAAGCCGGTCACAAGCTTGAGCAGGACACCATCGGCGTATTCAACAAGCTTCTTGACGAAGAAAACGCCGCCATGATGGCCGGCGGTGCCAAGAAAACCAGCATTGGCTATTCCCTCGAAGAGGCCAACAAACTGTTTGCCGACCGAGCGATGGAAGTTGCAGTTGAAAAATCCGGTGCAACCGGTGAAGCCTTCCGCGACTTCGTCGCCTCAAAGGGCATGTAACGGATCTCCCACGACTTGAGCCGCCGCGACTGTCGCGGCGGTTTTTTTCGCCGGTTCAGATTCCAGATATGCTGTTACGTTGAGAGAATGATTCAGCGGGGTGTCTGATGAGGAATATTCTCGGCAAGTTGACGGCTCTGCATGATGCGCTGACCCAAGCCGCTGCCGTGTTGGCGGCAATCGGCCTGATCTGCATCGTGACGTTCTATGTCTATGAAGTCATCACCCGGTACATGTTCAACGCACCGACAGCATGGGTCAGCGATTTCGTCTCATATGCCCTGTGCGCTTCGATCTTCCTGGCTCTGCCGAAGGTCACAAAGGACAAGGCTCATGTTGCGGTGACGATCCTTGTCGACATCATCCCCAAACAGATCGCCGGATACGTTCACACGATCATCAGCCTGATCGGTTTTGCCAGCCTGGCCTTTGCCGCCTATGTCAGCCTGCAGGAAAACCTGCGCCAGTACAGCAAGAACATCGAGACTCTGGCGATCATTCCGATACCGCAATGGTGGGTTTCGAGTTTCATCACGTTCGGATTGGCGCTCAGTTCCCTTTACATGCTGCGCTATGCCCCGGCCTCGCAGCGGCAGTCCGACAGTCTGCTTGCCGGTGGGGTTGACTGATGGAATGGTACACGATTCTGCTGCTCGGGATCGCGATCCTGTTTGCCCTGTTTCTGTCAGGCGCTCCGATTTTTCTGGCGTTCCTGTTTGCCGTGCTTACCGGCGTCTATTTCATCATCGGACCGGCCGGGTTTCCGATGTTTGCCAACAGCATCCTCGACACCGTTTCCATTACCTCGCTGGCATCGATACCGCTATTCATACTGATGGGCGAGCTGCTGTTCCGCTCCGGAACAATGGATGTGCTGTTCGATTCGATCGACAAGCTGGTTGGACGCGTGCGCGGGCGCCAGTATGTACTGGTTGTGGTCCTTTCGGCGGTGTTCGGGGCCCTTTCGGGTGTCGCCATGGCGGTTGCCGCCATGTTGGGCCGGGCAATCATGCCGGGGATGCAGACCCGCGGTTACGACCGCGACATAGCCGCCGGACTGATCGTCAGCGGCGCCAGCCTCGCTCCCATCATTCCTCCAAGCCTGCTGGCAATTATCGTCGGTTCCATCGCCGATGTCTCGATTGCCAAACTGCTGATTGCCGGTGTGATGCCTGGGCTGCTTATGGGTGGTATTTTCCTGGTCTATGTCTTCGCGCGCATCGCCATCAATCCCAAATTAGCGCCCGGCAGCGCCACTTCCGAACGTGGAGACATATCCATCGGCGAAAAAGCCATGGCACTGATACGCATCCTGCCCTTTGCCATTGTCATCTTCTCTGTGATGGGTTTCATCATGCTCGGCATCGCCACGCCATCAGAGTCGGCAGCAACCGGCGTGCTGGGATCTTTGATCACAGCTGCCATCTACCGAAATCTCAGCATGAAAATGATCTGGGAATCGGTCATGGCCGCAATCACCGTGTCAGCGATGATCCTTGCCATCATGGCGATGTCAAAAATGTTCACACAATTGCTGGCTTTTACCGGCGCCACCAGCGAGCTGGTGCAACTGGTTGCCAACCTTGGCTACGGCCCGATCACCATGCTGATCATCATGCTCGCAGTGCCGTTCGTTCTTTGCATGTTCATCGACACGATCGCCGTCATCCTGCTGACCATCCCAATCTATCAGCCGGTTGTCACCAGTCTAGAATTCGATCCGGTCTGGTTCTGGCTGCTGTTCCTGATCAACATCACGCTCGGAGCCATCACGCCGCCATTCGGCTACACGCTGTTTGCATTCAATGCCGTGGTTCCGGAAATGACGATCAGCGATGTTTACAAAGCAACCTGGCCGTTCGTACTTTTGTTCCTGGCCGGGATCGGCGTCATCATCGCCTTTCCGGGCATTGCAACCTGGCTTCCGAACCTGGTCGGTTGACCGGGTTGTCAGGCGAATGATGCCTCGCGGCGTTCTGCCGCCGCTTCGCCGTAGAGCGTGGTGCGCTGCCATGACGGACGGCCAAGTTCTTCCAGCAAAGTTTCCATCGCCTCAGGGGTCATTTCCTGGCCATGTTCTGCGCCAGCTGAACGGGTGATGGATTCGTCCATCAAAGTTCCGCCAAGATCATTCGCGCCGGCCTTGAGGCAGGCCGCAACACCATCGGGGCCCAGCTTGACCCAGGACGTCTGGATGTTGGGAATAAACGGGTGCAGGGCCAGCCTTGCCACCGCATGCAGCAAAAGAGTTTCCCGCCAGGTCGGTCCGCGCCGCGAGCCGCCCTTCAGGTAAATCGGCGATTCCATATGGACAAACGGCAGCGGCACCAATTCCGTGAAACCGCCGGTCTTTTGCTGCTGCGCCCGCAGTCGCGTCAGATGGCGCGCCCAGTGATGCGGACGGTCAATATGGCCGAACATTATCGTTGCGGTTGTTTTCAGGCCCAGCCGGTGCGCGGTATCAACCACTTCGAACCACTCGGCGGTATTGATCTTGTCAGGGCAGAGCTCAGCGCGGACATCATCGTCCAGTATTTCGGCCGCCGTACCCGGCAGGCTGCCAAGACCTGCTTCGATCAATCTCGAAAGGAACTCCGCAATGGATATCCCGAGAGTCTCGGCGCCCTGATGAATTTCAAGCGGAGAAAACGCATGAACATGCATATCTGGCAATTCGGATTTGATCGCCCCGAGAATATCGAGATAGGTCTGACCGGTGTAGTCCGGATGTATTCCGCCCTGCAGGCAGACTTCCACGGCGCCGCGGTCCCAGGCGTCCCGTGCCCGTTGGGTAATCGTGTCGAGATCCAGATTGTAGGGGCGGCCCCGAAGGTTTTCGCTCATCTTGCCTTTCGAGAAGGCACAGAAGCGGCATTTGAAATAACAGATATTGGTGTAGTTGATATTGCGGGTAACGACATAACTCACCCTATCCCCGCAGATCCTTTGGCGCAGTTCATCGGCTGCCTGGGCTATGAGAGCAACCTCGCCGTCACGTGCGGCAAGAAGGCGGGTGATCTCACGCAGGTTCAGACCGTCGCCGGTATCCGCCTTTTGCAGAATTCGTTCGACCTGACCATCGCAGACAAATCCCGGTGTTGCCGGAATTTCCGGCAGTTCCTGGTCAGCGGCGCCAGGCGACCAGCTGTCAGTGCGCGCAAGTCCGTCGGCGTCAATATGGTCAAGAACCGCTGTCTTCAGACCGGTATCGAGCCATTTCCGGCCATCAAGCGCGAATTGCGGATAGATTCCCAGGCGCTCCACCAGCAGCTTGCCGCACGACGCGGTGTCTTTTGCCAAATCATCCAGATGCGGCCAGGGAGCTTCCGGATTGACATGATCGGGGGTCACTGGCGATACCCCGCCCCAGTCATTGATGCCGGCGGCCACAAGCGCCTCCGCCCCGCTGGCGGACAGGTTGGGGGGAGCCTGTATCGACATCGCCGGCCCGAAAATCAGCCGCGCCACGGCGATGGTCCATTGCAGGTCGGCAAGATCAGGTTCCGGCGCGTCAGCCATTCGGGTTCCTGGCTTGGCGCGGAAATTCTGGATGATGATTTCCTGCAGATGCCCATGGCGGTCATGCAATTCACGCAGAGCCAGTAGGCTCTCGATCCGTTCGAGCCGCGTTTCACCGATGCCAATGAGAATTCCGCTGGTGAACGGCACTTTCTGGCGTCCGGCTTCGTCGATGGTCGCAAGCCGGATATCCGGGTCCTTGTCGGGAGACCCGTGATGACATTGACCGCGCGCTCCAAGACGCGGTGACACGCTTTCCAGCATGATACCCATCGAAACGGACACAGGACGCAGCGATGCGATTTCATCTGCGCTCATCACGCCGGGGTTGAGGTGCGGCAGTAGTCCTGTTTCCTTCAGCACCAGATCCGCCATGGCGCGCAGATAGTCGATGGTGCTTGCATATCCGAGCTCGTCCAACGCCTTGCGCGCCGCCGCATAACGCAGTTCAGGCTTGTCTCCGAGGGTAAACAGCGCCTCCTTGCACCCGGCCGCTTTGCCCGCCCTGGCAATGGCCAGCACCTCTTTGGGACTGAGATAGGCCGCGCCAAGCTTCCGCGGCGCCTTGGCGAAAGTGCAATAGTGACAGACATCCCTGCACAATTGCGTCAGCGGGATGAACACTTTGCGCGAATAGCTGATCAGCCTGCCATGGCCATCGTCGCGCATCGCCGCAGCACGTGCCAACAGGCGATCCTGCGGCTGATCAATCAGCTCGAACGCTTCGGCATCGGTCAACCGTGCCATCATGCCCTCGATATTGATCCTCATCGTATTCATGCGGCACCTCGCTCCAAAACGCGAAGATCGGCCGCTCGCCCAATGCCGTGCAGAAACGCGTGGGTCGCATTGTGCCGCTCGGCGGCGGCCAGATCATCCAGATCAACAGGCAGATCGACGTCATGGGCCAGACCCGGAGCACTGACGATTTCCAGGCCTGATCCTGTTTGGCTGGCCGACTGCCGGTATTCGGCAAAACTGTCAGGGCCGAATGCGGGCTGCAGCAAATCCGCAGATGACAGGAACAGGCCGTTGGTACCGCGCAAATTGCGGTCCGCGACCAGGCGTACTTCCGGTCTTCCGAATGCGACCGGCGCAATCAAGGCGGCGATTTCAGCCTCTGTTGCCAACGGAACATCCCCCGGCAATACCGCGACATTGCGTGTCTGGGGCACTTCCGCCAATCCGAGCGCGACCGCGGCATTGTATCCGGCCGGATGTTCTTCCCGGACGATCCTGGAATCATATCTGCGGGCGACATCGAATACATCATCATCATTGCTGACCACCCGGATGCGCCCGCTGTCGAGTCCCGCAATGACGGTGAGAAGATCTTGCAGCATCGCCAGAACCAGTCCGGCACGCTCATCCGGTGTCAGGATTCCGGCCAGACGCTGCTTTGCACGGGCAAGGTTCTTGATCGGGACAATGATCTCGGTCATCGGTTGATCCCACCTTCCAGCCGGGCAGCGAAATTGACAGTCAAATCAGCCAGTTTGATCCGGTCACTCAGATCACGCATGAGCGTTGGACCGACTTCGACGGCCATACCCAAATCGGCAATTTCCGGCGCCAGATCACCGTCAACTTCGTCGATGATCAGGCCGTCGACAAATCCCTGATAATGTTTGGCGATTTCCAGCGCGGATACCTCGACGCCAAGTTCGCGCATCATCTTGGCGGCCGGACCCTTGATCGCATCTCCGCCGATAATCGGCGAAACCGCAACAATCGGCACCGCGCACTCCCGAAGCTGTCGTCTCAATCCCGGCACCGCCAGGATCGGATCGACACTGACATATGGGTTTGACGGGGCGATAATGACCGCTGCAACTTTGTCGTTCAAGGCCGACATCAACGCAGGAGCCGGCTGCGCCAGCTCGACACCATCAAATGTGAATCCGGTTACGGTCGGCGCGCAGCGGTCTCGAACGAAATAGTGCTGAAACGCCAATGCCCCGTCGGGCGTATTGACCATTGTCGCAACGTTCTGATCGCTCATCGGTACAATCGCCGCCCCGATGCCGAGAGAATCGGCGATGTCCGCGGTAACTTGACTGAGACTTGCCCCCTCTGCGAGCCGGTTTGCGCGTAGAATGTGCAGCGCAAGATCGCCATCTCCCAGATTGAACCAGTCTTCACCGCCCATCGCCTGCACGGCTTTCATGAAGGTCCAGGTTTCATCCACCCTTCCCCATCCGCGTTCGGGATCGGCCAGTCCGGCCAACGTATAAAGAACCGTATCGGTGTCCGGGCAGATGCGCAGACCAAGATGATCGAAATCATCGCCGGTATTGGTCACGACGACGAGACGCTCAGGAGCCAACAGGTGCGAAAGGCCAAGCACCAACTTGGCGCCGCCAACCCCGCCCGAAAGGGCGATGACTTTTTTCGCGCTCATCGAAACAGGTCCTCCGAGGCTTGGCGGATCAGATCTGATGCAGGCCGCGCCGGGGGTGCTCCATTGGCGTTGAAATCAAAACCGCGGACCAGAACAACCGGCCGGCCCTCATCGCCCTGCCCCTGCAGCAGCGAGGCTGCAGCTGCAATCTCATCGGCGACCGCCTGCTGGCTGACTTTGAGTTCTCTGCCAAACCGATCGGTGGCACCACGCCTGTCCCACAGGCTTGGTATTCCGGCCGCACCGATCGCGACACCGGTCGTTCCTAGCCGCCACGGACGACCGAAACTGTCACTGATGACGACGCCGATCTCGAAGCCGTATCGCTCCCGCATCCGCAATCGCAGATCAGCGCTGGATTTGTCCGGATCTTCAGGCAGCAGGAGAACCAGGTCGTCGCCGGCATCCGATGCAATATTTGATGCATCGATACCGGCATTGGCCATGATCCAGCCGTTGCGATGCTCGGTAATCAGAACACCGGGAACCTTGCGGACAACCGACCGGCTCTCGGCCAGAACCAGTTCGACCATTCGAGGGTCCTTGTCCACCGAGCACGCCAACTCCCGCGCCTCCACGCCGGGAGAGATCGTCCGCAGATCGACGATCCGGTTTTCCGCTTTCGACACGATCTTCTGAGCGAGAACAAGAATGTCGCCATCTTCTAGCGTCACATTGTTTGCACCCAGGCTGTCGGCAATGATCGCCGCAAGATCATCTCCCGCCGCAACCATCGGAAAATCTTTCAGTGCCTGAATGGTGAATGCGTCGGTCATGAAGACGTTGATTAAGCTCCTTGTTTCGCCTCGGCAGAACCGGGCGTCCCCGATATGCGAATCCCCGCACCGTCGATCTTGTAATGGCCGTTCATAAAAATCAAAGCCGAGGTCAGGGCTTCGGCAATCGCGGAATTGTCGATCCGGCCGGCATGCCAGGCCCGCATGCCTGCATCTTTTGCCAGTTCGATGACGGTTTCGCGTGCCTGGGGGTCGTTTCCACAGACCAGCACGTCGCAATCGATGTCGTGGTCCGGATCGGCCAGGTGCGCCGCGGCAACATTCTGGAAAGCCGAGACGACACGCACCTCGTCTCCAAGCTGTTTTTGCACCGCCTTGGCAACCGAACCGCCCTCAGGCAATTGTACGGTTCGGACTTTTGGAGGCATCAGTGGCACCGTTACGTCGATCAGGATCTTGCCGTTCAGATGAGGAAGTATCGTTTCGAGCGTTGCGGAGTGGTTGGCATAGGGAACGGTCAAAACGACAATGTCCCCCTGCCCCGCGGCAACCGAATTCTCCGCTCCGGAGATAGGCTTGGATCCCGTGGACAGTTCGCCTGCCGCCTGTTCGGCTCGCGCGCCGTCGCGCGACCCAATGATGACGTCATGCCCGGCAAGGGCCCACCGCAATGCCAGGCCCGATCCGAGAGCCCCGGTGCCGCCGATTACCGAAATTCTGCTACTACCGGTTTCGTCGATCATTGGTCCGTACTCCCTTGCGCGGCCGAAATCGAATAACTGGCCCGGCCGAGCGCAATCAGCCGTCCATTATCATCGTGAACGTCAACATCGACCACCCCGACTTTTCGGCCGGCCTGCCTGACTTGCGCGATTGCAGTCAGATCGGTTCCGATCGCCGGCCGCAGATAATCCGTACGGAAATTGATCGTCGGCAGAGGTTCCGCCGACAGCAACGCCAGCGCATAGCAGCCGGCTGTGTCGATAATGGCCGAGATCGTACCGCCGTGCCATTGGTTGGTTCCCGGTTGCCGTTCGAATTCTTCCCGCATGCTCAGCTTGATTGTCAGTTGAAGCGCCTTGTTGTCGACGCCGAGAACTTCGGGATGAAACAGTTGATGAAATCGTGACCGACCGATCATCTCCTGCAGGTCGGCGATTGTCAGTTCCGTGCTCATTGACCGACCTTCAGGGGGTTTTCATCTTTTGCAGTTCGGGCAGGATATCACTCGCCAGTTTCGCAACATAGTCCATGCGCTCTTCGGGCGGCATGACCAGACCGATGATAATGTGATTGGCGCCTGATTGGACGTATTGTGCGAGGTGCTCGATGATCCGATCGGCCGGTCCATACGCGCAGTATTTGTCGACGATCTTTTCGAACGGCATGTTGAAGCGGTATGACAATTGTTCGATTGCCCGGTTGCGTGCCTCTTCGACATCATCATGCATGCTGACATACATGAAACTCGTGAATGCGAAATCCGCCGGCAAGTCGCGTCCGGCCTCGTCTGCGAAACCCCTGACCTTGCTGACCGAATCCTTCAGCAGGTCGGGCGTGTACATATAGGGTTGCCATCCGTCACCAAGTCTCGCGGCGCGGCGCATCGCCGGATCGCTACGCCCGCAGACCCATAGCGGCGGGCCACCCTTCTGATAGGGCGGCGGCAGCATGTCGACATCTTCCAACTGAAAAATCTTGCCCTGGTAGTCGAAGCGCTCGCCCATCCAGTATTTGCGCATGATCTCGATGCCTTCATTGGCCCGGACCCCACGCTCCTTCATCGAGA
>JAJFHT010000128.1 GCA_021775495.1 Hyphomicrobiales bacterium | reverse complement strand
GCCGGTGAGATGATCTCGAGCAGTTCCATGTCGTCGGAGTGGCGGACTTCCCGGTGGCGGATACCGGGAGGTTGCAGGACACAAGAGCCCTCGCGCAGGATGTGCTCGCCCTGCCCTTCATATTCAAACACCACCCAGCCCTGGTCACATATACCATCTGGAAGTCGAGATCGTGCGTGTGCCACTCGCCCTTTGAATGGCGTCCGGGAACCGCTCGGATGACATGGGCGCCGAATTTGCCCGATGTGGCTGTGTCGATGCCGAGTTTGCGATACTCGAAAAATGCCCGCAGACCCCTGCCCTCAAACGCTCCGCTGTCAGCATGCGCAATGGTGAATGCCTGTTCCTTCCACAGGTTTCCCTGGTTGAGTTCGGCTTTGGCGGTCATTTGCACATCCCCAAATGTTCGGACTTCGGCTGTTATCGCATCTTACCGTGTCGCGACGACATGGCTCCCGGTTCAATCGAGATGCGGTCAACTCAGGCGCGCTCGTCCTTTGGCGATCCCAACACCACATAAGAAGTGATGGCGCTGACCTGCGGCAATGTCCCCAGCACATTGGTATGGAAAGACTTGTAGGCGGCGAGGTCGGCGACTTCGACCCGAAGCATGTATTCGATAACGCCGGTGGTGTTGTGACATTCTCGGACTTCCGGAGCCAAGGCAATCGAGCGTTCGAACGCCTCCTGCGATGCCTTGGAATGATCGGAAAGGCCAACGCCGATATAGGCCGTAAAGCTCTTGCCGACAGCAGCCTGATCAAGCACTGCGCGGTAACCCTTGATGGTGCCGGACCGCTCAAGATCCTGTACCCGGCGCAGGCATGCCGAGGGCGACAGGCCAACGCGGTCGGCAAGATCGATATTGGAGATCCGTCCATTGGTGGACAGAACGCGCAATATATGTTGGCCGATTTGGTCAAGGTCGCTCATTTGTTGCAAATAATTATCGATTTCAGATCAGATACGCAATCCGCGATCAGATTGGTCGGCATATTGTTCATGCATGACCTACGAATTGCTGACAGCGCTGGCCGCCTTCGCTCTTGTGACCTCGATCACACCCGGCCCCAACAATCTCATGTTGATGGCTTCCGGAGCCAATTTTGGATTTCGCAGAACCCTGCCGCACATGTTTGGCGTCGGTCTTGGTTTCGTCTTCATGGTGGTGCTGGTCGGCGTCGGGTTGATTCAACTGTTTGACGCCTACCCGCTGAGTTACACCGTCCTCAAACTTCTCAGCGTCGCCTATCTTGTCTTCCTGGCCTGGAAGATCGCTACCGCGGCTCCTGCCGACGGCGCGAAAACCACCGGCAAGCCGTTCACATTCCTTCAGGCCGCGCTGTTTCAATGGGTCAATCCAAAAGCCTGGGCGATGGCCCTGACTGCGGTCAGCGTCTACACGCCGACGCAAAGCCTTGCCACCATCACACTGGTTGCGGTGATCTTCGGCGCAATCAACCTGCCGTCGGTCGGCTCGTGGACATTGCTGGGCCAACAGATGCAGCGGCTGCTGACCAGCCCGCGCCGCCTGAGGATTTTCAACGTGAGCATGGCAATGCTACTTGTGGCATCACTCTATCCGGTGTTTGTCTAGGGTCGGTCGGACGGGAAGCAGCGACTGCTTTTCGCCCAGTGTGACAGGACCCGTGGCACAGCTAATCTCCACAGCATCCCTGTCAATGAGTTAAGACAGCTTTGGTGCTATTTGTACCACCACCACTGATAGGATCAGGACACCCGACATGAAGACCGTCAATCTGACAGACAAGCTGGCGCATTTTTCAACGCATTGGGACCCGCATGTCGTGGCTGACTACAACGAGAACGATGTCATGGTCGTCAAATTCAAAGGTGAGTATCCATTCCACAAGCACGATAAAACTGACGATTTCTTCTACGTTCTTGAGGGTGAAATGGTCATGGATATCGAGGGGGAGCCCTCAAGAACTGTCAAGACAGGCGAAATGTTTGTTGTTCCGAAAGGTGTTGTGCACCGTCCCCGAGCGGAAGAAGAGGTTAAGGTGTTGTTGATCGAACCAAAGGGAGAGCCAAACTCCGGTGACTCAGATCGTGTGCCTGCGCCAAAGCCACGCATCTAGTAAGCAATATATGTCGACATCCGGATCGATGGACTGATCCTGAACCGAGACCCCGATTACCCTTGCGGCGTCACGTATCGCCTGGCGCCGGCGCGTTTCAGGCCAAGCCGTTGTTCGCGGTAGATGATGAAAATTCCTGCCGCCATGACGATCAGTCCGCCGATCAGCATCTCGACGGTCGGAATATCACCGAAAGCGAAAATGCCGATAGCGATGGCCAGCAGCATCGAGACATACTCAAACGGGGCGATCGTCGACATTTCAGCGTAACGATAACTCTGCGTCAGCAGAATCTGGCCGGCTCCTCCGCAAAAGCCTGCAACCAACAGCAAGGTGAGTTGCCGGTTGCTGGGAACATCCCAGCCGAATGGCAATGTCAGCAGCGATGCCACCGTCGCGGTGAGTGAAAACCACAAAACGATGGTCGGGGTCTTTTCCGTGAACACCAGACGGCGAACAAGCATCATGGCACAGGCGGCCAGTGTTGCAGCCGCAAGCGTAGCGATCACACCGAGAACCTGGGTGTTGGCGAATCCGGCCTCGCCGGAAATCAGGGTCAGTTTGGGCCAGGAAATGATCAGCACGCCGGCCAAGCCGATCAACACTGCCGTCCAACGATAGATGCGAATGGTTTCACCCAAAAACAGAGCCCCGAAGACCACGACGATCATCGGCTTGGCGTATCCGATGGCTATGGCATCGGGCAGCGGCAGATGCGTCAGGCCGTAGAAACTGCTGGCCATGGCTGAGACACCCACGAGACCACGCGCAATGTGGCTGAATGGCCTCGACGTGCTGAATGCCGAGCGCAGTTGACCACGCATCGCGAGAAAGGTGAGGATTGGAAACATGGCAAAGAACGAGCGGAAGAAAACAAGTTCGCCCGGCGGCAGCGAACCAGCCGCCTTGATACAGGACGCCATGACCATGAACACAGTCACGGAAGCGATCTTCAAGCCGATGCCGGTAAGCGGGCTTTTCTCAGTTGCAATCGCGTCGATATCTGCCGTCATTGACCGGACACCCGTCTGGCGCCCTTCCTTTCGCTTTACCGTCAGCCGATGCGGGCATCGGTGATCGCCTGCCAGACGCGTTCAGGCGTTGCCGGCATGTCGATATGTTCAATTCCGTAGGCCGTGTGCAGCGCGTTGGTCAGCGCATTCATCACGGCCGGTGCCGCGCCGATCGTTCCGGCCTCGCCAGCGCCCTTGATGCCCAGCGCATTTGTGGTCGAAGGAACGTTGCGGGTGTCAAAATCGAAATAGGGGACATTGTCCGCCCGCGGCATGGCGTAATCCATGAAACTTGCGCTGATCAGTTGCCCCCCGTCGTCATAGATCGCTTTTTCGGACAGGCACTGGCCGATTCCCTGCACGACGCCGCCGTGCACCTGGCCCTGCAGCAGGATCGGGTTCACCGTGACGCCGAAATCATCGACAATGGTGTATTTCAGGATTTCCGTCGTACCGGTGGCTGGATCGATTTCCAATTCGCAAATATGCGTGCCGTTCGGATAGGTCGCTTCGTCCTGAACGAAATTGCCAAACCCCTTGAGATCCTCGGGATCAGTCGCCGATTTGGCAATCTCGGCATAGGTCAGCATCCGGTCGGTTCCGACAATGCGCGCCGTGCCATCGGCAAGTTCGATATCGCCGGAGGAGGCCTCCAGCAGATCGGCCGCCTTCTTCCTGATCTTGTCGGCAAGATCCTCACCGGCACGGGCAGTTGAAACGCCGCCGAGCGGGATCGACCTGGACCCTCCGGTGCCACCGCCTTCGGCAAGCCGATCCGTGTCACCCTGGTGAACGGTGATGCGGTCCATATCCAGATTGAGCTTGTCGGCGACAAGCTGCGCATAGGCCGTTGCATGACCTTGTCCGTTCGACTGGGTGCCAATCAACAAAGTCACCGTGCCGTCGCCGTTGAGTTCCAGATGGGCAGGCTCGGACCCGGCAAAAGCACAGGCTTCGATATAGGTTGCCATGCCGATGCCACGAACCATTCCGCGTGTTTCAGCCCCGGCACGCCGCTTTTCAAAGCCGGCCCAGTCCGCCCGCTGCATGGCCTGGTCCATATGACCGGCGAATTCCCCGACATCGTATTTTCGGCCGCTTTGCGTGTGATAGGGAAACTGCTCCGGCCTGATAAAATTGCGGCGGCGGATTTCATCCGGGCCGATCCCGATGTCACGGGCGCATTGATCGGCCAGTTTTTCGATCAGGAAGGCCGCTTCCGGGCGCCCCGCGCCACGATAGGCGTCGACCGGACAGGTGTTGGTGTGAACGCCGACAATGCGCATGTGAAGCGCCGATATGTCGTACACCCCGGTCGCCATATTGGCTCCAAACATCGGAATCGCCGGCCCGAACTGCGAATTGTAGGCGCCCATATTGGCCGTCAGTCTGACACGCAGGCCAAGAAACCGGCCGTTGCCGTCCATAGCCATATCCGCCTCGACGACATTGTCCCGCCCCTGCGCATCGGTGAGGAAATGTTCCGTGCGGTCGCATGTCCATTTAACCCTGGCACCTGCCCGCCTCGCAGCTTCCAGCACCAGTGCGTATTCCCGATAGCAAAACACTTTGGGCCCGAAACCACCGCCGACATCCGGCGTTATGACCCGCAATTGAGCTTTGTCGATATCGAACACCTGGCGGGCCAGCACATTCTGAATGCCGTGCACGCCCTGCGATCCGGTGGTCAAGACATAGCGGTCCTCGTCTTCACGCCATTCGCCAACCGCCGCGCGCGGTTCCATGTAGTTGCAAACAAGACGGTTGTTGATGAAATGGATGCTACTGACGCGTTCAGCCTTGTCGAAGGCGGCGGCGGCCCGTTCGGCATCGCCCACTTCAAACTCGTAGGACTGGTTCGTACCGGCATCTGGCCAGACCAATGGAGCATCCGGTTCCAATGCCCTATCCGTCGCGGCAATGACTTCCGAGGTGTCGTAGTCGATTTCGACAAGCTCCGAGGCGTCCTGCGCGTGTTCTGCCGTGTCGGCCACAATGAAAGCCACGGCATCGCCGACATAGTGCACCTGATCCCGGCACAGGATCGGGATGTCTCTGGCTGTTCCAAGTTTGGCGTTCGGCAATATCTGCATACCGGCAGTCTTGAGCGGGCCGAGATGTTCAATGTCGGCTCCGGTCAATACCAGACGAACACCGGGAGCCGCCATTGCGTCTTCGAGTGAGCCGATCGTAAAAGTTGCGTTCGCGACCGGGGACCGCAGCACATAGCCATGCAGCGTGTTCGCCTGCTGAAGATCATCCGTGTAGGCGCCCTTGCCCGTGATGAAGGCGTTGTCTTCGGTGCGAAGGATCGATGCACCCAATCCGAATTTCGGCGTCATTGCGGTCATGAAGGCCTCTGGTCTGTCATGTTGGAAGGAGATGTGCGTGACGGAGTTGCAGTAGTGTTGTCGGCCAGTCTTTTCGTGTAAAGAGCGCCCGTCAAATAAATTCGGCAATTCCCGGAACCGAAACCAACCGAACGCCACAAAGATGGGGTCTGGTGGCAAAAAGGGCAATGGAGAAGACGCAAATGCGCACCGACAGCGGACAGGTTTTTCGGCTCGAGGACTACAAGCCATCCGACTATCTGATTCCCGAAACGGAACTGACCTTTCAGCTGTCGCCGACCGCAACGCGTGTTGTCGCTCGGTTGACGGTCGAACGCAGCGCGCATGCTGCAGCCGGTGCATTATTGATCCTTGCTGGTGACGGCCTGGAACTGCAAAGGCTTGAATTCAACGGTTCCGCGGCACCTGAGGAAAGTTTTCACGCCACGTCCGACGAACTGCGCATCACAGCACCACCGTCTGAAGCACGTTTCGTCCTGACAATCGAAACCGAACTTTCTCCGGCGACAAACACCGCGTTGATGGGCCTTTACCGGACGAACAACGTCTACTGTACCCAGTGCGAGGCCGAGGGTTTTCGCCGCATCACCTATTTTCTCGACCGCCCAGACATCCTGTCGACATACAAGGTGCGCATCGAAGCCAACAGCAACGAAGCACCGATTTTGCTTTCGAACGGCAATTTCACCGGGGGTGGAACATTGCCCGGCGGCGGACATTACGCCGAATGGCACGACCCCTTCCCCAAACCGTCCTATCTGTTTGCATTGGTGGCAGGAGATCTCGGCGTCCTGAAAGACACGTTCACCACCGCATCTGAACGCAAAGTGGATCTGGCCATCTATGTCGAGCATGGCAAGGAAGCACGAGCGGCCTATGCGATGGATGCGTTGAAGCGGTCGATGGAGTGGGACGAGAAGGTTTTTGGTCGCGAGTATGACCTTGATGTTTTCAATATCGTCGCGGTCTCGGACTTCAACATGGGAGCGATGGAAAACAAGGGCCTCAACGTCTTCAACGACAAGTTCGTCCTTGCCGATCAGCAGACGGCAACCGATGTCGACTTCGCCCATATCGAAGCCATTATCGCC
>JAJFHT010000127.1 GCA_021775495.1 Hyphomicrobiales bacterium | reverse complement strand
ATGCCACCTTTGTCGCGCCTGCGGCGGAAAGCCAGAACGTCAAGAAAGTGGTTGAACGGCTGGAAAAAAGCGGGCGGCTGGAAACCAAGTTCACTCCGGTTGGCGATGCGGTTCCCCAAAGCGGCGCCTGGAAGAAGCGTGTCCGTGCATGGCTGTTCGACGAGACCCTGCCTTTGTGGTCCGACGCTGGAGTGGATAGGGTCAATGGTGGCTTCTTCGAAGCATTGAACTTCGACGGTGAGCCCCTGCCGCTACCCAAACGTGTGCGCACGACCGCGCGGCAGATCTATGCGTTTTCGGTGGCCAAGGCTCATGGCTGGGACGGACCTGCCGATCAATTGATATCGCATGGCATCGATTTCCTGACGCGCTTCGGCCGCACGAAAAGCGGCGGCTGGGTGCGGGCACTGAATGTCGATGGCAGTATCGCCGACCCGGTCGAAGATGCCTACGACCATGCATTTATTTTGCTGGCCATGGCGCATGCCCATAAAAGCGGCCACGCGGCTGCGGCCGAACTCGGCAAGGATACGTTTGCTTTCATCGACGAGAACCTGGAAGACGAACGTATGCACGGGTTTCACGAAACCGCGCAGGGCTCGGATTTCCGCCGCGCCAATCCGCATATGCATCTGCTTGAGGCCTTCCTTGCCTGGTACCAGGTTACCGGAGATCGCGCCTATCTGCGTCGCGCGGCACGCATCATCGCCCTGTTTCGCAGCCATTTCTTCGATGCCGACAGCTGGACGCTTGGCGAGTTTTTCGATGGCGACTGGCAGCCGTCGCCAGGTGAGAAGGGCAGTTGGACTGAACCCGGTCACCACTTCGAATGGGCATCCCTGCTGATCGATTTTGCCAATCACAGCGGTCAGAAAGATCTCATCCCTTTCGCCCGCAAACTCTACGCTTCGGCTATCGCAAACGGGCTCAATCGTGCCACCGGCCTGGCCTATGGCGCGGTATCCCGCGAGGGCATGCCGCTTGATATGATTTCGCGCAGTTGGCCGCAAAGTGAGGCGGTCAAGGCGGTGATCGCGCTGGACGGCACCAAAGGTCCGGATCTCAGACCGGAGATCGAGGCGCGAGTCGGCCGGCTGTTCCGCTGGCATATCGATCCCGCACCGCGCGGCATGTGGATTGATCGAATCGATGCCACCGGTAAATCCGTTGCCGACCATGTGCCGGCGAGCATTTTCTATCACCTTGTGTGTGCCCTGACCCAATATCTGGGCGTCGATGGCGAAATGGCTTGATGACCGTTCGGCTGACCGGTTCAGCGGTCGGTATTTCGCCAGTCGGGATGGATCCACGGATCAAGATTCGAAGGTGCAAGCGGCTGACGCCCCAGAATATGATCGGCCGCTTTTTCTCCGGTCATGATCGACGGCCCGTTGAGATTGCCATTGGTAATGCGCGGGAAGATCGATGAATCGGCAACACGCAAACCATCAACGCCGATGACCCGGCATTCCGGATCGACAACGGCGTCCTTGTCATCCGCCTGGCCCATCCGGCAGGTGCCGCAGGGATGATAGGCGCTTTCGGCGTGGTTGCGAATATAGTCATCCAACTCCGCATCGGACTGCACCGCAGCACCGGGCGCGATTTCGGCGCCGCGAAATGGATCCAGTGCGGCTTGCGCAAAGACATTCCGTGTAAGTCGGATACAGTGACGAAACTCCGGCCAGTCCTCTGGATGTGACATATAGTTGAAGCGGATGACCGGTTTGTCGCGGGGATCGGCGGAACGCAATGCCACACTGCCCCGTGATTTCGATCGCATCGGCCCAACATGCGCTTGAAAACCATGTGTTTTTGCCGCTGCCTTGCCGTCATAGCGGATCGCGACGGGGAGGAAATGATACTGGATATCAGGGTAATCGACTCCCGGCCGGGAGCGCAGAAATGCGGCGGATTCGAAATGGTTGGTGGCACCAAGTCCGGACTTGAAAAACAGCCACCGCGCTCCAATCAGGGCCTTGGAGAATAGGTTGAGTTTCGAATAGAGCGTGATTGGTTGCGTACATTCCTGCTGCACGTAAAGCTCCAGGTGATCCTGCAGGTTCTGTCCCACGCCCGACCGATCCGCCACCACGTCGATTCCGTTGCTTTTCAGATGATCCGCCGGGCCGATACCGGACAACATCAGCAGTTTCGGAGAATTGATCGAGGATGCGGCGAGGATGACCTCCTTCCGCGCGGTGATCGTTTTTGTCTGTCCTCCGGATTGAATTTCCACTCCAACGGCGCGTTTGCCGTCCATGATAACTCGGCGCGCCAATCCTGTGACCAGAGTGAAGTTCCTGCGCCGCATAGCCGGGCGCAGATAGGCATTGGCGGTCGACCAGCGGCGCCCCTTGTGGATGGTGTGCTCCATCGGGCCGAAGCCCTCCTGCTTGCGCCCGTTGTAATCATCGGTCAGTTCGAAGCCGGCCTGTGCGCCGGCCTGAACAAAGGCCTCATAGAGAGGGTTTTCCCGAGGGCCACGCTTGACGTGAAGCGGACCATCGGTGCCGCGCCAGACCGGATCAGTGCGTTCATTGCCGAGATGCGCATTCTCCATTCGTTTGAAATAAGGCAGGACGTCGGCAAATGACCAGCCGGCGGCTCCCTGATCGGACCAATGGTCGAAATCACGGGCATGACCGCGCACATAGACCATACCGTTGATTGAAGACGAGCCGCCCAGAACCTTGCCGCGCGGCGTTGCAAGCCGGCGGCCACCGAGATGCGGTTCTGGCTCGCTCTCGTACCCCCAGTCGTAGAGCGACATGTTCATTGGAAATGACAGGGCTGCCGGCATCTGGATGAATGGTCCGATATCTGTGCCGCCATATTCGATGACGATGACGGAATGTTTGCCGTTCTCCGACAGCCGGTAGGCGAGGGCCGCTCCCGCCGAACCCGATCCGACAATCACGTAATCCGCAACCTGCGACATGGCTTATTCTCCCCGCGGAAAACGGTTGCGCTCTTCGAGCGTGTTGAGATCCATGTGGTTGCGCATGTAGCGTTCCGAGGCCATTTGCAGCGGCTGAAAATCCCAAGGGTAATAGTTGCCGTTGCGCAATGCCGGGTAGACAACCCAGCGCCGCGCCTGGCTCTCCCGGACAGCACTGTCAAAGGACGCCAAGTCCCAGCGCGCCGCAACTTTCGACGCGAATTGGGCCGCTATAACCGCATGTGCCGGATCATCGGCAAGATTACCGGTCTCGTGCGGATCGGTATCGAGATCGAAAAGCTGTGACGGATCAAGCTCGCAATGGACATATTTGAACGCCCCTTCGCGGATCGCTACCAGTGGTGCGTAAGAGCCTTCTGCCGCATATTCCATGAGCACCGGAGATTGCCGAGTTTCCCCTTTGGTCAGGGGCAGCAGTGTTTCGCCATCCGTCCAGGGTTGGATGTCATCCAGAGCAATCCCGGCCAGATCGCACAAGGTCGGGAGAACATCGAGTGTTGAAACCGGATCGCCGATGGCGCCAGCCGGAATGCCTGCTCCGGCCGCCAGCAGCGGAACGCGTGACGATCCCTCGAAGAATGACATTTTGAACCATAACCCTCGCTCACCCAGCATATCGCCGTGATCGGAGCAAAAGACGATGATCGTGTCGTCCCGCATGCCGGTCGCATCCAGCACGTCAAGGATGGTGCCGATCTTGTCGTCCAGATAGGAGATATTGGCAAAATAGGCTTGGCGCGACCGGCGGACATTCTCCGGTGTGATGTCGAAATTGCGGTAGTCATTGGCAAGGTAGAGCCGTTTGGAATGCGCATCCTGCTGATCGAACGGGATCTCCGGCACCTCCGGCTCAAGAGCTGCGCAATCATCATAGAGATCGAAGAATTTCCGACGCGCCACATAGGGGTCATGCGGATGGGTAAATGAAACGGTCAGGCACCAGGGACGACGATCTTTATCTTCAGTTGATCGGGCCAGTTGGTGCAATTTCTGTATCGCGTGGAACGCGACCTCGTCGTCATATTCCATCTGGTTCGAGATTTCAGCGGTTCCGGCGCCGGTCACGGACCCAAGATTGTGATACCACCAGTCAATGCGCTCACCCGGTTTGCGATAATCCGGTGTCCAGCCGAAATCGGCAGGATAGACATCGGTCGTCAGTCGCTCCTCAAATCCGTGCAACTGGTCGGGTCCGACAAAATGCATCTTGCCCGACAGACAGGTGTAGTAGCCGGCGCGGCGCAAATGGTGGGCGTAGGTCGGAATGTCGGAGGCGAATTCGGCGGCATTGTCGTAGACCCGCGTGCGCGAAGGCAATTGCCCGCTCATGAAGGATGCCCGGCCGGGCGCGCAGAGCGGCGACGCCGTGTAACAGTTTTGAAACCGTGCGCTCTGCCCGGCCAGTTTTTTCAAGTTCGGTGTATGCAGAAAATCGGCCGGGCCGTCTGGAAACAGGGTTCCGTTGAGCTGATCGACCATGATGATCAGGATGTTGGGACGTGTTGTCATCACTAGACCCTTTCATGGTTAGATGGAAACGTTTGATGGAGCCAAATCGGCTCGTCCGGCTAGACGCAGAGCGCAGCGCGATGCGGGGCATCGGGCAAGCTCTGCAACGACGTCCGGTGAGCTGATCTGGCCCACCGGAGGCCGGCTTTTCAGGCCCGCTGGACGTCGTTAGGATTCGTTTGTGGTCATAAAGACCACGGCACGAACCCTGCCTCGCCAGCAAACCAGAAAAACCGGTCAAACGGTTCCATCTAACCATGAAAGGGTCTAGCTCCGGCATTGGCGCAATTTGGCGTCCAGATAGTCTTCGATCAGGCATAGCGCAGACGTGGCATCCGGCGGGCCGTGCTTCAGGGCGCGGCGTATGTAGAGCCCGTCGATCATCGCTGCGATTCCTTGAGCGGTCATTTGTGCATCGGAGCGTGGTATCAGGTGAACAAGGCCACTCATCAGATTGGAATGCAGCCTTCGTGCGTAAATCCGCAGCAGGCGGCGCATTTCAGTGGATTTCTGCGCGTCGACATAAAAGGACAGCCAGGCAGCAATGGTCTCGGTCTGAAATTGCTGGCGTGAAAAATTGACCGCAATGACGCCGCTTACCCGATCTCTATCGTCCGAGGCAGTACGCAGGGCGCTCCTCGCATCGGCTCCAAGCAGGGTGAGCAGGTGGCGCATTGTGGCATGGAGCAATTCTTCCTTGGCGCCGAAATAGTGATGCGCCAGCGCAGCCGATACGCCCGCGCGGCTGGCGATGTCGGACATTGTCACATCAAGCGCGCCGCGCTCGCCTATCGCAGATATTGTCGCATCGATCAGTGCGCGCCGGCGCACCGGTTCCATTCCGATTTTCGGCATCATTCAGTCTCCATATCCGCTATTTATCTTTGATTGAGCCATCAATCAACAAAAATGAATCGCGGATAATCCTGCCATTTGGGCTTTACCGCGAGCGGGTGCGCGTCCATTTATGAGGAGACAGGACCTTCGATTGGTTCCAAAGGAGAAGTTCATGACTGCGTGCATTGTTGGCTGGGCCCATTCGCCGTTTGGGAAACTCGTCGATGATACAGTTGAAAGCCTCATTGTCTCGGTCGCGGTTGAGGCAATGGACCATGCGGGGATTTCTCCCGATCAGGTCGACGAGATTGTGCTTGGCCATTTCAATGCCGGGTTTTCTGCTCAGGATTTCACCGCAAGCCTGGTTTTGCAGGCCGATGACCGGTTGCGGTTCAAACCGGCGACGCGGGTTGAAAACGCCTGTGCGACCGGGTCAGCTGCCGTTCGTCAGGGCATTCGGGCGATTGATTCAAAGGCCTCGCGTGTGGTGCTGGTTGTCGGTGTCGAGAAAATGACAGCGACTCCGGGTCCGGAAATCGGCAAAAACCTGCTCAGGGCGTCCTATCTTCCCGAGGATGGCGATATTCCGGCGGGTTTTGCCGGTGTTTTCGGCCAGATCGCACAGGCCTATTTCCAGCGCCATGGAGACCAGTCCGACGCGCTGGCTGCCATCGCCGCCAAGAACCACAAGAACGGAGTGAACAATCCCTATGCCCAGATGCGCAAGGATCTCGGTTATGATTTCTGCCGCCAGGAGAGCGAAAAGAACCCGTTTGTCGCAGGCCCGCTGAAGCGGACCGATTGTTCACTTGTTTCGGACGGCGCCGCGGCACTGGTGCTGACAGATGTCGAGACCGCACTTGGCATGAGGCGGGCCGTGGCATTCCGCGCAAACGAACATGTGCAGGATTTCCTGCCAATGTCGAAGCGCGATATCCTGCTGTTTGAAGGTTGCGAGCGGGCCTGGTCCCAGGCACTGACCAAAGCCAGGATTACCCTTGACGATCTGTCATTTGTCGAAACTCATGATTGTTTCACCATCGCGGAATTGATCGAATATGAGGCGATGGGCCTGGCCAAGCCGGGCCAGGGCGCTCAACTCGCGCTTGAAGGCCAGACGGGACCCGATGGCCGACTTCCGGTCAATCCGTCGGGAGGGCTCAAGTCGAAAGGTCACCCGATCGGCGCCACCGGCGTGTCCATGCATGTCTTGACATCGATGCAACTGGCAGGCGAAGCCGGCGGCATCCAGGTGCCTGATGCCGCGCTTGGTGGAATCTTCAATATGGGCGGGGCGGCGGTGGCCAATTATGTCTCCGTGCTCGAGCGGATAAAATGAGCGATGTGGCGGTCGTTACGGGTGGGGCCTCGGGCATCGGCCAGGCCACCGTTCGGCGACTGCTGGACACCGGATGGTCCGTCGCCATCGTCGATGCAGACGGCGTCGGACTGGAGGAGGCAGAGGCCCTGTTTGCCGGCGAAGATTGCATCTTCCTTCAGGCAGACATTTCCGATGAAGACGAGGTTGCCGATGTGTTCGACCGGGCAGCCGAGGCACTTGGGGCCATCACCGGGCTCGTGACGTCGGCAGGCATCGCCCGCGACGTGCCGGCTGAGGAGACCAGCGCAGAGCTTTTCCGTCAAATCCTCGACATCAACCTGGTTGGGTCTTTTATCTGCATCAAGGCTGCGCTGGAGCGCATGGGCCGGGACCTCTCAGTCGTCACGATTTCCTCGATATCTGCGCTGCGTGCCAACAAGGGCCGGGTGGCATATGGCGCCTCCAAGGCCGGGGTTAAGATGATGACGGAAGTCATGGCGATGGAACTGGCGCCAAAGCGTGTTCGGGTCAATTGTGTCGCGCCCGGACCGGTGGAAACGCCGCTGGTGTCCGAGCTTCATACAGAAGCCGACCGCCGCAGCTGGGCGGCTCTGACGCCGCAAGGTCGCTATGCGGAACCCGAAGAAATCGCGTCGGCCATCGCCTTTTTGCTGTCGCCGGATGCCAGTTACATAACCGGGCACACTCTGGTGGCCGATGGCGGGTTTACGGTAGCCGGTGTTATGCCGGGTTAATCGGTTTGCCCGTCGGCGGGTCCGGCAACAGCGCGTTGAAGAAGATCGACGCGGCCAAAGCCGGGGATCTTCAGGGCAGGTTTGAGAACGTCCAAACCGGCGACCAGACCGAGAAAATGCAGTTCAAGCCCGCTGCGGGCTCCTGCTGCAAAGCCGATCAATCCGCCGAGTGAAGCGTGAATGTCCCTCCCTTCAGCCGACCAAGCAAACGATGCCAGTCCGGGGACAAAATCCCGGCCTATGGCGTTGGGTGGCATGCTGGCATCGAGTTCAGGCACAGAGCGCAGCACATGTGCGACGAAACTGTTGGAATTGGGGCCGGGCCAGATGCGATAACTCCCATTTGCTGAGTATGGGTAGGCCCGAATGGCGGCTTCGATTTGCGGGATCAGCGCTTCTGCGGCGTCGCCGCGAACCGCATGGACGATTTCCGGAATGTTCGAATACCAGCGGCCGTCTGCCGGATAGGCATTCCTACGAACAGGCGGTCCCCAGCCGACCTTGTCATATCGGTCGAAATTGTTGGCGCCGCGTTTTTTGACAACAATCCAGCTGTGCACGGAGAACGCACCCTTCAAACCGCCCGTGCGTGCGGCCATCACGAAAATTGCCGGTTCGGTGCGCCGCCGCTCAGCCGAAAGCACACCGCTGGAGGACCAATCTGCCGTGCGCCAGGACCGTGGGCGGTCCTGAAACTGCCACCATGCCGCCGAAGCAAGTGCAGGGAAGACAAATGTCAAAAGGAGAAAGATAAAAATCTGCTTGATCCGGCGCATTCGGTTGCTGTTGCCTTGTTTCCCGCCAATGATTAACCCAGAAGCGGAACAAGGCAAAATGTCAGCAGTTTGGTGATACGATGACCAATCCCGTATTGGCGGAGACGACGCGCGGCAATTTCGTCGAAAATTGCCATCGAGGTGCCGTTGCAATATCGGATTCCGGCGGCGTATTGAGGACGGAGATCGGCGACATCGACCGCCCGGTGTTTCCACGATCCACGATCAAGGCCATGCAGGCGCTGCCACTGATTGAAAGTGGTGCCGCAGACGCCCTTGCGCTCGAAGACAAACATCTTGCGCTCGCCTGCGCGTCGCATTCAGGCGAAAAAGCGCACGTATCGGCAGCGCTGGAGATGTTGCAGCGGGCCGGTCTTGACGAAGCGGCACTTGACTGCGGCGGTCATTGGCCGCTTGCCTGGCCGGCGGTGATCGAACTTGCCGCGACCGGCGGCTCGCCTGGACCGCGCCACAACAATTGTTCAGGCAAACATGCCGGCTTCCTTTGCACCTGCTGTCATCTGGGCATAAGGCATCTCGGCTATGTCAATCCGGAGCATGAATTCCAGCAGACGATGCGCGAGGTTCTGGAGAACCTGACCGGCAGCCCGCACGCAATCGACCAATGCGGTCGTGACGGGTGCTCCATTCCAACATATGCCATACCGTTGCGCAGTCTGGCTCGGGGATTTGCCCGCATGACAGACGGGCAGGGTATCAGTGCCCGGCGCCAGAAGGCGAGTGCCCGTTTATTGTCTGCCTGCATGGCCGAACCTTTTTTCGTGGCCGGAACAGACCGCGCCTGCAGCAATCTCATGCGGGCCGCGCCCGGGCGCATTTTTGTCAAGATCGGAGCGGACGGCGTCTATTGCGGCGCAATTCCGGAGTTGGGGCTCGGTATTGCCCTTAAGATCGACGACGGAACGGAACGGGCGGCGATAGCCGTTATGGCGGCGGTGCTCGCCCGCTTTTTCGCTGAAGAAGCCCCGTTGTATTCCGCGCTGAAAGCCTTTGCACAAACCGGGATCAAAAACCGGAACGGGATCGTCACCGGTGAAGTCAGGCCGGTCGGACCGCTGGCAGTCTGAACCAACGCGGCATCAACGCGAATTCGTAACCGGTCTCGGTGACGATCAGCTGACCACCTGGTTACGTTCCACGGTCAGGTGCCGATGGCGATGTTTAGCGCCGTTTGCCAGGTCACCGGTAACCGGCTTGACCCATTCGTGACCGACAATTCCACCGCGTTTCGCTCCCGCGATTACGTTGTCGGAAATCACGGCCGAGCCCGTGCCCTTGACCACCGAGACAGCGATGCCCACGCCGGTGTCCCGGATCACATTGCCGGTTGCAACGACATTTCGCATGAATCGGCCCCAACCGATATTGATCCCGTAAAGCGGAGCGCCCTCGATCACGTTTCCGGTCACCGAGCTGTCGGCTTCGACGCTGATCCCGACACCGAAGCCGGGCGCATCGGCCGGGTAGGGGCCCTTCGAACGCAGGTTGCGCACCAGATTTCCCGAACAGACCGCCATGCGCCCGCCCTTGTCGAAATTGACCAGTGAAATGCCGTTGGCCGCCCCGTCAATAATATTGTTGCCGATCACCGCGCCTTCGAAGATGAACTCGCTGTAGATCGCTGTCTCGCCCGCATCGGAGCAATTGTTACCGACGATCTGGATGTTGTTGCCGCCGTTGGAGCGGATGGCCGAGAACGCACAGGATGAGATATTGTTGTTTGAAACAATCACATCACCGGCGCGAAAGACATTGATACCGTTGCCGAATTGCCCGGTTCCGCCATTGCGGGCGCCGATGCGTTCGATCCGGTTTCCCGTGACGATGGTTCCGTCGCGTGCAGCCTGCCAGCGGTGAACCAGGATGCCGCCGTTACCGCAATCTGAAATCCGGTTTCCCCTGATCTCCATCTGATTGGCCCCAACGCAGTAGATCGCGGCGTCGGCTGCTCCCGATAGCACCGACCGCTCAATGCGCCCGCTGCATGCCTCAAGCGCAACGGCGTTTTTGCCACTGCCCAAGATCTCGCAATTGTCGATGACCAGATGCCGAAGGTCCCTGCCGTGAAAAAGCCCCTGGACACCGTCTCCCAGCCAGCGGTTTGCGCCGTCGATCACCAGGCTGGTCAACTCGACATGCTCGCTCATTTCGGCGAGCAGCAGATGGCCATCGCCGCCATAGACTAGCCGGGTTGCGCCCGGTACGCCGGTTAGGCGCACATTTCGCGGCAAAGTGATATTGGAAATGACGTACATGCCCGGTGCCAAAAACACCGGTGCATCCCGGTCGGAAGCCGATTGCAGCATCCGCGCAAACGCCTTGCTCTGATCATCCAGAGTCCCGGGATGTATACCGAATTCTTCAGCGTTGATCGCTCCTCTGATGCGCGCATTCGCAAATGGGCCGTCTGAGCTTGCCGCCTGAGCGGGTGATGTCACGGCTCCGCCCGCGGCGGCCAGCCCAAACCCTGTCAGAATTTTTCGTCTGTTCATCATCGACACACACTCCGCATTTGCCGATGAACGTGCAGGTATCGTGCCAGGCGGAGCTGTTCCGATTCGGGACAGATCGTAGTGATGAGGGGGATTCAGTCTTTGTCGGACTCTTCCAGCAGGGACGACAACAGACTGTCCGCGGCCTCCGGGATGACGGTTCCCGGCGGAAAAATGGCCGCCGCTCCCGCCCGCATCAGCGCCGGATAATCCTGCGGTGGAACAACGCCGCCAACTATGATCCGGATATCCTTGCGCCCAAGTTTGTCGAGGGCTGTTCGCAACTCGGGCACCAAGGTCAGATGTCCGGCTGCCAGTGACGAAGCGCCGACAAAATCAACGTCCGCGTCATTGGCCCGCTTTGCCACTTCATCGGGGGTTTGGAACATCGCGCCGACCGACACGTCAAAGCCGAGATCGCCAAATGCCGTTGCAATGACCTTCTGCCCCCTGTCGTGTCCGTCCTGGCCCATTTTGGCTACCAGAAGGCGCGGTTTCCGCCCGGATGTCTTTTCGAACAATGCGATTTTTTCGGCGACGCGTTTGAGCGCGTCGGTTTCGCCCATTTCCTCCCGGTAGACGCCGGAGAGGGTTCTGATCTCTGCCACATGCCGGCCATAGGCTTTTTCAAGGGCCAGCGAAATTTCTCCGACCGTTGCATTTGCACGTGCGGTGCGGATCGCCAGATCAAGCAGATTGCCGTCTCCGTTTCGCGCTGCCGCGGTCAGGGCGGCCAGCGTCTCCTCCACCGAAGCAACATCGCGTGTGCCTTTCAACTCCTGCAATTTCGATAGCTGCCGAGCCCGGACCTCGGCGTTGTCGACTTTCAAAACATCGACTTCGATATCCTGTTCGGGCGTGTGGAAATTGACACCGACGACTTTCTGCTCGCCGGAATCGATCCGCGCCTGGGTGCGGGCGGCCGCCTCCTCGATGCGCAGCTTTGGGAGCCCCTGCTCAATGGCTTTTGCCATGCCCCCAAGTTCTTCGACTTCGGTGATATGGGTCATCGCCCGCGCCGCAAGATCATGGGTCAATCGCTCGACATAGGCGGAGCCGCCCCACGGGTCGACGATGCGGGTCGTGCCGGATTCCAGCTGCAGGATCAGTTGCGTGTTGCGGGCAATACGGGCCGAGTGATCTGTCGGCAGCGCCAGCGCTTCATCAAACGCATTGGTGTGCAGCGACTGGGTATGACCCTGGGTGGCGGCCATTGCCTCGATCATCGTGCGTATGATGTTGTTGTGCGGGTCCTGTGCGGTCAGTGACCACCCGGACGTCTGGCAATGGGTACGAAGCGACAGCGAACGGTTGTCCTTCGGATCGAAATTCTGTTTCATCAGAACCGCCCAGAGCAGCCTTGCCGCACGCAGTTTGGCGATCTCCATGAAGGGGTTCATTCCGATCGCCCAGAAAAACGAAAGCCGCGGAGCGAACCGGTCAACCTCAAGTCCGGCGGCGATTCCGGCACGAACATATTCAATGCCGTCGGCGATGGTATAGGCAAGTTCGAGGTCCGCCGTCGCTCCGGCTTCCTGCATGTGGTAGCCGGAGATCGAAATCGAATTGAAACGCGGCATGTGCTGCGAGGTATAGGAAAAAATATCCGATGTGATGCGCATCGATGGTTGCGGCGGGTAGATATAGGTGTTTCGGACCATGAATTCCTTCAGAACGTCGTTCTGAATGGTCCCGTTAAGATCCTTCTGTGCAACACCCTGTTCTTCGGCCGCGACGATATACAGCGCCATGATCGGCAGCACCGCTCCGTTCATCGTCATGGAGACCGACATATCGTCGAGCGGAATGCCGCTGAACAATTGCCGCATGTCCAATATGGAATCGATTGCCACTCCGGCCATGCCGACATCGCCGGCAACGCGCGGATGGTCACTGTCATATCCGCGATGGGTTGCAAGATCGAAGGCGACGGAAAGGCCTTTCTGTCCCGCTGCCAGATTGCGGCGGTAAAAGGCGTTTGACTCTTCCGCGGTGGAAAAACCGGCATATTGGCGGATCGTCCAGGGTTTCTGGACATACATTGTCGGGTAGGGCCCACGTATGTAGGGAGGCGCGCCGGGCCATGTATCGAGCATCGGCAGGTCTGAAATTTCTGCTGCGCCGTAATTCCGTTTGATTTTTAATCCTTCCGGCGTCTGCCAGATCTCTTCGTCATCGGATTGCGGTGGCGCCGGCAGATCCGGTTTGGACCAGGCGATTTTGCTGAAATCGGGAATCATGCGGGTTCCCCCGCCAGTTCGTCATGGCGAACCGGCGACAGTTTTTCGCAAAACACGATGCCATCCTCGGGAACAGGCATTGTCTCGGCGGCCAGCGTTGCCACCGGCCTTTCCTGGGCGAGACGATGCAGGGTTGTTCCGACGATCGTCCGTTTGCCGTCGGCGATATCTTCCGCCCGGCGCTCGCGTGAGGCTTTGATACGTCCCTGCAGATGTCCATTACGCAGGCTCTCCAATATTCCGCCTTCCGCCTCGATCCGCTGAAATTCCTGCCAGGCTGCTTCGCAAAGCGCGTCGGTCAACGCTTCAAATCCGCCTGCGCCGTAAGCCGGATCATCAACGAAGCCAAGATGACTTTCATGCGCCAGGACGAGTTGGGTATTGCGTGCGATCCGGCGCGCAAGCGGCTCCGCCAGACCGTGCGCGGCCGTATGCGGCAGGACTGAGAGGGAATCGGCTCCGCCCGTGGCGGCGGCAAAAGCAGCGATCGTGTTTCGCAGAATATTCGTTTCGGGGTCCTTTGCGGTCAACATGCTCCATGAGGTTTCAGCATGGATCGTTGCCGGGGAGGGGGCCGCACCGCAGGCTTCCTGGATCCTTGCCCACAGGCGGCGAATGGCCCGTATTTTGGCAATCGACTGGAACAGATCGTGGTCCACGGCCACCGAAAATCCCAGAAGCGGCGTCGCGTAGACGACCGGTTGGCGCGCTTCTTCGACCATCCGCATATGGGCAACTGCGGCGCTCATCATGGCGCCGAGTTCTTGCGCGGCAGTGCCGCCGGCCTGGTGATAAATCCGCCCATCCGCTTCCAGCAGCACTCCTGGAACATCGGCCGCCAGAAATCCCGCCAGGGATTGCGGCATGGATGCGCGCAACGCTTCGATCGACATGCGAAGTCTGCCGGTGCCACCGAACAGCGCCGCGGGATCAATTCCAAAAGCAAGGCTGAGCTTTGCCGGATTGGTCCTCCGCTTGCCGAGAAACTCCAAAACCCATTCGACCGACCGACGGCTGTCGGGGTGTGCATCGAAACGCAGATGGATTTTCTCCAATGGAATTCCGTTCAGAACCGCGGCGACGGTTTCGGGTCCTGACGGTAGTCCGTAGTTGAATGCATTGGGAGCCCCGGCAAAAACCAGCGAGATTCCTGTCGCGCCAGCCTCGATATCGGCGCGCGCCTGTGCATTTGCTTCTGCCGGATCGGGGTGGTCGATGCGCTGCACCATATGCCAGCCAGGCTTGCCGTGACGCCCGGGGCGATTGTCATCCATCGCGGCTCGCGGGTAGATCGGCTCGATCCGCAAGCCGTCATCTGTCGTCGAGACAAGCGTTTCGTCGAAGGACTCGCCTTTCAGCGCCTGATCGACCATCTGGCGCCAGCCATTTTGGTCTACGGGCGAAAATTTTGTCTTTTCAGCGATATCCAGGTCCATCTGGCCTCTCAAACCCGAAGCAGGCGTTTTGAGGCAGATTTTATGGCTCCGGGCTTATGGCCGCAATGAGACATCGACTTATCAATGGATGCTTGGGAGCAAATAGTGGATGACAGGTGCATTAATGCACTAGTTAGCGGCCGCTTCAGCATTCGCGGGGCGCAAAGACAATGCATTTCATCAAACGATGTGATGTTCTATAGGGACGTGGAGCGGCACAGATCGATCAGTCAGCGTGCTGCCGAATATTGGGGAACCCACCCCGGAATGTCCAAAGGATGGAAAATGGCGGGAAATGACAGCATATTTGTCGGCGCAAGCCGCAAACCGGATGACAGCTTTCAAAAAGCCGAGCATATGCTGCTCAAATACGGCAACCGGCACGGGCTGGTCACCGGGGCGACCGGAACCGGCAAGACTGTTACGCTTCAAATCCTCGCCGAGGGTTTTTCCAATGCAGGTGTCCCGGTCTTCTGCGCCGATGTGAAAGGTGATCTGTCAGGCATTGCGGCGATCGGCGAATCGAAGGACTTTTTGGCCAAGCGGGCCGAGGCAATTAAGCTGGATCCATACGATTTCCAGGAGTTTCCAGTGATTTTCTGGGATTTGTTCGGCGAAAAAGGTCATCCGATCCGCACCACGATCTCTGAAATGGGACCTTTGCTGCTGTCGCGGCTGATGAACCTGTCGGATGCTCAGGAAGGTGTGTTGAACATTGCCTTCAAAATCGCCGATGAAGAGGGATTGCTGCTGCTCGACCTGAAGGACTTGCAATCGCTGCTGCTCGATGTTGCGGAGCGCTCGAAAGAGATTTCCGGTCGATATGGCAATGTTACGAAACAGTCAGTCGGCGCAATTCAGCGGGCATTGCTGGTATTGGAACAGCAGGGCGGAGAAGAGTTTTTTGGTGAGCCGGCTCTGCAAATTTCCGATATCATGCGGACGACGCCGGATGGCCGAGGCGCGATCAGTGTGTTGGCCGCGGACAAGTTGATGATGAATCCCCGGCTCTATGCGACCTTCCTGCTGTGGTTGTTGTCGGAACTGTTTGAAGAAATGCCGGAAATCGGGGATCCTGACCGGCCTCGTCTGGTTTTCTTCTTTGATGAAGCCCATCTGCTTTTTGACGATGCTCCGGCCATTCTGATCGATCGGGTGGAACAGGTTGTGCGGCTGATCAGGTCCAAGGGGGTAGGCGTGTTTTTTGTCACCCAGAACCCGCTTGATGTGCCGGACACGGTGCTCTCCCAACTCGGCAATCGCCTGCAACATGCGCTACGTGCCTATACGCCGCGCGAGCAAAAGGCGGTAAAGACGGCTGCCGATACCTTCCGTCCAAATCCGGATTTCGACTGTTTCGAGGCGATCACCCGCCTGGGAGTCGGTGAGGCACTGGTCTCGACGCTTGAATCGAAAGGCGTTCCATCTGTTGTCGAGCGCACATTGATCCGCCCGCCGGCGTCGCGCCTCGGGCCGCTGACTGATGGCGAGCGCCAGAAAAAACAGGCCCTAAGTCCGGTCTCCGGGCAGTATGACAAACCCATCGACCGCGAATCCGCTTTCGAGATTCTGGCCAAACGGGCAAAGCAGGCAACTGAAGCCGAAGAAGCGGCACAGGAACGCGAGGCCGAGGAAGAAACCGAAAGCAACAGAACCGGATGGTCGATCCCCGGGTTTGGCAGCGACGATGATGACCATGATGATCGGCGCCGTCGGCGCACGTCCAAATCGAAGCCCCGCCGCCGCAGAAGTTCCAACCGGCAGTCCGTTGCCGAAGCCGCGGTCAAATCCATCGTCCGGTCCGTCGGCTCGTCATTGGGGCGCGCCCTGGTCAGGGGCATCCTTGGAAGCCTGAAAAAGGGATTTTAGGTCCACAATAGACTTGTAGCAAAAAAAAGCCGGGCTGCTTGCGCGACCCGGGTGCTGATCCGACAGGAAATTGAATAATTATCGGACGACGATGGGGGATCCGTTACGAACACGGTCATACAAATCCATCACATCCTGATTCATCAGACGGACGCAGCCTGAAGACACGGATTTTCCGATCGATTGCCATTCAGGTGATCCGTGCAGGCGGTAGAGAGTGTCTTCGCCGTTCTGGAATATGTAAAGCGCACGCGCTCCGAGCGGATTCTTCAGTCCTGGTTTCATACCGCCATTGTCAGCGCTGTATTTGGCCAGTTTCGGCTGCCGGGCAATCATTTCATCCGGCGGCGTCCAGGTCGGCCATTTGCGTTTCCATTGCACGACTGCTCGTCCCGACCACTCGAAACCGGCTCGGCCGAGCCCGACGCCATAGCGGACTGCCTTTCGTCCGGGATAGACCAGGTAGAGATAATGGCTGCGTGTATCGACAACCACCGTTCCCGGCGCTTCGCCGGTGGGATCGTTGACAACTTGGCGCCTTAGTCTTTCAGGAACCCTGTTCAGCGGAATCCCGGGAATTCGAAAACCGCCATCCGAAACCGGCCCGTACATTTTCGGATAAGACGTAACAGCAGTATTGATGGACAGTTTTGGCGCCCGTCCGGGCCCCTTTACGGTTCGCGCTCCTCCACCGGTAGTACAACCTGTCGCAACGGCTGCGGCACCAAGGGCCAGGCCGGAGACGATGCTGCGCCGGCTGAAAAGCAAGGATGTATCTGTCATATCAGTCATGTGGCCCCACGAAGCGATTCAAACAATGCCGGTTCGCCGCATTGAAAGCCCGATCATGGTTTTCACGGGACTCTGGTCGGCAAAGCGACGATCACAATTAAGGCGCATAGCAATAATGCAGTTAACATTAAAGCAGATGTCGTGATCACAATTCCGCTATGTTGCGAAGGTGTTGCCGAACTACAACTGCCTGATCAGCCTGTTGCGGCAAGGCCCTGCAGAGACGGCAATATCACCGTCGGCGCAAATTCATCATATTCGTCCGGCTGATTTGTACGGTTGATCCACACTGTACGAAATCCAAATCGGGTTGCGCCGGCTACATCCCAACGGTTTGACGATTGAAACGAAACCGCATCAGGATACAATCTCCAGGCGGTCGTCACCATCTCATAGACATCGGGATCTGTTTTGAACCGCTTGATGTCATCGACCGAGAACACTGCATCGAGCACAGAATCAAGCGCGGCGGATTTGACTGCCGCTTCCAGCATGGCCGGTGATCCATTCGACAGAATTGCCAGACGCGCACCGTCGGCTTTCAATTCCTTCAAAACTCCGGGGACTTCCGGATAACAATCAAGATGCCAATAGGCTTCCAGCAGTTCGGCGCGTAGGGAAGAATCCGCCGAAGGCACTTTTCGAAACGCAAAATCGAGCGCATCCTCGGTCAGCTTCCAGAAATCCGCATAAGCGCCCATCAGCCCGCGCACCCAGGAATATTCTAGTTGTTTGGCGCGCCAGATTTCGGACAGAAGCGGGCCATCCGGTCCGATTTTGTCCGCGTGCCGCCTGACAGCGGCGTGAACGTCGAACAAAGTTCCATAGGCGTCGAATACGTAGGCCGAATATGACATGGGTTAGATCCTCTCGGGAGCGGTATTGAACGTATCACGCGCGGTTGGTCAATCAGTAACGGCGTCGCACCGGTCAGTATTCCTGCGGCATTTACATTGGCTTGGCGGTCATTCAGTGTGGCCACCAAAATCGGACAAACTGAACGGATTAGGAAAATGGCGGTAGATACAAGTGCTCAGACCGTGACCTGGACATATGTGGATGGAGACTGGCATGAGGGCAACGTTCCGATTGTCGGCCCGAGAACCCACGCCATGTGGTTGGGATCGAGTGTTTTTGACGGCGCGCGCTGGTTTGACGGTGTCGCTCCGGACCTGGATTTGCATTGTGAACGTGTCAACTCTTCTGCTCTCGCAATGGGTCTGTCGCCAACAATGCAGGCGGACGAGATTGCGGGTCTGACAAATGACGGTCTGAAAAAATTCGACGGCAAGACGGCGGTTTACGTCCGGCCGATGTATTGGGCCGAACATGGTGGTTACATGTCGGTTCCGGCAGACCCCGAATCGACGCGGTTTTGTCTTTGCCTCTACGAGGCGCCAATGATACCCGCGGCCGGTTTCTCGATCAGCGTATCGAAATTCCGGCGTCCGACGATCGAAACAATGCCGACCCATGCCAAGGCCGGCTGTCTGTATCCCAATAATGGCCGGGCGATTGTGGAAGCAAAATCCCGGGGATTCGACAATGCGCTGGTGCTCGACATGCTGGGAAACGTCGCCGAAACAGGGACGTCCAATATCTTTCTGGTCAAGGACGGGCATGTCTTCACACCGGCGCCGAACGGCACGTTCCTGTCCGGCATCACCCGTTCGCGGGTGATGAACCTCCTGGCGGAATATGGATTTGAAACCACGGAAACCGTTCTGACCATTGACGACTTCATGGATGCCGATGAGATTTTTTCCACCGGAAATCACTCAAAGGTGGTTCCGGTGAACCGGATTGAAGACCGCGACCTGCAACCCGGTCCGGTCGCAAAAAAGGCCCGGGACCTCTACTGGGATTGGGCCCATGCGCTCAGCGCCGGTTGATCCGGGACCGGTTCAACAAACGGCGATTGCCCGAACGGATCGCTTCGGCTATGAGCCGGGGAGTTGTACAAGGGCGATTAACCGCTATCTTGAACATCAGATAATCACGTCACCTGCCGATCGAGGGAGATTACACCATGGCTTTTGAATTGCCGGAACTTGGCTACGACTACGAGGCACTGCAGCCTTTCATGTCCAGGGAAACTCTGGAATACCACCACGACAAGCACCACAAGGCCTATGTAGACAACGGCAACAAGCTGGCGGCCGACGCCGGCATGGGCGATCTGTCTCTGGAGGACGTGGTCAGGAAGTCGCATGGCTCGAATGCCGGGCTCTTCAACAATGCCGCCCAGCATTACAATCACATTCACTTCTGGAAGTGGATGAAAAAGGGCGGCGGCGGAACAAGCCTGCCGGGTGCGCTTCAGGGCGCGATCGATAGTGATCTTGGCGGTTACGACAAGTTCAAGGCTGATTTCATCGCTGCCGGCACAACCCAGTTCGGTTCGGGCTGGGCCTGGGTTGCAGTCAAAAACGGCAAGCTCGAAATCATGAAAACGCCGAATGGTGAGAACCCGCTGATTCATGACGCACATCCCATTCTCGGCGTCGATGTGTGGGAGCATTCCTACTATATCGACTACCGCAATGCGCGGCCGAAATATCTCGAAGCGTTTGTCGACAGCCTGATCAACTGGGACTACGTTCTGCAGATGTACGAACAGGCATCCTGATTTATCTATTTGATATAAAAGAGTATTCATAAAGAAATCTGTCTCCCGGCCCATTGCCGGGGGATCGTCCGGTAGTCTGTCAAATGATCTTGAGGTGATGGCGTGCAGGCGTGACATCACAAGCGGCTCCGAATAGGATTTGATCCGGGTCGCTGCAAAATGGGATGATTGACGCCATGCTGCGCGTAATTTTTTTGGCTGTTCTTGTAATGGCCGGCCTTGCCGGTCTCGGTTTCTGGTTCCTCACAGTGCCGGACCGGATCGAGCCCTCGCAAATCGCCGCCCTCACGGAGGGTGACTTACAAAACGGTGAACGCATCTTTTGGGCCGGGGGATGTACTTCTTGTCATGCCGCGCCGAAGTCGGAAGGTGATGATCGCCTGAAGCTTGTCGGCGGTGTCGAACTGGTGACGCCATTCGGCACATTTGTCGCGCCGAATATTTCGCAAGACAATAAGGACGGCATCGGCGAGTGGGCGCTTGCCGATTTCGCCAATGCCATGCAACGCGGCGTGTCTCCGGATGGCCGGCATTATTATCCCTCATTTCCCTACGCGTCTTATGCGCGAATGAAATTATCCGATATCGCCGACCTGTTTGCCTATTTGAAGACATTGCCGGATGTCGGGGGCGCGGCTCCCGATCATCAACTCGGTTTTCCGTTCAATATCCGGCGCGGGCTAGGTCTGTGGAAACTGCTTTATTTGAGTGATCAGAAGGTCATTGCGCTCGATGGGGCCGATGGCCCTGCAAGCCGCGGCCAGTATCTTGTCGAAGGGCCGGGCCATTGCGGTGAGTGCCACACGCCACGCGATCCGATTGGAGGGCCCGATACCTCCAATTGGCTGGCCGGCGCGGTTGCGGCGGAAGGCAAAGGCAAGATTCCCAACATCACTTCGGGCGAGGGGGGTATTGGCGAGTGGCAGGCAAAGGATATAGCCTATTATCTGGAGACGGGTTTTACTCCTGATTTCGATACAGCCGGCGGCGCTATGGTTGAAGTTCAACAGAACATGGCAAAACTTCCGGCAGAAGACCGTGAGGCGATCGCGGCCTATCTGAAATCTGTACCCGCGCGTGCGAACGGCTATTGACCCGACGTTCCGGCTGAACTGCAAGACAAAGAACCTGCTCGTCTTTTCAACATTCAAAGTAACGTCATTGCGCTCCGGTTCGGACAGCGGAACTGGCGGTACAGGGAGTATCACGACATGACTTATGTACCGGGTGCCGAACGTTACTCGAAAATGACCTACAGACGCTGCGGCAATACCGGATTGAAACTGCCGGCCATATCGCTCGGTCTCTGGCACAATTTCGGTCATGACACACCACATTCGACCAAACAGGACATCTGCCGGACCGCCTTCGATCTCGGCATTACCCATTTTGATCTTGCCAATAACTACGGGCCGCCACCCGGAAGCGCGGAGCAAGCCTTCGGCGAGATTCTGCGCACCGATTTTGCGGGTTACCGAGACGAATTGATCATCTCATCCAAGGCCGGATACCTGATGTGGGATGGACCCTACGGGGAATGGGGCAGCCGCAAAAGTCTGATCTCGTCGTGCGATCAAAGCCTGAAACGGATGGGACTGGAATATGTCGACATCTTCTATTCGCATCGTTTCGATCCTGACACGCCGCTTGAAGAGACGATGGGCGCTCTTGACCAGATCGTGCGATCCGGAAAGGCGTTGTATGCTGGCATATCCTCCTACAACTCGGAGCGAACCAGACAAGCTGCCGCGATTCTCACGCGGTTGGGCACACCCTGTGTCATCCACCAGCCGAGCTACAACATGATCAATCGCTGGGTTGAACGTGACGGACTGAAAGAAACGCTCCAGCAACTGGGTATCGGTTCCATTGCTTTCACGCCGCTGGCTCAGGGGATGCTGACAGATAAATATCTGCATGGCACGCCGGAGGGAAGCCGCGCGACCA
>JAJFHT010000126.1 GCA_021775495.1 Hyphomicrobiales bacterium | reverse complement strand
AATACGCAATCCAGCGCTCAGAGCCCGGGCATGAGTGTCCACGCCTTTGAAAACCGGCAGGAGCGAGGGGTGAATGTTCAGGATCCGCCCCTTCCATTTTTTCACGAAGAGTTCCGACAGAATCCGCATGTAACCGGCCAGGCAGATGACATCCGGCTTGAAGGCCGCGACCGCTTCATGCAGTGCGGTTTCGTGCGACGGGCGGTCGCAAAAGTCGGCATGGGGGACGACACATGTCGGAATGCCGTGATCTTCTGCTTTTTTGAGGCCACCGGCATCCGGCCGGTTGGAAATCACGCCGACGATCGCGCAGGGATAGGCCGGATTCATGGCGGCTCCGATAAGCGCGTCCATGTTCGAGCCGCGTCCTGAGATCAGAATGACGACACGTTTGCAGCGCTTTGAGCTCATAGCGCGATCTGGCCGCCGAAGATCACGCCGGCCTCTCGCCGTGCCGCAATACGGCCGATCGGAGTTACTGTTTCACCGGCTTGCTGCAGGACCGCGGCAACCTGTGCCGTCTGGCCGCCGGCGACCACCACGGCCATTCCGATCCCGCAATTGAACACCCGCAGCATTTCATCGGCGGCGACACCACCGATTTTTGCCAGCCATGGAAAAACAGCCGGCATTTCTATCTGTGCAAGATCGATCTCCGCAGCAAATTCGTTGCCCAGCACACGTGGAATATTATCGGGGAATCCTCCGCCGGTGATATGCGCCATCGCCTTGATCGCGCCGGTTTCGTCAATCGCCTCGAGCAGGGGTTTCACATAGATCCGCGTCGGCTCCAGCAGCGCTTCGGCAAGTGTCTTTTCCGGCTCGAAGGGCGCGGCGTCCGACCACGAAAGCCCGCTCATCTCGACGATACGGCGGGCAAGCGAATAGCCGTTTGAATGCAAACCTGAAGAAGAAAGGCCAAGGATAACGTCGCCTTCCACGATATCATTCGTCGGCAGCAGATGGCCGCGTTCCGCTGCGCCGACGGAAAACCCGGCCAGATCGTAATCCTGTTCCGAATAGAGTCCGGGCAGTTCGGCGGTTTCTCCGCCGATCAGCGCACATCCGGCCTGACGACAGCCTTCCGCAATCCCGCTGACGATCGCCGCACCCTGGTCGATATCCAGTTTTCCCGTAGCGAAATAGTCGAGGAAAAAAAGTGGTTGTGCCCCCTGTACGACGAGATCATTGACACACATGGCAACCAGGTCAATGCCGATGGTATCATGCCGACCGGCCTCAATCGCAATTTTCAACTTGGTCCCGACTCCGTCATTGGCAGCCACCAGTATGGGGTCTTCAAACCCTGCTGCCTTGAGGTCGAATAACCCGCCAAATCCGCCAATTTCGCTGTCCGCGCCGGGTCTCCGGGTGGAACGGACCATCGGCCGGATCTTGTCGACCAGCGCGTTTCCCGCATCGATATCGACACCTGCATCACGATAGGTGAGGCCATTGCCGTTCTTGCTCATTCCGGGCTCCAACATTGCTGACGTGGCGACATTTGCCCCGGTCCCCGCTTTGGCCGGACAACACCGTCTAGCAGACCATCCGGCTCATTGCATGAAGTGCCGATTGTCGCAAGGCAAGCTTGGGCGGCTCTCGCTAAAAGCATTTGATACACCCGGATAATGTTGAAAAAAACAGCACGATATCGAAACGACCCTCTTGGCCGGTCGGGAGATCGCACCCACATGATGAGCTGACACGACGGTTCTGAATGCTTACAACAGGCGGCGGCTGTTGCATCCGCCTCGGGACACGAAACCTTGACCATACCCAATTTCATCACGATCGGTCGGTTCATTCTGGTGCCTGTCGTCGTCTACGCGCTTCTGTCGGGTCATATGGCGTGGGCATTCATCGGGTTTGTAGTGGCTGGAATTTCCGACGGGGTTGACGGGATCATTGCCCGGCAGATGAACCAACGCTCGGAGCTCGGCGCATATCTCGACCCGATCGCCGACAAATTCCTGCTGGTCTCGGTCTTTGTCGTTTTGGGAATTCTCGTTGAATTGCCGCTCTGGCTTGTCCTTCTGGTGGTTTCCCGCGATGCGCTGATCGTAATGGCTGTGTTACTGGGCGCCGTGATGGGGCAGCCGATCGAGATGCGGCCGCTGATGGTATCGAAGGCAAATACCGTGGCGCAGATTCTGCTGGCCGCAGTGGTGTTGGGCGAGTTGGCATTGGAAACCATGTTCGGCTCGGTCCGCACTGCGCTTGTATTGTTGACCGGCATTCTGACCGCGGCTTCGGCCATCGCCTATTTTGTGACCTGGTTACAGCATGTTGGCGGTCCGGAGGCCATGGACGACAATACCGAGTAAATCTGGTGATTTCCCGGGGCCGCCGATTGTCAGAACAGAAAAAATCGCGGCCGGACCGCCCCGTTGTGACCGAATCACAACCTCTCCGGTGTAGGCTTTCAAGAGCCTGCCAATACCGTTTTCCCCATACTCCGATCTAAATTCACGCTCGCTTCACGCCGATTTTGGAAAAAGAGGTGCCAGTGAGGAAGCGACGGGGGTCGGCTTTGGTTTTTCCCAAAGTCTCATTGGCGGATTTGATTAGATGCGGCGGGCCGAGCATCCCCGTTGTGATTGGTCTGCATCGGCTGGCGAAGTGCAAGGAGATCGCACGACGACGGTTAAAGCCATTGACCTTTTCAATGGCGTCTGGACGGCAGGTTTGCCGTCAATTTACTCCCGGTGTGTTGTCGGTATTTCCGGACTGCTGGGGAGGGGTCGCGGCGCCCCAGGCCGCGACCCCAAAGTCCTGTCCGAGTGCAGGATTCATAAAGTCTTCAACGCAAAACATATTGGCATCGGCGCTCCGGCTGTTTGCGTCGGCTAGGCCGTTTCGCCGCGTCTTGCCCGCATATTGCGGCGCCACTGGCGCGCGCCGCACCTCCGGTCGGCAATGTATCGGCATTTTCAGCTTTGGAATCACGGGCAGCGGACAATTTTGATCCGCTTGAGGAGGTAGGGACATGTTCAAAACGAAACCGGCCAAGATCCAGGTGTCGAAGAACCGAAACGCAGATTCCGGTGCCTCCGGGTGCCCGATCGATCGTCGTGGTTTCCTAAAAGGATCGGGTCTTGCCGTTGGCGGGCTTGCAACCATCGCTGCCACGACCGGTAAAGCTGCACCAAATCTCCCGGGATCAGGCCTCCTTTGCAAGACTGAACCTTCTGCACCGCAATATTACGTCGGCGTCGAGGTCAAGGGAACCGGGCAGACCGATGCGGCAAGGACGGAGAAACTGTTTGAACATCTCGCCGCGCGAATGAACGGATACACACCGTCCCGTTCCGGCCCCAGATTTGAAAATCCGAACATTCCGGCCGGATATACCTATCTGGCGCAAATGACAGCGCACGATCTTACCATCAACAGCGAAAGTCATATCAGCCTGTCGACAACGGGTGTCGGAGAAAATCTCAGGTCGCGGCCACTGCTGCTGGACACATTATACGGCCAGGGCCCGGAAATTTCGGGGTTGTGCTACCAATATGGACCGGACTCCTCGGCGGTATCAGCTTATCTGCGTCTGGACGGGGTCGGTAAGGCGGACGGACAATCGCCGCGCAGGGATATTGGCAGGCTGCGGGAAAGCACCGGAGCCTCAACGGTCGGCCGTCCGCTCGTAGCCGACGCCCGTAATGACAACAATGCGGTTCTGTCGCAATTGGTCGCTCTGTTTTCAATGGTCCATAACACAGCGGCCGATCTAAGCGCACGTCAGGCGCCCGATGCGCCGACCTTTGTGCATTACAAACGGGCAAGATTGGCGACCACGGCTGCCTACCGCTCAATCATTCGAAATGATCTGCTGAGCAGATTGCTCGATCCAAAAATCTATCGCCACTACAACCGGTCTGCGAACCCGCAGCGATTTCTGACCAAGGGTGCGGCGGATAATCCGGTGACGCGAGAGTTTTCGCAAGCCGCCTACCGCATTGGACATTCCATGGTGCGGCCGTTCTACAGGTTCAACAGCCGCGGTGAATCGCACGGCATTGCCGACGTGCTGACAAGAACCTCGGCGGCGAATCCCAATGAGACACCGCTGGACCGTCAGTGGATCGCAGAATGGTCTCGCTACTTTGAGGTTTCAAGTAACCTGGGGTTCGACAACCTTCAGTCGAGTATGAAAATCGGCCCCGGGTACAGCAGCGCACTCAACAATCATTTCAAACGACCCGAAGACGGGGCATTTTCAGGCCTGGCCATGCGTGATCTGCAACGTTCCGCGGTTTCGCAAGTGCGTAAACTGTCGAGCCTGCGAACGGCGATTGAGGAATCCATGCCTGCTGATTTTCCGCACAGAACATGGTTTTCCGACACCAAGCGGCATGCACGGATGCTGATCGATTGGGCACAACAACCGGTTCCGGCGCAGGGGTTTGGCGGGCTGTTCCCCGATGCAATGCCACGGGATCTGCTGATTGAATTCGCAAACAATCCACCACTCGTGCTGTTCATCCTGATTGAAGCGGCGCAAGCTCCCTGGAACGGTGAAAGGCTAGGACCGCTCGGTTCCGTCATTATCGCCGAAACCTTCTTCCGTGCACTGGACGACATGAGCTCGCTGTGTGGCGGCGGCGAACTCGCTGAAGCCGAAAGACTGGTTTTCGGGCCTCAGAGGCCTGAAACGATGCCGGAACTCGTTGTCTGGCTTGATCGGAACACCTCCGGTGCCGACAAGAAACTCCCGGATGGGGACGAACTGCCAATAATATAGGGAAGGGCGACAAAATGGATACTCATGAGGGGCAATACGGCCGATTCAAGGTCATTGATCATCTGGCGTTCGGCAGGTTGATCTGGCGATGGTCAAACGATCCCGATTCCGCACCATCATCGATCGAAGAACTCAAGGCTGTACTGGAGCCCGGCATCGCGCTGGTTCCAACGCGCTACACGACGATGCGAACGGTTCAAGCGGGGCGAGAGGAGTTCGTACTGCGCCTGCCGCCAAAACACATGATCAACAACACGGTGGAAGAGTTGTGCGGGCCGAGCGCCGTCCAGGAAGCAACCTATGCGGTTCCTCCGTTCTACAGCATGAAACTGCGCGCGCCGGACGGTTCTGCACCGGTCGTCACGAACACTAAACTCAACAATGGAGATTTCTTTTTCTCCCGCGTGGCCGACTATACGATTTCAGTCTGCCGGTGAGGGCATGAGCAGCAATGGATTTAGCGGAACCCGGCCTCGGCCAGTGCTTCGCGAATGTCCAAGCGGGTTTGCTGGTCACGGATCGGGAACATATCGGCAAGCCAGTCACCGGCGGTGACGGGGTTTGCCGGTTCCGTCGACCGCCAATCGTCAACCAGCGTGGCATAGAGCCCGTTGGCTTCCTCACGGGCGCCGGATTTGTCACCAAGCGCCGACTGGGCCGCGATGGTCCAGGTTTTCATGCCGTAATAGCCCTGAAGAACTCTGCGCGAAGCCGAAATACAGGCCTCATAATCACCGTTTAGATAATAGATGCCGGCAAGATAACTCCAGTGCTCAGGCGCCAGTGTGAAGCCGAGATCAAGCACCCGTTTCACCAACTCCCCGGTTTCCGCACCGGTCTGGCAGAAAGCCAGGCCATGGGTTGCAGAGGTCAGCACCCAGGGATCATTGTCATTCAGTTGCAGGGCGTCGCGATAGGAATTTTCGGCTTCGGCAAATCGGCCGAGCAGCGCTTCGCACCAGGCAAGGCTGAGATGTGCCTTTGAATCGAGCGGGTCGAGCAAGCGCGCCGTCTGGGCGGATTCCAGTGCCATTTCGGTGGCGTGGTTTTCCCGGAATACACCCGGACAAACGATGTGCCGGCCATTTGCATGTTGCGCCAGAGCGCTGTGCGCCGGGCCAAATCCGGGAACATCCTTGATGATCGACAACAGCAGGTTTTCAGCGGTCTTGTCGTCGGCGTCGCGCCAGCGATACATCAGTTTCTGCGCATGCGCCCAGTTTTCGAAATGGTCGGCGGGAAGGTGCGGTTGAGATGGAAGTCGCCGCAACCGGTCGGCGGAAAGATGAATATTGAGAGCCGATGCCATCCGTCTGACAAAGGTTTCCTGCTCCTCATAAATGGTTTCGACATCGCGTCGAATCGTCTGGCCCCAGACATAACGGCCAGCACGCTCGTCCCTCAGGTTGAGATTATAGGTGAATTTCTCGCCCTCGAAGCGTGCCGAGAGAAGCACGGTGTAGGCCGGCCGATGGCCGGTCATGTTGACGCCGTTCCAGTCGACGACCGACCATTCGCGAAACCGAACAAGCAGCGATATGAGCTCCTGGCGCAGAACTGCCAGCAGTTCTGCTGATCTCTGATCGTGCTGGTTTTCCGAAACCGTATGGACAATGAGCACCGGCCGGTATTCGGTTCCCGAAATCGGCGTTTCGGCCGGAACCGACAGCATTTTCGGCGGTTCGCCGACATTGCCCAGCTTGATATCGGCATTCAGCCGCTGGGTTTCCTTGTTCGGTTCGGTGTCGAACTCATCAAGCAGGGTATCGGAAAGTGTCCTGTAGGCTGCCAGAGCTCCGGACTGGTCGCCATTGAGGGCACGCGTTTCCATGACATACCGCGTTGCCGGTTCGTGCGACGGGTCAAATGCAATCAGCGCCTTCGCCCACGGTTCGCCCTGTGCCCGGCTGTGCCGGGTCGCATGGAACCGGTGTTCGATCGTTTCCATAATGAGATCGCTCCACACCTGCCGTTGGACCCGGACCCAGGCATGGTAGTTGTCGTCGAGATCATCGCAGCCATGCAGAATCCGCTCAGCATACCGCAACTGATGCAGAACAGCCGCCTTTTGCGGAAGGCCGCCCCTCAATCCTGACACCAGGCTCCGCATGTCGATATCGATCCGGCGCAGATCCACCGAAAGGATATCCTTTTCCGCACGGAAGCCGTCAAAACAGATTTCGTCCAGCGCCCGGCGGACGGATTTTATCGCCTGCCGCAGGGACATCCGGGCACGGGCTTCGCTTGACTCGGACCACAACAGGCCAGCCGCCGACTCCCGCGACAGTTGCCCCGTTTCACTGAGCACAAGATAGGCAAGCAAAGCATCCGCCTTGCGAGACTGCGTGCGCGCTTTGTGTCCACCATAATAAAATGATGGAGGTCCAATTATCGTAACTTTTAATCTGTCGCCCACCGGTCCCAAAAACCCCCTTTTGACGACTGAATTCGAACATTAACTAGCAGAATGGACAATGTCTTGGAATATTTTCCAGAGGATAGGACCATTCATGCTTTTGGGTATTCAAACCGAAAATAGCTGTTTTATGGATTGGTTTCAATTCGTTGCTGACACGCGCAGGTTGCGGCGCTTCGATCGCCGGGGCGAGGCGCGGGTGGGCCGACAAAGCTCATATCTCGGCAGCGGTGCGAAACACAATCTCCCGGTCCGCCTGAATTTGAAGGCTTAGCGGGCCGCCAATGGCTCGGCAATCGTCGGGAGGATCTTGCCGGTTGTGCAGTCGGCAATTCCCAGATCCGTCAGGTGGGGCCCGGGATTGCAGGCAAGAGACGCGCCGAAACAGGCTTTGAATACCCGATAGGGCGGATCCCAATCGACAATCCTGTCGACGGCTTCTCGGATCCGGCGAAATCCGTAGGCGACCGACCTCAGTGGTTCGCCTGAAATCAGACCGCAGATCGGCAACGGCAACACCGCGTCCAATTTGCCGCCGGAAGCGACAGCCATTCCGCCGCCGGCAGAGATGACGGCATTGGCAGCCACGCGCATATCGGTTTCATTTCCTCCAAACACCGTCAAATTGTGACTGTCATGGGATACTGAAGTGCAGAACGCGCCGCGCCAATCGCCCCATCCGGTCAGGAACGCGACGCGGGGCAGGGGGGTTTCCCTGCCATGCCGATGCACTACGGCCATCAGCGTGACGCCATCCGGCTTGCGCAATCGGCCGTTTTCAACGGTCGCCTCGACGGTGCCCCAACGGGTGAATCGAGGGCGATCGATCGTCGGTACCTTCAGTGTCGTGCCCTCCGCCCTGATACGAAAGTCGTCCTCTTCCAGTGCTTCGAGTTTTACCGTGTTTCGAAAACGGTCCCATGAGGCGGCGGCTGGCAGCGGTTTCATCCTGCCGTCTTCAGCGACTTGCTCGCCATTGCAGAAAACCCTGGCGGCCCGGAACGATTCAATGTCGGAAAATACCGCGATATCGGCGCGCCTGCCCGGGGCGATCAGTCCGAGGTCCGGCCGATTCACCCGTTTTGCGGCGTTCAAGGTTGCTGCCCGAAGCGCCTCTACCGATGGCAGGCCATATCCGACCAGACGTCGCACGACATCATCCAGGCCGCCATGTTCATGCAGATCATCGGGGAACACATCGTCGGTACAAAGGGTTACTGTCTGCGGCAGGTGGCCGAGACGCTTGAATGCCTGGACAAATTCCGGAAGCAGATGATCGTGCGAACCGCGCAATTCAATGGCAAAGCCGGCACGCAATTTGGCCAACAGGTCTTCGCCGGATACCAGTTCATGGTCCGATGAAATGCCGGCGGCGGCGAAGGCCGCCAGATCGTCATCCTTGAGACCGCGAGCGTGGCCACACACCATTTTCCCTGACTCGAGTGCTGCTTGAACAATTCCGGCCACACGGTCGTCCCGCATGATCACATCCTGCATGTTCATCATTTCTGCCAGTCCGGCAATGTCCGGCCAGGACAGCATGTCGGCGACGGCCTCGGGTCCGAAATCGGCTCCGGAAACCTCCAGGCCGGGGGCCGAGGGGACACAGGAAGGAGCGAGCGGCAGAATGCGCAGCGGCAGCCCGCGGCTGGCATCGACGGCCTGGCGGACTCCATCCAGTCCGCTGACATTGGCAAATTCATGCGGGTCCCAGACGACGGTCGTGACACCGCGGGGAACCACGGCGCTGGCATAGCTGGCCGGCGTAACCATCGAACTTTCGATGTGCATATGCGTGTCGATCAAGCCCGGCGTGACATAGCCGCCGCCCGCGTCGAATGTCTGTTTTGCCGCAGAGAAACGGCCCGGTTCATGTACGCTGGCGATCAGGGGCCCGACGATTCCGATATCGGCGGAGCGGATTTCCGCGGTTACCATGTCGACGACCTGACCAGCGGAGATCAGCAGATCAAACGGTTCCTCACCCTTTGCCGCACGCACAGCACGATCACGAAGATCTCTGTCTGAAAGGTCGCGAGGTTGAGAATTGCCGCTGGTCACCGTTCCGCCTCCGCCTGCAGTGCCTGCAGCGTCAGCGACCGAACCCGTATATTGTCCACCTGGGTTGCAAGCATCATGTTGGAGCGGTTTTGTGATGAGAAGTCGATTTCGGTCATGCCGCGTTTTTCGGTCCCTGTTGGATGGATACGCATATGTGCTGGTATGAAACCGACGGCATCCGGGTCGGCAATTGCCGCCGCCGCCGTCGGATCATACACAGCCATCGTTTCGCGCCCACGACTTGTGGCGATCTGAATATAGCCCTCCAGCAGGTTTGCCAGCAGGTCCGCTTGTTTCCCGGTCGCCACGCGCAACTCTGCACCATCTTCGGGAACCATCGTTACAGTGCGGCAGACGTCCAGACCGACCATGCGAAGCGGCAGGCCGGCATTCAGGACAATATCGACGGCTTCCGGGTCGACATAGGCATTGAATTCGGCATGTGGCGTATGGTTGCCCGCACCGGCCGAACCCCCCATCCAGACCAGTTGCGAAATTTCGCCTGTCAGGTCGGGATGAGCTTTCGAGAATTCGGCGATATTGGTCAACGGCCCCAAAGCCAGGATTGTCGCCGGACTTTCCAGGTCGTCCAGCCAGACTGAAAGCGCATCAATCGCGTTGGTCTGTGAAAGGATCATCATGGCCGCGTTGTCCGGGATCGGCAGCTGCCGACCGGCGCTTTGCATGCCGGTTTCTCCCAGTATCGCCGCAGCTGTCTCAGGTTCGGCTCGGATCGGATGCGCGGCACCACGATGGATCGGCCAGGACCAGCCGAAGCATCCCGCCGCGGCGATCGCATTGCGGGTGACCTGTTCAATGGGGGCGTTTCCGGCAACAAGTGACAAGCCGTCGATCTTCAGTCCGGCCTGCTGGAGCAGAAAAATGGCCATCAGATCGTCGAAGCCCATATCCGTATCAACCCAGAGCGGCATGGCGATTTCAGCTCTGACCTGAAAGCGCGGCCGCTTTGGCCACCGGAAGATCGAACGCGACCCGGGCGCCGAGTTCGTGGGCCGGAGAGTCCGCGGCCTGTTCCGCCTTGATCGGCCCCAATGCCGAACTCAGCAGATATTCACGCGATCTGCCGGCGAAGGATGCTCCCATGACTTCGCCTTCGAACGGACCCTTGCCGATCTCGACAGCACCTGGTCTCCAGGCCAGGGCGGCAGCTTCCACTGGTGGGCGGCAGGAAAGTTCCGCCGGTCCCGAAGCTCCGGCGAGGCGACCATCATGGATATTGAACACGTTCTCGAAGCCGACGAATTCTGCCACGAACGCGGTTCTCGGCGTATTGTAGATGTCCTCCGGCGTTCCGGTCTGCTCGATCCGGCCATCGCGCATGACGACGATCCGGTCGGCCAGGGCCAGCGCTTCGGCCTGGTCATGGGTAACGAAGATCATCGTGATGCCGCTGGCTTTCTGCACGCGCTGAAGCTCGGTTCGCATTTCCAACCGCAGCCGTGCGTCAAGATTGGACAGCGGTTCGTCAAGCAGAAGGACCTTTGGTTCCATCACCATGGCGCGGGCGAGGGCGACCCGTTGCTGCTGGCCGCCCGACAGTTCCGCCGGCATGCGCTCGGAAAACGCGGTCAGACCTACGCTCTCGAGACCGGAAACCACTTTTTGCTCGATTTCCGGTTTTGGCAGTTTTTTCAACCTCAGACCAAACGCAACATTCTCAAAAACGTTCAGATGCGGAAACAGCGCATAGGACTGGAAAACCAGGCCGACCGGACGTTTGTTTGCCGGTACTGCGGTTATGTCGGCACCGTCGAGCACGATGCTGCCCGATCTGGCGCGCATCAAACCGGCGATGGCCCGCATCGTCGTTGTCTTGCCACAACCGGACGGGCCGAGAAGGGCAAGCAGTTCGCCGCTGCCAACCGCCAGATCGAGCGATTCAACTGCAACCGTCGCATCATAGGCGAGTGTCAGATTGTTCAATTGCAGGGAACCTGCGTCAGACATAGCGGGACACTCCGAGAAAACGTTCGGCGGCAAAAACGATGCCGACGGACATGAAGGCCAGCAGCGCCGACAGCGCCGCGACGGATGGGTCGTAGGTAAATTCCAGATACCAGAGCATATCGATCGGCAGGGTGCGCACCCCTGGTCCCGACAGAAACAGCGAAACTGGCACCTGATTGAAGCTGGTGACGAAACCGAGAATGAAGGCGGCAAGAATGCCGCCGCGGATATTCGGCAGCACAACGCGCCAGAATGCGCCAAACCGGCTGCAGCCGAGCAATACCGCTGCTTCTTCTATGTCGCTGCGCAAATTACTCATGCTGGCCGATACGACGCGAACGGCATAGGGCAGAACCAGTGCGGTGTGGGCAAGAAACAATGCTTCGATAACATCCACACCCAGCGGGATGACCATGTAGCGAAACAGTGCCAGGCCAACGATTATCCCCGGCACGATGACCGGTGCCGTAATGATCGTTCGAATGAGTTCGCCAAATGGCAATTGGTAGCGGGTCAACGCATAGGCTACCGGAACTCCGAGGATCAGTGCACACAGGGTGCCGAATATCGCCAGCAGCATCGATAGGGTGAAACTGGCTCGGAAACTCTCAATTTCAAATACCGTCCAGACCCATTTCAGCGAAAAGCCCTGCGGCGGGAAGGCCAGCGTGTCGCCAGCAGACACCGCTGCGGCGACGATGATGAAAAACGGACCAATCAGAAACAGCAGAACCGCCGAAAGCACACCGTAAACAAGAAAACGGTTGTTCATCGCCGACTCTTCGCGGTTGCAATCCGTTTCAACAACAAATTGATGGTGAATGTCATGACGATCAGAATCATGGCGATGACGCTGGCTGAGGCAAAATCATTTGCAACGGAAACCCTCTGATAGAGCAGGGTTTCAAGCATCAGCACTTTTGATCCGCCAAGGATTGCTGGCGTGATATAGGCAGTCAGGGAACCGGTGAAAACCAATGTGCCGCCAATAACCAGACCCTCCCGAGTGAGCGGCAGGACAACTTTCCAGAACACCTGAAACCAGTTGGCGCCAAGCACCCGTGCCGCCGAGATCGCGTCGCCCGGCATGTTTTCCAGCGCGCTGACCAGCGAAACGACCATCAGTGGAAGAAAAAGCTGCAACAGCCCGATGAACACTGCAGTTTCGGTGAACAGAAACCGGACCGGTTCATCCGACAGGCCGAGACCGGTCAATGTCGCATTGATGAAACCGCTACGACCCAGAATGATGATCCAGGCATAGGTGCGGGCTACGGGTGAAATCATCAGAGGCAGGATGATCAGCCCAATCATCTGGCCGCGTGCCTGCCCTTTCAGCGAAATGATGCAAAAGGCAGTCGCATATCCGATAATCGCCGCGCTGACTGTGACCAGCATTCCCAGTTTCAGCGTGCGCAGAAACACCAGCCTGTTCAACGGGCTTTCAAAAAAATCAACATAACTGCCGAAAGACCAGCCGTCCGCGGTCTGAAATCCTTCGCCGAGGAGGATCATAACCGGCAGCAAAAACACCGCGGCGGCAAAAACCGCCGCGGGAAGTGTCAGCGCGAGCGCCTCGGCGCGGCTGGTAAACATGCCTTCGGCGCTCCCGAACTGCTGCTACTGGGCTACCTTGCTGTTCCACTCGGCAAGCCAGGACTCGCGGTTGTCGAGAATGACTTCCGGTGCCAGCAGGTGAAGGTCCTTTACCGTGTCAGCGCCATAGGTCAGGTTCATTGCGATATTGTCCGCGACTTTTACTTCGGAATTCGCTGGACTGTCGACAAGCGCTTCGGCCAGCTTGGTCTGGATTTCCGTCGACAGCCAATAATTCATGAACTCATAGGCAAGGTCGGCGTTCTTTGCGCCTTTTGTCATGATCATGACGTTCATGCCGCCGGTCTGGCCTTCCTTTGGAGTTGCCCATTCGATCGGCATTCCAAGCTTGGCGATGCGTGACCATGCGAACCGGCCAACCGGTGCTGCCCAGATTTCGTCCTGCTGGAGCAACTGGATCAACTGCGAGGACCGCTCGTAGAAGGTCACCAGGCTATCGCGGTTTTCGCCGACTTTGGCGATCGGAGCCTTCAGGTCAGCTGCATCGTTGCCGATGGCCTTGCCGACCATGTAAAGCGAGATCGGACCTTGTGTGGTCGAGATATTGGGGAAGGCTGCCCGTCCCGCCAGTTCCTTGGAAAACAGATCGTTCCACGATCCGACTTTCACCTTGTCGGAACGGTACACAATCGAGGTCGCATAGAACGAATAGCCAATAGCGAAATTCCCGCCGATCGGATCTTTGGCAAAGTCGTAAAGCTTGGCATGGTTGGGGATTTTGGAGACATCAATTGGTGATGTGATGCCTTTGCGTGATGCGGCAAGCGCATCGAAATGCGACATCACGGCCATGTCGATTTCCGGATCATCCTTGCGGGCTTCCAGCTTTGCCAGCCGCTCGACACTGTTTCCGGTTTCAACCACGATTTCGCAGCCGCATTTTTGTTCAAACGGCGCATAGAGCAGTTCCTTGAACTTGTCCTGTCCGAAACCGTAGACCGAAATGACCAGTTTCTTGTCTGCCGCATCGGCCACCTGCGCTGCAGCAAGCAATGCCGCTCCTGCATATAGGAGTTTCTTGATCATGATGTCTTCCTTTCCTGGTTGAAACGATTGGGTCGGGTATTGGCGCGGGCAGTGGAGCCGCGCTCGACAAGCTGCATCGGCGCTGTCACACCTTGGGTACTTTCGATCGGGCTGTTTCCATCCAGATCTCCGATCAGTCTTTGAACGGCTGTTGCTGCGATCGTGGTCAAATCCTGCCGCATGGTGGTGATGCCGGGTGAGACCACCGGCGACCAGGGCAGATCATCGAATCCCGTCACGCTGACATCGCGCGGCAGGTCTAAGCCCAGCCGCTGCAATTCGGTCATGACCTGAAGAGCGAGAAGATCGGTCACCGCGGCGATCGCCGTCGTACCGGCAACCACGTGCCCGGCCCAATCCATAACTGAAGGCGCGCCGTCCTCCTGGCGGACGACGTCGAACTCGCTGCTGTCTTCGATTGCAGAGACAATTCCGGCGACACGCTCGTTCTGAACAGTTGAGGCGGGGTCGCCACCGTATATGCTTATGCGGCGATGACCGAGAGACAAGAGGTGCCGGCCAATCTGGCGACCACCGTCCCGATGGTCTGAAGAAATTGTGTTCCCCGGCGTGGCCGGACTGTCGATAATGGCAACCGGGCAATCGACATCGTCTATGGTGGTGCCGCGTCTTGGCACCACGATCAGACCATCCGCTCCAAGCTGTATCA
>JAJFHT010000125.1 GCA_021775495.1 Hyphomicrobiales bacterium | reverse complement strand
GAGGGCCAGCCGATAGACTCTGATCATCCGCACCGTTTCCGCACTGTTTCACGGAACATGCAGCGAACGAACCACGATCAGCGGCAATAAAAAAGCCCGGAACCCCGGGCTTTTCTGCGCGCTCCCCTTTTTCGGGACGAGGGGGTCGCAGGTTCAAATCCTGCCACTCCGACCAATGATTTCAAATGGTTATCCTCTCACACCTTTGTCCACCCCACAATTTCAGGTGTCGCCAGCCGATCACCCCTGACATGCGCGACAAAAGCTTGCTGTATCAGCCCGGCTTCGCTTCACTGATGAAACTCGGATTTATGAAATTCCCCTGCTCTGCCAGGTCGCACTTGCCGTAAACCAGATTATCGCCATCGACCAGGCATGTCCGACCGCCTGCAGCTCGGAGTACTGCATCTCCAGCAGCAGTGTCCCACTCCATCGTTGGGCTGAAACGCGGATAGAGATCGGCATCGCCGCGGGCGAGCATGCAGAATTTCAACGAGGAACCAACCGAAATGATTTCAGCGTCGGGATACCTGGAAATGAAGGCGTCTGTTTCCGGAGTGCAATGGGCCCTGCTGGACACAATCTTGTTCCGATTCCCCGCAGGGCGGACCGAAATACTCCGGCGTGACATAATCTCGAATTCAGGAGACACCGATGCCTCTTCAGCGTGCTCGGGTCGTCCAGAAAAAAGCAGATTGTGCGCCGGTGCATATACAACCCCCACTACCGGCACACCTTGACGAACCATTGCAATATTCACGGTGAAATCCGGGCGTCCGGTGACAAACTCCTTTGTGCCATCCAAAGCGTCAACGAGAAAGAAGACGTCCCCCGGCAGATCGCAAACACCCCGGGATGCGGTCTCTTCTTCAGCAACATAGGGAATGCCGGGGAAATGGTGCCGCAGTCCGGCCACGATCAGGTCTTCGCTTTGCCGGTCGGCGCAGGTGACCGGTGTATGGTCTTTTTTGGTATCGACGGTGAAACCAGCATCACGCACTGCAAGGATTTCCCTGCCCGCCGCCAGGGCAAGTTCTTCAAAGACCCGGTTGATCTGACCATCATCGGGCAGTGACGTCATTGGACCCGCCTTTCATGCACAAGCATGTTGCTCCCGGAAGCTTGCGCAAAGCTTTTCTGGCACGTCAACCAAAACATTCAGTTATCAGCCAACAAGACGCAATGGACCGGCCTATCCCGCCGGACTGCCCCGTTGCTGGGCATTGAAACCGGCAACAACCTTTTCCAGAACTTGAATACAGGCATCGGCGTTGTTGTTGATCGCTGCCGTGCGTATGTCGTCCAGGACTTCTGCAAATTCCGACCAGGGAATATGAGCTTCCCGCGCCATCATGATATGCGGATTGGCCGTCGATCTCGGATCTTCGCCGATCAGCAACTCCTCGTAGAGTTTTTCTCCAGGCCTAAGTCCGATGGTATCAATGGCAATGTCGCCATCCGGGTGTTCGGCGGTTCTCTCAGTCATGCCGGACAACCGGATCATTTTTCGGGCCAGATCAATGATTTTGACCGGTTCACCCATGTCGAGCACAAAAACCTCGCCGCCTTCCGCCATATTGCCGGCCTGAAGCACCAGGCTGACGGCCTCCGGTATTGTCATGAAATATCGCGTAACTTCAGGATCGGTGATGGTCAGTGGTCCGCCCTGCCGGATCTGCCGCGTGAACAGCGGTACAACCGAGCCGCTGCTGCCCAGCACATTGCCAAACCGCACCATTGAAAAGACGGTGGGATCGCCATTTTTCGACGCCTCTTCGGCAAGAGCTTGAACCACAAGTTCGGCCATGCGTTTGCTGGCACCCATTGTGTTGGTCGGGCGCACCGCTTTGTCGGTTGAAATCAGAACAAAGCGATCTACGCCGTGCTTGACCGCCACATCCGCAATGTTCCATGTCCCTTCAACATTGTTGGTAACGCCTTCAACCGGATTGTCCTCGACCAGCGGCACATGCTTGTAAGCTGCGGCGTGATAAATGGCATCCGGCTTGTAGTGCGATACGATCTCATCGAGCCGGGAACGATCACGTACACTACCGAGCAATGCAACAGCTTCACAGTTCTGTTTTCCGTGGTGGATGTATTCCGATATCTCCCGGTGGATCGTGTAGAGACCAAACTCGTTGTGATCGAGCATCACCAGGCAGCGCGGTTCAAGCTGCAGCAATTGCCGGCACAGCTCGCTGCCAATACTGCCGCCGGCACCGGTCACCAGAACGGTTTCAGCCGTGCCGTGCTCAAGCTCGGAAGGATCGGCTATCGGTTTACGATCCAGCAGATCGATGATCTGCAGTTCCTGTAAATCTCCAGGTGCCGCCTGACCGACCGCCAGTTTCGACAGTTCCGGTATAGACCGCACTCTGACATTGTATCGGGCTAGGCTGGCGACGATATCGCGCCGCTGTTCAAGATTGGCTCCAGGCAGAGCCAGCAGAATATCCGTCACTCCGCGTTTTTCGATCAGGCTCGGTATTTCGGACCGCGGCCAGACATCGACACCATTCAGTTTTTGGCGGTTTTTCTTTTTGTCGTCATCGATAAAACCGACAATGGTAAACTGACCCGACATGACCAGCGAACCGGCCGCTTGGGCCCCCGCATCGCCGGCGCCATAGATCAGAGTAGGCCGGCGCTTGACCACCGGACCACTGTGAAGCTGCAGCAGAAGTTGGGCAGCAACAATACGGCTGAGTGTCACAAATCCCCAGAACAGGATTGGCTGCAGGATCGAGACGGATCGCGGTACATTGGGAAACCGGACGCCAAACAGAATGACAAAGAGCGTTATTCCAAAGAGCAGCACGGCGATTGCGACAGCACGCAGGCTGGCGATTCCGGAATAGCGAAAGATCGCACGGTAGAGGCCCAGCCGAATGAAAAACGGAACGAACAAAACAGCTGCCAGCGCGTAGACATACCATTGGTTTCCGGTGGGAAAGTGGTAGTTCTCGAGCCGCAGTGAAAATGCCATCCAGCAGGCAAACACAGACAACACGACGTCGGAAGCAACGACCACAGCCTGCTTCTGCAACCGAGGCAGGGATGACAGATGTTCGACAAATTTTATCACGTCAGCGTGTGTCCGCCACGGTGTTTTTGGTCTCTTCGGTGCCTGCCCTAAAGTAAAGCGCAAGCAGGAACAAGGGGATATAAGCGATAGCCAGACCGACAAGACCCGACAGCTTCTGAACCGCGACCATAATGGAAATCGGCGCCAGCCAAATCAGATTGATTGCTGCGACGGCAATTGTGATCTTGGCGTGACTGTTGAACCTGCGCGATGCAAACTGATAGGCATGGTTTCTGTGCGCATCATGCGGTCGATGACCGCGCAGGATGCGCCGGAAAAGTGTCACGGACGAATCCACGACAAAGCAGCCGAGCAAGATGAGCCAACACCAAAGCATTGTTGGGTCTACATGCCCTGATTGAATGGCCAATACGCCAATCATCAAGCCAAGGTACCCGCTGCCGGAATCTCCCATGAAAATCCGTGCAATCGGAAAGTTCCAGATCAAAAAGCCTGCGGCCGCGGCAGCCAGGCTCAGCGGCAGAATGGATGTATGAATGACATTGCCTGCATAGGCGGTCAAACCTGCTGCCAACCCGATTGTTACGGCCTCGACCGCGGCTATGCCGTTGATACCATCCATGAAGTTGTACAGATTGATGAGCCACACCAATCCGATCAATGCCAAGGCATGTCCGATCCAACCGAAATCGATATCCTGGCCAAAGAGCGGAACCGGAGGCATACCACCAATGAGGTAGAGCGCTAATCCTGCCGCTGCAAATTGCCCGATCAGCCGAACACCTGGTGACAGTGAGCGGAAATCATCAACAAATCCAATTGCCGTGACCAGAACTCCGCCTGCGAGCAAAGAGGCGACGAAGTACCAGGGAATAGGGGAAATCGACCCAAGGAAATAGCTTGCTGCGGAAAAACATATGAAGATCGCAACACCGCCGCCCCGCGGAACCGGCGCCAAATGCGATGAACGTTCGTTCGGCACATCTATCAATGCGCCCTTCAGCGCAACCAACCTGACCATCAGCGTTGCCACCGTGGACGCTAAAAAGAGAAACGCAAAGAACCAGATACTGGGCATTACTCTCTCCGGTCCTTCTGGCTGCGATACCATGACACGGTCTCTGCCATCGCTTCATCTCCTGTGACGGGAGGCTGCCAGTCAATCATGCCGCGGGTCCTATCAATATCGAGTTGGAAGGAGCCCAGAAGCCTTTGGATTTGAGCGGATCGTCCGGTCAGCAGGCCGACCATCTTCAAAATACCAGCCGGAACCGGCAGGAGCCTTGCTGGGCGCCCAAGGTGGCTGGCGATGCGCCGGATCAGGTCCGGTGTAGACAAATCTTCACCGTCGCCGGCCAGAAAGGTTCGACCGGAAGCCCCCTCTGCTGCCAGGCAATGAACAACTAGGTCGGCCAAATTTCTGACAGCGACGAGACTGCGCTTGTTATGGATCGACCCGAACGGCAATGGCATGCCGCTGTCGACCAGCCTGATCAATTTCAAAAAGTTCGCACCGACTCCCGGCCCATAGACCAGAGGCGGTCTGACGATCACAACTTCCATTCCCGTCTCAGCTGCGATTTTTTCCAGACCGGTTTCAGCTTCACACTTGGAAACAGCATATGGATCCGCCGGCATGGGCGTATCGGTGGCGCAAAACGGCCGGCCGGGACCAGTCATTTCGCCATTCACCTTGGCCGAGGACAAAAAGACCATGCGCCTGACTCCGGCCGCAGCAGCCTGCTTTGCAAGATTCAGTGTTCCCTCGCGATTGACGGAGCTATAGGCGTCAATTTCATCAGCGCCGGAATTCATGACATGAACACGCGCGGCCGCATGTATGACAAAATCCACACCGTTCAGCGCTGCCGGCCAACTCGTATGGCCGTCGATGTTCCCGATTTCGGCGGATTCATCGGTTGTATTCACCTGTTTGGTCCCCCGGAGGGCCGATCGGACCACGTATCGCGTATCGCCCGACAAGCGGGCCAAAATTGCATGACCGACAAATCCAGTGGCACCGGTGAGGAGTACCCGACTCACAACGATTCACTCTCAATTCACTGGAGTGCGTGAGGCGAGTATCGCGTCACACAACTCACGCACGGCTCCTGAACCGCCAAGCCGACGCGTGATAAACCGACAGACATTCTTGACCTCGTCAACACCGTTGGGAACAGTCACCGGAACACCTACCGCCTTCAGCAGGCTCAGATCGTTGATGTCGTCGGCAATATGGGCGGTCTCCTCAAGTGCAATTCCGGTTTCGGCAGAAACTGCTTGAATTTTTTCCAGCTTGTCCTCTACGCCGAGAAAACAGTAATCGATCCCGAGAACATTCGCCCGCTGGGCGATGATCGCGGAATTCGTCATGGTGATGAAACATGTCTTTATACCTGAAGCGCCCAGGCGTTTCAGGCCAATTCCGTCAAGCACATTGAATTTAACCATGCAGTGGCCTTCATGGTTGTAGTAGAGACCGCCATCGGTCATTACGCCATCCACGTCGCAGCAAAGCAGTTTTATGCCCGCCAGGGCGGGATCGCCGGATGTCAATTCTGCCGGCAATCCGGACTTGCGATTTGGCTTCACCGATGTTGTCTCCTGAGGTAGAAATTGATACAGGCGCCCTGTTTCGCCGACCGTGGTGCAGACACTTATTCCGCTTCCGAATTCCCCACCCTGAGACCCGGGTCAGCGCTAACCAGGCTGGATATCACAGTAGGGTCCAATGCGGCAAAATATGAACTGCAGAAACGCTGCGCCGACCGCCATGATCCAAGCCGATCAGCAGGTGAGAGAGACGAATCCCTGTCCAGACATTCGCAAACCGATTCAGGTGTTGACGCCGTTTCGCGCCAACCTTCCATCGTGCGCAACGGATCGATCGACAAGTCGCTATCCTCCTGACTGTAGTAGATTGGCCGGAGACCGGCCTGGACGGCGGCAATGACGGCACTGCTGCCCCGATAAACCGTCCAGCGACTTTTTTCCAGATCCTGCTCGAGACTTCCTTTTGACCAGTCCAGGTTGTGAGGCAGATTTGCAAGCGAACCATCCGAAGCGACGATTTTTTCCGGAGAAAGCAAGGGATGAAGCCGAATGGAGAAGGTCAATTCAGGACGCAACATAGCCAGGCGCACTGCCAATCGACTGAATAACAGGCTTTCCGACAAAAGGCCCTCGGGCAACAACAGGCAATGGTTTGCGTGACTGGGTTTTTCGACCTGATTGAGCGGATCGGCTGCTCTTGCGCTGCCGAGAATCTTCAGCGGGATTCCCGCCAAATCAGGCAAGTTCGAAAAATAGTCTCGGGTCACGGTTCCGGCAGTCAGAATCAAATCGGGATCAAAGCTGTTGCCGAGTCGGCGGGACAGGGCGTGCTGAAGCGGGAACAAGACCGCGTGGTGATAACCAGCGCAAATGATTTCCGGGTTGGCATCGCGCGCGGACCGGAAGGCCAACCTCTCCCATCCATGACCTTCAAATGTCGTGACGATCAGCTTCGGCTGCAGTCTGCGGACAAGTTCACCCACCTGATAGCCGATGCGCAAAGCTGCCCGGCTCGCTGCGGACCCGGCATCTGCAGCGGCATGCTGGAGAAACAGGTTTTTTTTCGCGTCCGCCTCGATTCTTGCCTCAGCCCGAAGCGCAGCCGCGGTCTCATTCATCAGGTGTCGTGATTTCTGCTCGACCTTGTTGCCTGAAATCTGGTGCAGAAGGACTCTTGGAATGCCGTTGGATGACCAGTTCTCGCGCAATCGATGCCAAGACGTATCACTATGATCGATAAGGGCGACCGCCGAACTGATGCCTACCTGTGCCAGATCTTGCGGCAGTGAACCAAAATACAGGTCTTCGCCGGTGACTGCCTGTTCGGGGCGCAAAAAATGCGAGACGAACAGAATGTCGGCACGACGCGGCAGCGGGTCTCCTTGCCATAAATGGCTGCCCGCAAGCCATGACTTCGCGGCCAATCTCATCCGCCCAGCCATGTTCCGGATTTTTCCCTTCGCGGGCGATTTTCCATCAAGCAGCGCCTGATAGCGCAACAGATTGTTCGGGTGGGCACTCAGGAAATGGAGAAACGGAACCGCCATTCTTCCCGGATTCGGGTCCGCGCGCAGCACCTGGAAACAAAGATCAGAAAGACCCTTCAGGGTCTCGGCATCGTATGCTGATTGTTTCATCGATTGCCCATCGGGCCATCTCCGCCTTGGCCGATGCCAAGCCTATTTCGCCAGAATCCGCTCCAGCAAACCACGCTGTTCGCTGTTGTTTTGAACATAATCCAGAACGATATCGGCTTCATGCGGTTCATTGACGGACGGCAGGCTCTCCTTTACGGGCACCGACATCAGCATGTGACCGTTTTCGATAATCCGCATCTGCTCGATGAATTCATTCGTTTCAACGCGCGCGGGATCCGTTGCCGCGACCTGGATCAGGAAATCCTTGCGATAGGCGATAATGCCGAGGATTTTGCGGATATAGGTCTGTTGCACAGCAAAGTCTGCTGTCGAGGGCGAGCGGCGGAAGCAATACATGATCCGATTATCCAGAGTGACCGCGCATTTGACAAAGGAATGCCGGTCGAGTTCCTCGGGCTGTTCAATGGGTCCGGTTGCATTCCAGGCATCCACCTGTGGCGCGCCCTCCATGCTGGCGACAAGCTTGTCTACGTGCCGAGGCAACAGCAGCGGTTCATCTCCCTGCAGTAAGACAACATGTGTGCAATCGAGATCTTCAACGGCTTCGGCCACGCGGCTGGTACCGTTCATGTGTGTCGAAGCGGTCATAATCACCTTGCCGCCATATGCCGACACGGCATCTGCAATTTCCGGGTCGCAGGTTGCGACATAGACCTCGCCGAGCCCGGAAGTCAGCAACGCCCTGCGGCGAACATGCTCGATCATGGCGAGCCCACTGAACGGGTGCAGTATCTTTCGCGGGAACCGGACCGAGGCCAGATGCGCGGGAATGACGGCAATCGTCTTCGTCATGTCGGTCCAATCTATTGCGGAAGTACGCCGCAATCCACGTTGATGCTTTGTCCGGTTATGGCGGAAGCGGCATCCGATGCAAGATGCAGGCACATGGCGCCAACATCTTCACCGGTCGGCAAACGACCGATCGCGCAGTTGGCGGCCCTGAATCCCTCCAGAAACGCTTCCGGATCTCCTTTGGCCGGCGACCATTTCGTTTCCAAAGCCTCCATCAACCCTTCTGTGCGGATCAGGACAGGACAAACGGCGTTGATCCGGATGCCTTTCGGCCCAAGTTCCTTGGCAAGGGACTGGGTAAGCCCGGTCATGCCAAACTTTGAGGCACAATACATCGAATTGTTGGCAGTGCCGCGTTTGGCCGCAAGGCTTGAGATATTGATGATGGCGCCGCCTGGTTTCATCGCCGCTGCTGCAGCTTTGCAGCCCCAGAACGCACCTTTCAGATTGGTATCCATCATTGTGTCGAAGAACGCTTCGTCGATTTCCTCGATCGGTCGCCACTCGGAAAAACCGGCATTGTTGATATAGGCATCCAACTGACCGGTTTTGTCGACAGCAGCCTCTACAAGGAGTTGATGATCCCGCTCCGATCGCACATCGGACTTAATGAATCTGACTTTGCCGGGAGCGATCGCCTCGACATCTGTGTCGCTTCTCGCTCCGACAACTACGTAGTAACCTGCGTCTGCAAAGGATTTGGTCAGCGACTGTCCGATGCCCCGGTTTCCTCCGGTTATGACGACTGATTTTTGCATATTCTTGCCTTCCACGACCTGTTCTGCGGCAACAATTTCGGCGGCGGTCCCGCTTAAACCGTCATGCAGGAGTAACCGCCATCAACTGCGATTTCTGCACCGGTTACAAAGGACGAAGCATCCGAGGCCAGCCAGATCAATGCTCCAACCAGTTCAGCGACATCTCCGTAGCGTTCCATCGGTGTGTGACCGAGGATGGCTGCCTCTCGCTCAGGCGTAATGAAGTTCTTGCGGTTCCATTCGGTTGGGAAAAAGCCCGGCCTGATGGCGTTGACGCGAACGCCCGATGTTGCCCATTCCCGACCAAGATTCTGTGTGAGGTTCTTGATCCCGGCTTTTGCCGCCGAATAGGCAAATGCCTTGGACAGCGGCGGGCCTGCAGAAGCGGAGGAAATATTGATGATCGACCCGCTCCTGCGCTCGACCAAATGTTTGCCGAAGACTTGGCATCCCAGGAATGTTGAGGTCATCTGGGAATCAAAAACGGCATCCCAATCGTCTTTCGTGATGTCGAAATAGGGAACCGGGCTGTTGATCCCGGCACCGTTTACGACAATATCAATTGGTCCAAGTTCACCAACAACCTGGTCGCAGGTTTTCTGGATCTGATCCTTTTGCGCCATATCAACCGCCAGGCCTATAGCCTTGCAGCCCGACAGTTCGGTGATCTGCCCGGCAACGGCCTCGGCCTTTTCGAGGCGCAGATCAAGAACAGCTACCGTACAACCGGCCTGGCCAAGACCGCGGGCCATTTCGCCGCAGACATGACCGCCGCCTCCGGTCACCACGGCAATCTTGCCGTCGAGCCCGAACATTTTCTCAACAAACCCGGCCATGCCAATCAACTCCGTTCGAACGCATCCATGACGGAGCGCATTTGCTCCGCCCATTTCCAAAGCACAAAAAGATCGGATCCGAGAATCGCAAAAGTGTAACCTTGGTCAAAAAGGTCCTTGACAGCATCCGTGCTGACATCGGCGACCTGGGTGCAGCAGCTCTTGCCAAACTTTTCACAAGCCGAGACAACTTGTTGAGCTGCTTCCCGCACCTTCGGATGGTTGACCTGCCCTGGAACCCCAAGCGATCCGGAAATGTCGTAGGGACCAACCATCACCCCGTCGACTTCGTCAAATGCCAGCAGCGCCTCGATGTTCTCAACAGCGGTGATCGATTCGACCTGGATAATGAAGCTGGATGTCTCGTTCCAGCTGGTAATGTACTGTTCGAAATCGAAGCCGTAACCATGCGCCCGATTGACGCCGTAACTGCGGTTGCCAATCGGCGGAAACTTCTGATGTGAGATCAACCGTTCGACTTCTTCGGGCGTGTTGACCATCTGAATGATCATGCCGTCGGCACCTGCTTCCAGCAGCGGTTTGATCAGATCATTGGTGTGCGAAACAGGCCGTGGCAGGCAGCAGGTGTTTTCCGAATGACACGACGTGATGATCGTCCTCGCCTGCTCAAGCGAAATTGTCGTGTGCTCCATGTCGATGGCGATGAAATCAAATCCCGCCTTGGCGAAGGTCTCGGTTATGGCCGGGTCGGGATAGGATACCCATCCGCCGAAGATCCGTTCGCGATTGACAAGCTTGCTCTTGAGCGCCTTGCGGCGCTGCAACTGTTCGGTAAAGGACATTGTTTTTCCAGAATTGTTTATCGACGCTCTATCACCAGTTGTGTGTCAGAGACAACCGGCGAACCTGCAAACACGCGGTTCCCGGAATGATTTGGATAATTGGCAACCTGATCTGTCGATCATCAGTGACATTCGTTGACATTTTCCGCTCTCATCATACAAACCGCAGCTTGTAGTTCGCGGCCTGCCGGAAACAGGTAGTTGTCGCTGAGAATCCGCAGCAGGTCGCATTCGTATTTTGAAAGCGACTGATTGCACCAAAATCGGACCGAGAATGACGGAACAACGAATTGCCTATGTGGTGCCGACAAAAGATCGACCCGTGGATCTCAGAAAACTGCTGATCAGTCTTTCCAAACAAACGGTCGCCCCAAGCCAGATCGTGATTGTTGACGGCAGCGACCAGCCGGTCGAGCAGATCGTAAACGAGTTTGCCGAACTGCCGCTAACCTATGTGCGCGAGTATCCTCCCTCGCTCGCCCGGCAGCGCAATGCCGGCATGGCGGCGCTGCAGGATGAGATCAGTGTGGCCGGATATCTCGACGACGACCTCGAGCTTGCCGAAGATGCGACCGAACGGATGAGTGCATTTTGGAATTGTGCCGGAAAAGAGGTCGGCGGCGCGGCATTTACCATTGTCAACCAGCCTCTGCGGCATCCCCTGTTCGGCAAGCTCGCCGATGTGTTTCTAATGAACAGTCAGCATCAGGGCAAAGTCTTGAATTCCGGCTTTGCAACCTCGATTACCCCACAAAAGCAGGACATGCAGACCGACTGGCTCTATGGCGGAGCGACCCTGTGGCGCCGAGAAGTTGTCGAACGATACCAATATGATGAATGGTATATCGGACACGGTTACCTGGAGGACCTCGACTTCAGTTACCGTGTATCGCGTGGTCACGAACTTTGGGTTGTTGCAGATGCACGGGTATGGCACTGGCCGGGGCAGATTCTAACACGGCAGAACGTCAAGCTCGGGCGGCAGCAGGTTGTCAACCGTATCTATTTTGTTCGCAAATCCGGCGATTTTCGCCGACTTGCGGTGGTGTGGGGATTGCTTGGCACGTGTGTGCGAAACGGATTGGAGTCGGTGAGCAACCGTAAACGCGACGGTCTGTTGCGTTTGTGGGGCAATATTCTCGGCTTCCGAGATCTGTTGATCAGCGGAACGAGATCTGTCGAAGGCGTCTGGAAGTGACAACACCTGAAATGCCGGCAGAAACTGGTCAGCCTCTTCGCATATTGGTGGTCACCCAGTATTTTTGGCCCGAAAACTTCCAAATCAACCATGTCGTCAGCGCCCTGCGTGAAAGAGGACATGTCGTTACGGTCTTGACGGGGAAACCGAATTACCCCGGAGGCAAGTTCTTTGACGGCTATTCTATGTTTGGAAAAAAGTCTGACACATTTGAAGGCATACCAGTCATTCGGGTTCCCCTGATGCCGAGGGGAACGGGAAACGGGGTGCGGCTCGCGCTCAATTATCTTTCATTTGCGCTGAGTGCGAGCATCTTGGGCGTACGCCGATTGCAGGATGATTATGATGTCATTTTCACCTATGAGCCGTCGCCCATAACCGTTGGGTTACCGGCGATATTTGCCAAAAGAAGAAAAGGCGCGCCGATCCTGTTCTGGGTCCAGGACTTGTGGCCGGAGAGTGTATCAGCCGCGGGTGGCTTCAGTTTTCCGCCGATTCTGTCCGCTATCGAGTATCTGGTCCGATTCATTTACCGCAGGTGCGATCGGGTACTGATTCAATCGAACGCGTTTCGACCAAATGTTGTGAAATCGGGAGCGAATTCGGACGATGTGATCTACTTTCCGCAGAGCGTCAATTCGATGTTTCGGCCTTTGCCCCGCGAGGACGCGCCGGTTCAGGGCGACCTCATGCCAACCGGCTTCAATCTGGTCTTTGCCGGAAACATCGGTCAGGCGCAAGATTTCGAGACCATAGTGGCGGCAGCGGAGCAGCTCCGCGACATCACCGACATCAATTGGGTCATCATAGGGGATGGCCGTCGCCGGACGTGGTTGGAAAATGAAGTTTCCAGAAGAGGCCTTTCCGACTGCTTCCATCTTCTGGGTTCGTTTCCGGAAGAAGACATGCCGCGTTTTTTCACCCATGCCGATGCGCTTCTGGTGACACTCAGACGTGAACCGATATTTGCTCTGACCATTCCGACAAAGGTGCAGGCCTATCTGGCCTGCGGCAAGCCGATCATTGCCAGCATGGATGGAGAGGGCGGGCGTATCATCGACGAGGCCGGAGCCGGGCATTCTGTTCCGGCGAGTGATGCCGAGAAATTGGCTGGGGCCGTTAAGAAAATGTATGATCTGACATCGGCGGAACGGGAGAAAATGGGTGCGAATGCCCTCGCCTATTCACGACAGCATTTTGACCCAGATTCACAGATCGACCATCTGGTCAAACTCATGCGCACCGTTGCTGCTCCGCCGCAGTGAAAAAGCATCTCTGCAAGATTGGCGATACAACTATGCGGTCAGTCCTGACTCAAGCGAAACAGCTCGACATTGCTGGCAAGCAATTGCGGATCGTTGATGGTTGAAGTCGCAAGTGCGCGCGCGCCATTTCGGTACCGTTTGTGTTCGGCCTCGTCCATTTCGATGACTTGCTGAATCGCCGCCACCAAGTCTTTGGAGTTATCCAATGGCACATCCCAGCCAGCGCTGTGATGCTGTAGGTTTCTCCACGGCGTTCTGTCGCTGAGTATCACCGGGCAGCCGCTGCTCAGTGCCTCCAGAATGACGTGCCCGAAATTTTCTCCAAGAGTCGGAAGCAGAAAAGCATCCGCACCCGTAAATATGCCGGGGACTGCATCTGGCAGCGCTATTCCGCAATAGCGGAAACGGACATGCCCGGGCAAATCTGCCGCAAGCGCGGAACATCTTTCCCAATATTCCAGGTCTTCCTTCGGGCCGTAGACCTCAAAAGTGACGTCACCGCTGACCTGTGCCAGCAGTTCAAGAGCGCCCAGAAGGTTCTTCATCGGTGAAATACGGCTCAAGAAAACGATCTTGGCTTCACGTCTCACCTTCTCCGGCCGTTTGCTGATTTCGGGCATCGCCCCCGGCAGATCGGGGGCAACCATCACTTCCGATTGCGCTCCGATGAAATCGCATATGTCCGACTTCTCAAACGCGCTGGAAGCCTGCCATCTGATCCCGTTCCAAAACCCGGTCATCCGCGCTATCAAACCGAGCCACTTTTTCCGCCGCGCTTTCAGTCCGAGCGCCCCTTTGGAAAACGAACCGCGAGGTGCCAGGATGACTTTTGGAGATTTGGCCCCACCAAACAGTACAGCGGTTCTGACGGCAAGAAGCGGCATTATGGCAAAGCGCCGTGACCAGACACTGTTGATGTAGACGAAATCTGGATCGCAATTGGCCAGCAGACCGCGCAATCTTGCCATCGTCACCTGCTGGTCTGCCAAATACAATGTCTCGACACCTTCCACTGAGGTCCAATTGCCCAGTTCGACATTTTCGTATGGCGTGGTTTCTCCAAGATCATGATCTCGGGTGACAATCTGGAATTCAAACCGATTCGATAGTTTCCTGACCACATTTCGTAATGTGGTGACTGGTCCACCGGCCTTGTATCCGGGGAAATAGAAATCACAAAAGACCAAAACCTTTGGCCTGTTCGGTTGATCTTCGGAATGTCTCAAATCTAACTGCCTCACCCGGAAATGCATTGGCGCATCGAAATCCGCTAATTTCGAAGGTGCCCGCCACCCAGTTCGACCAGACGGGCGAAGCTCTTGTTCCGGGCCACCAACTCATCGAACGTTCCCTGACCGGAGACTTTGCCTTTCTCCAGGAAAAACAGACAATCGCAACGTCGGACCGTACTCAACCGGTGTGCCACCACAACGACCGTCTTCTGCTTCTTCAGCGCTTCGACTGCCGAGACGACGGCATTTTCCGCCTCGTTATCAAGAGCGGACGTGGCCTCGTCGAGCAACAAAACATCGGGGTCATGATACAGTGCTCTTGCTATTCCAACACGCTGGCGCTGGCCACCTGACAACGTGGATCCCATTTCTCCGACGATGGTCTGCAATCCATTGGGAAGGTCTGACAGCAAATCATCCAGTTGGGCCATATGGGCCGCCTTCAATACCGCAGCATCGTCGATCTTCTCGTCCGGCAGTCCGAATGCTATGTTATTTCGCAGAGTATCGTCGGTCAGATAGATTGTCTGGGGGACATAACCAATCCGGGACTGCCAGTCTTTCAGATCCGATCTGATATCCTGCCCGTCCACGCGCACCACACCCGTTAGCGGCGGCAGCAATCCCAAAATGACGTCGATCAACGTACTTTTACCACTGCCGGACGGACCAACGATCCCGATACTCGATCCCCAGGGGATGGTTAGATTGATATTGGTCAGGACTGCTTCGTCATGATGATATGCAAATCCCACATCGCTGATCGAAACACCTCCCACGCCGCGTGAACTAGTCTTTGCCGACAAGGCTTGATCAGTAGGGTGAACAGGAACTGCTGCGTACAAATCCTGATGGACGATTGAAAGCGGCTCGAGACCAATTCTGACCTGCTGTGCCGATGCCAGAATTCTGCTGGCTGACGCCATCAAGCGCAGCGCCGCCACGCCGAACAGGGCGATTACCGGGGCAACTTCGGTCATCGATCGAGTCTGCAGGACAGCCCACACGGCGGCAAGAACAACAAGCACCAAAACCGTCTCCAGATAGTATCTCGGCATTTGTGTGAGAATGGCGCGTTTCGCCTGTGCCCGTGCATAGAGGTCGCGCGCGTCTTTCAGTTGTCGAACAAATTCATCCGTGCGCCCAAGCACCCTGATTTCCCGTCCAGCCCCAATGCCCTGCTTGAGATGATTGAGCAGATTGAAATGCGCCTTTTGAAAGTCGCTTCCGACTTGTGTCAGTCCCCGCCGCACAACCATGTAGTAACCCCCGCTCGCGACACCGACGAGCAAAAACGAGACGAAGGCGACAACGGGATCGACGACCAGCAGGGTAATGAGTACGGCGATCGACAGCCCAGCTTCGACGAGAAGCGTCAATCCGGGAATGAGAAACGATAAGAATGCATGGCTGGTCGAGGCTGACGCGTTTCGTATGAGTTCTGATGAGTTGCGTTCCGCGATCGATTGCCATGGACTTTTGAGGTATTCGACAAAAAGACGTACGCCGACATCCGCCTCTGCAGCGAAAAGAATGCGAAACTGCCACCGTACCAGTAAGGCGGCGCAGATGTTTTTTGTGATGAAGATGACACCGATCGCAATACCCAAGGCGACAACAAGGCCCTGTTGATCACTAGTGCCAAGGACCTTTGCAATTTGCCCAAGCCATTGAACCCGCTGAATTGCATCAGGATCAATCATAGCAAGCATTAGCGGAAATATGAGCCCGATGCTCAGCGCTTCGAAACCGGCGACTATCGAGAAACTGAGGATTAGGAGTGGCAGACGCCGCCGCGTCTTTTTGTCGAGCAAATCGATGGCTTGACGGATAGGGGAAATCATCAACCGGGTCACATGGCTTGAATCGGTACGGAAAATTCAGTTGTTAGCACACCACTGATTTCAAATCTGACAAATCGCCACCGTAGTCCAGAAAAAATTCGATATCAGGCTCGTCCGTTTAAATGTGTCGCTCGCCCCGTCGATCCCAAGCTTGATAAACAAGCAAGCATATCCGCATCGAGATTCGGGATGGCAAGCCGATGAACAAATTGCCTGGTTGAAGCCTGCTTAGGCGGACATACGAATTCATAGCCGACTGCTTTGTCTACGGAACATCGGCCGAACTGATGACAGGTGCAGAAATATGCAAACCGAGCCAGTGAAATCAAGGCCGGGAGTCGACACTTACAATATTGATTGCGAGAATAAGACTCCTGACTTATGTGTCTGCGGAAATTTCGAGGGGCAACATGCTGGCACCAATACGCCAATCCAATACTATTGGTTCTAAAAAAAATCACCTCAGCCGAATCACAGGATTCCTGTTGCTTGCTCATGCAGTCTTCATGGTCGTTTGCTATGCGGTCCTTGGAACATCCGTACTCATATCCGGCTGGAGTTTGGTTCTCATTTTGCTGCTGGATTTGATGCTGGTGCTAGCACTGCGACACACCAGCGATCAGACAGTTTCTCATGTACTCCTGCTGGCATGGTTCGTGTTGATGTTTTTTTTGCCACGTTTGACAGCATTTCTTGTTTTGCCAACGAAATCCATAACCTTCGTTGCGTTGGAACCGCTGACACTCACAGAGGTTGAGCAAGGCCTGAGATTTGTTGTTCCAGGCACACTTGCACTGCTTATCGGCTTTGAAATCGGGGGGAGGTTCAGCCCGAAGTCAAAATCAAGCCAAAATACAGACTATTCAATCTACGGGATCATGCTGTTTTTTCTGGTCTGTTTGTCCGCCATTTTGTTCGTTATCTACTATTTGGGAGTAGGATTATTCGGCGATCCCGCAAATTGGGGGCATCCGTTAGGATGGCTGGCATTGGTCTTCAACATCGATGCGGCATTGGTTGTGCTTGTGTGCTGGATAGTGCTTCGGAAAACACCATCGAAGACAGGTTCTTTCCTGGCAATTGCCATGCTCGTGATTTGGCTCGCACTGTCCTTGGAACAAGGGTCTCGGGGTGGACCGCTTCGTTTTCTGTACCTGTTCACCATGGCAGCAGTCGCGATTCATGGAGACTACATGCTTTCCGCACGGCGCTTTGTGATCGTGATTTGCGTGACCCTCTTTGCCAGCGCAATTGCGTATCCGCTTGCCACAATCATCAGAATTGACAAGGGAACATCCGATAACGCTGTCCAGCAGGTCATGACCGACTGGACCTTACCCGGAAAAATCAATGTCGAATTGGGCTCTTTGAGCCGAAACCGTCAGCTTCTGGAACAATCCGAATTTGCCGCCGCGGTCGGTAGGGCCGTTTCACCAGTTGTCACACGTTTGGGCCTGATCGACTACCCGCTTTTCATTGTCAACCGACCAACCCAAGACGGAGTGGTCGAGCACTACCTGTCGCCCATCTACTCACTCAAGAATTTTCTCAACAATATGGTGCCCGGCGAGATATTTCCCGGCTATGACATCATGAGTTCTCGAGTTTTTACGATGGCATACCGTGGCTATGATCAGGAACATGTCAGAACTGCGTTCCTGAGCGAACCCTGGACCGGCTGGGGATACAGTTGGTTGCTGGGAGGCCCAATTGGCGGGCTGTTTTTGCTAGCGGCAATGGCTGCAGTGGTGCAAGCAGGCTACCACTTCGCACGCCATTTATCGGGACCGCAAATTGCACCATTTGTCAGCACTGCCTGGCTATTTGTCGTTTCAATGAGCGGGCTGCTGCAAATGTTCGGCCTCGACCACTGGCTGACAATCTCCGCGCATTTCGCCATAGCCATGACCTTGGGAGTCGCCTTTATGCTGGGACCCAAAAGGGCGCTTCAACAAATTCAGACGTACAAGAATTCACTATTTCCACATGAATCATAATATTGATGTTTTTTTTCGAAAAAAACTTATTTTGACCAAACAGTTCTATCAACATAGTCTGTATAACTTAAAATAATTCGCACAACCTTTGCAGAAACATTGTCGACTATATAGTCTGGGACCGTTGGCATTCCTTTATGTCCCTGCGCCAAGATCTCATCTGCCTGCTCGACAACCACTCGGACACTGTCCACCACCCTGTCTGCATGCAAACCGCACATGATAAGAGTTCCAACGTCCATGCCCTCCGGTCGCTCATGCGCCTCACGCACCATCACGGCAGGAAATTTGAGTAGCGAACTTTCTTCAGTGATCGTGCCGCTATCGGAAACCACGCAGAATGCACTTTGCTGCAGTTTGATATAATCCAGAAATCCGAGCGGCTTCAAAAACCGGACCCGTTCGAAAGAACTCAGGTTGCGGCCTTCCAACTGTTTCCGGGTCCGCGGGTGTGTCGAAACAATCACTTCCTTGTCGAAGGTATCAACCAGAGCTTCAATGCTTTCCAGCAACGCCTGGCAATTTTCCGGCACATCGACGTTTTCCTCACGATGGCTGGAAACAACGAAGAAATCCCCCGGTGTCAGATTCAGATCATCCAGAACGGTCGATGCTTCGATTTTGGGCCCGTAGTAGCTCAACACCTCCTGCATCGATGAACCGGTTTTAACAACGGTTTCCGGCCGGATGCCTTCAGCAACAAGGTATCGCCTCGCGTGCTCCGTCAAAGTCATGTTGATATCGCTCAGATGATCAACAATTCGGCGATTGATCTCTTCAGGTACGCGTTGGTCAAAGCACCGATTGCCGGCCTCCATATGAAACACCGGAATTTTCAGCCGTTTGGCCGCAATCACACCCAGACAGGAATTCGTATCTCCGTAGAACAGAACCGCGTCCGGTCGCAATTCGCGTAACAACTTATCCGTTTCAGCAATGACAGCGCCGATCGTTTCAGCCGCAGTCTCACGATTTGCCGCTAGAAAATGATCGGGCCGGCGTATTTCCAGTTGCTCGAAGAAAATTTCGTTGAGTTCGTAATCGTAGTTCTGGCCGGAATGCACCAGAATGTGGTGTGTGTGCCGGTCCAGAGCGGAGATTACCCGGCTGAGTTTGATGATTTCAGGACGAGTACCGACAATTGTGGCGACCGTCAGCCGTGCGTTTGTACCTGCTTTTTCCACCACTCCAGACACCGCATTTTCCCTCAGCGTAACATCTCGGAAAGATTGCCGATTTCACTATCCCCGACAAGAAGTTCGTGTTGTGCGAGCAGAGATATGGTTTCATCCAGTGTCATGACGGTGTCGGCAGAACTGAATTCCTTTCCCAGCGCTGCCTTTTCCAGTTCCTGTTCAGATTTCAACTCAGGCAACATCGGCAAGATGGCATAATAATCGCCGCGCGCGATGGTGTGGTTGCATTCTTCCTCGGAGACCATGAGTTCATGCATTTTCTCGCCAGGCCTGATTCCGACTATTTCGATCTCGATCTTTCGATCACCAATCAGCGCCTTTGCAATGTTTATCACGGTGGCAGAGGGCGCATTGGGCACCAGTATTTCACCAGGCTGTGCACTTTTAAGTGCTTCGAACACTGTGTCGACAGCCTGATTCAGACTGAGCAGGAACCGGGTCATTTCCGGTACCGTGAGTGTAACCGGACCGCCACGGAGAATCTGCTCGTGGAACATTGGAATCACCGATCCGCGTGACGCGAGCACATTGCCATAGCGCACACCAATGAAGCGTGTTCCGGGGGAAAGTACATTGCCGGCAACAAAAATACGTTCGTGTATGGCCTTGGTCATGCCCATGACATTGATGGGTTTGCACGCCTTGTCGGTGGAAATTCCAACAACCACCTCGGGAGAGGCGTGACCATCGCGGACGGCGCGGACAATATTGGTCGGTCCTTCGCAGTTCGTCAGAATCGCCTGCTCAGGGAAATATTCGCAGGTCGGGACCTGTTTCAAAGCTGCCGCATTAATGACAATATCGGTATCGCGCATAGCTCCGCAGACATCGGCAAATGATCGCACGTCGCCAATCCGAAACTCCAGTATCTGCATGAAGTTCCGATAAATCACATCATCGGTCTGGGTTTGCCGATGCATGTAATTCAGCCGCATTTCATGTTGTTTGCCCTCGTCGCGCGAAAATACAATCACCTTTTCCGGCAATCCCAATTCGCCAGTCAATATTCGCCCAACGACGGTTTTTCCGAGCGAGCCGGTGCCACCGGTCACAAGAACGCGCTTACCTTCGAACAATTTCATTTCCTATCGCTTTTCTATCGCTTCAGCCAGTTCTGAGAGTAATGTATCCCAATTGGGAGCTCTGTATCCCGTCGCCGCGGCAAACCTGTCTCCTATCATGCTTCTGTCGCACCTAAATTCACGGTTTTTTGCGATCTCCAAATCAGTGCGTCCCAAAAATTCAGTCAGCTTTTCAAGCAGATCATGTTTGGAAATCGGCTCGCCGACGACATTGTAGACGCCGTGGAGTTCGGGGAACCCTTCAATGATCATTCGTATGACCCGGCTGAGTTCCAAAGTCGTCAAGCCACTGTAGATCGCACCTGTAAATCCCTCGATTCTGCCGCTTTGTTGCAAGTACCATTCAATGAGGCTGCGTCTGCGGCTGAGTTCCAAACCGATAATGGAGGTTCGTAGTGTTATCGATCCTTCTTCGTCCACTTCCCCCAACTGCTTTGAACGCCCGTAAAGATCAACTGCATCGGTACGGTCATCCTCGACATAGTTGCCTTTATCACCGGCAAAAACACAATCCGTACTGATGTGAACGAGACGCGCACCTACTGTTTTGCAGATCATCGCCAACCGGTGCGGCAGCAAGGCATTGATCTCCAGACTTCGCACCACATCCGTCGACGCTCTTCGTTGCTTGACGATTCCGACGGCGTTGATGACCACATCAGGACGAACATCTCCGATGGTTTCCAACAGCAGCATTGTGTTGCGGGCATCCACCCCTGGAAGACTGTTTGCTTCGGAAAAGATGCCGTAGTCTCGGTAGTCCTTCAGATCCCTGCGAAGAGTGACCCGCACATCGTGACCCTTCGAAAGATCAAGCATCAGACGATGGCCCAGCATGCCGTCGCCACCCAGTATCAGCACACGCATGAAAGTCCTCAGGATTAGTTGGTCGCCACTGGAAATCCCAGAAAAGATGTTCCCCTGAACGGGCGACTAGGTGGCA
>JAJFHT010000124.1 GCA_021775495.1 Hyphomicrobiales bacterium | reverse complement strand
CAGATGTCGTCGATCAGATAGGTCAGGTCGCCATCACCGTAGGCCAGGTGAATATAACCGGCGCTGACGACAAGAATGAGAACAACACTCTGGCGCAGGACCAGCAGCGTCAGAACAAGGAGCAGCAGGAATACCGCAGACATATCGTTCTAGACCGGTGTATCGGGACGCGGTTTCAGGTCCGGTCGGACGGCAAAGGCTAGATGGCGCAAAGCCGAGGAAAAGAACGCATAGGGAATGATAATCTGGATCGTCCACAGCGGCCAGTAGAGGACCATCGCCCGGTCATGGTTTGTGTAGGTATCCATGACATATGATGTGGCGACAATACCGATTCCGGCAAACAAAAATGCCGACAACAGGTCGCCGAAACGGTCAACCTGGCCCTGCCACGCCTGTGGCCACCAATGATCGGTGAACTGCGGGCGAAGGTGGCTGTTTGCCGCTGTCGCCAGAGTGAGGCCTAGAAAGGCGGCAAAGATGGCGGCAAACACCGCCATCTTCTCGGAACCCCAGATTGATGTGGAGAACAGTTCGCGAGCGATGATCCCGCCAAGCAGAAGGGCGGTGACCACGATGTAGGCAACGGAGGCCAGTATTGCCTCAACCCGGTGCAGTCGCTCGAGAATTGCAATCATGTCAAACTAGATATTCGGCGCCGCCATCAGCCGCCGCAAGCCTTGACCGCATCCTGTATCTTCGCCCAGATCGGTACTGCGCTCTCTCCGATCGATGCGACAAGTGCGGCCTGTGCTTTGGCGCCGTGGGACCGGAATTCAGCCAGTTCTGCGCCGCTTGGCCGGTAGACCGTTGCGCCATCCTTTTCGGCTGCCTTCGCCAGCAGAACCTCCTGGGTATCCCGGATGCTCTTGCGCAAGGCGTTGACCTCTTCGCCCATCACCATCAAGGCCTTCTGTTGCTCTTCCGACAGTTTTTCCCAGGTCTTCTTGCTCATCACCACTGTGCCAATGTCATGATGCGACGGCAGATACGTCACATGCGGTGCCAGCTTGTGATACCCGACAGCCAAGCCGAATACGGTGGACGTGTGCAGGGCATTCACCCGACCGGTTTTCAATGCGGGTACCGAGTCGGAGCCACCCAACGGCAGCGCCGATGCACCGACCTCGTTCCAGTACAGCGGATAGGGTTTGCTCGGCGCCACTCGGATTTTCATGTCCTTCACATCAGCAACGGTCTGAACCGGTGTTTTGGAGTACAGAGAGGGAAAGCCAATCTCCATATAGGACAGCAGAATGAGCCCCTGTGCTTCAAGCAGCGGTCCGAAGATCGGCTGGACGTGGTTGTCGAACACGCAATCGGACTGGGCGGCATCCTTGAACAGGAATGGTGCTGCCAGAAGCGAGAATTCCGGCACCACAAGCGATGTTGCGGTATTCGACTGACCGGCAATGTCGATGCGTCCACGCACCAGTTGGCGGACCACGGTCGGTTCGTCACCGAGTTGGGAACTGAAGAACATCTTGACCTTGATCGAGCCGTTCGAGGCTTCTTCGGAGGCATTGACGCGATCCAGAAAATGCGCACCCCAAGGCGTCTTTTCCGGCGCCACGGTTGCGTATTTCAACTCCACCGCCTCAGCGGCAACAGCGACGTTGGAGGCCAACAGACCTGCAGCAAGAACCGATAGGAATTTCCGTTTCATTTCATACCCTCCCAGAGCAGCCATTTTTCGGTTTGCCTGGCGGGCGCCGGACAAACGGGATCGAAGGCCTATGAGCTTCCAGGATGCGCACAGCAGGGTATCAGACGATCCCTGTTCGGTATCGGGCGCAATGGGTGCTTATTGGCCTCGACTCAAATCCTGACAGCTAACAAAAAATATGTCAACTCTATTGATATAATTCGGCGGATTGCGTTATTTTTTGAGCAATCAGTTTTCCCTATCCCGCAGCAACCATTCACGGTCGCTTTCATCAAGGATGCACCACAATACCCTCCAGAAATCGCGAACGGCTGATTTCCCGACAGTCTCATAGGCGTTTTGAAAGCGAGCATACTGGAGCCGCATCAGCTCCTCGAACATCTCCTCACCCTTTTTGGTCGCATGCAGTTCGCGCTTGCGGCGGTCGGCTGCAGACGTTCGTTGTTCGACGAATCCCTGTTCTACCAAATCACCTAGCGGCCGGTGAATGTTCTGGTTCGTCACCCGCAGGAACGACAGCACTTCACCAACGGTTTTTCCGGGTTTCTTGACAGCTACATAGAGCAGTCGGTGATGAATTCGTCCCAACTTGTTGTCGCGCAACTGACGCGCCGTATCCTCCGCCGTGCACAGATAAGCGAGGAACATCAACTCGGTGGTCTGAAACAGGTCTCCGTTGGTGACGGCGTCATTGTCGTTCTTACCGCCAACCCAGGATGAATCCCTGAACAGATAAGTCTCCGCCTCTTCCAAAACCGATTTTGCCATTTCAGCACGATCCCCGTCTGATTACGCCAAATTATATCAATAATATTGACATAATAGCCATTTGGTAGGAAAAATCCCATTTCATAGCTCGACGACAGATGCAACGCCGGAAAGAGGTCAGTGTCCCAGGTATTCAGGAAAATTGCCGAACATCAGAAGCTTCTGGTTCATCCGGGTTCGGTATGACCGAGCAACCCGTCGATGTTTTGATCATCGGTGCCGGCGCATCCGGTGCGGCAGTCGCCTGGAGCCTTGCGGAGACGCGCATGCGCATCGTCTGCCTTGAACAGGGGGGCATGCCAAATCCGTCAGATTTTCCGGCAACCGGCCGCGATTGGGAGGCCCGAAGAAGCGGTGACTTCAGCATCAGTCCCAACGTACGCAAGCTTCCGGCGGACTACCCCGTCAATGATGATGACTCGCCAATCAAGGTTGCCAATTTCAACGGCGTTGGCGGTAGCACTGTACTGTATGCCGCTCATTTTCCCCGCTTTCATCCGTCCGATTTCAAGGTGAGAACGCTTGACGGAGTGGCCGATGACTGGCCGCTTGACTATGATGCGCTCGAACCTTTCTTCGCGGAAAATGACCGAATGATGGGTGTATCCGGACTTGCCGGAGACCCAGCCTATCCATCCGGCAAAGCCCCGGTCATGCCGCCGCTGCCGCTGGGCAAGGCAGGTGAAACCCTGGCACGAGGATTCAACGCATTAGGCTGGCATTGGTGGCCGTCTGACATCGCAATCAATTCCAAAACCTATGATGGCCGCGACAAGTGCATCAACCTCGGTGCTTGTATCAGTGGTTGTGCACAGGGTGCCAAAGGCAGCACCGACATAACCTATTGGCCACAAGCCATTCGCAACGGCGTGGAACTGCGCACCAATTGCCGGGTTCGAGAAATCACCGTCAATGATCAGGGCATGGCGACGGGGGTTATCTACTATGACCGCGAAAACAGGGAACATGCACTAAATGCACATGTCGTCGTGTTGGCCGGCAATGGCATCGGGACGCCCCGGCTGCTGCTCAATTCAAAATCCAACCTCTTCCCGGACGGGCTTGCCAACAGCAGCGGTCTGGTAGGCAAGAACCTGATGTTTCATCCCTACGCTGCGATCCAGGGTATTTTTGATCAGCCGCTTGACGGCTACAGGGGCCCGCACAAGGCGATCCAGAGCCAGGAATTTTACGAAACAGACCCTGATCGCGGATTCCTGCGTGGATATACGTTCGAAACCTCGCGCGGCATGGGGCCGGTCGGCACCGCGATGACCGGTCTCGATCGGGGTAGAATTCCCTGGGGGGATGGTCACCACGCTTCCTTCCGCAAAATGTTCAATCGCGTGACCAGCCTTGCGGCAATCTGTGAAGATCTGCCAGAGGAGCACAACCGGGTCACGCTCGATGATCATTTGACCGATTCAAATGGCATCCCGGCACCCAGGATCAGCTATACACTGAGTGATAACAGCAAGAGGATGCTTGAACACGCGGTCGCTCGCGGGACCGATGTGTTGAAAGCTGCCGGAGCTTTGGAGGTCTTGACCATGTCTCCCATCCCCTTTGCCGGTTGGCATCTGTTGGGGACCGCGCGCATGGGTAAGGAACCGAAGCGGTCAGTGGTGAACGAGTGGGGCCGATCCCACGACGTGAAGAACCTGTTCATTGTTGACGGCAGCATTTTTGTGACCGCGGCGGGGGTCAATCCAACCAGCACGCTTCAGGCGCTGGCCCTGTACATCGCCGATCAGATGAAACGGCGTCTGGCCAATCTGTTCGATTGAGGAGATTCGATGACAACTCGATCCGACACCGCCGCCGTCGCATCGGCATTTTCCGATAGTGAACGGAAAAGCCTGGCGATGATTGTCGAGTTGATCATTCCGGCCAGTGAGGAATACGACGTGCCGAGTGCTGCCGATGATAAAATCCTGGCAGCTATCATCCGGTCCGCTGAGCCTCACCATCCCAGCTTGCAGAAGGCGCTTGCGGCGTTCGAAGACCTGTCGGCGGGAAGCGAGAACGCCGGTGACGCGTTCCGTCTGAAATTCCCCGAGGAAGCTGAAATTCTGCAAGCGCTTACCGTGCAAAACTATTACGGCGACGACCGTGTCATGCGTTCGCTCGGAATGGAAAATCGACCGCCGTTCCCGGGCGGCTACAGTCTCGATCAGAACGATTGGTCCGTTCTCGATCCGGTCCGTGGGCGAACTGAATTCTTCCGGAAAACTCCATGATCTTGCGATGCTGCATTTCCGATGGAAATTTCCGAAGTGACCACGAAAAGGCGATCCGATGCTGATTTCCGATGACCGCCTGTACGATCTGGCAGTCGCAATCATCCGCGCCAGTTGTGGCAACGAGACGGCGGCGAAGGTTGTGGCGCAGCGATTGGTCGAAGCCAATCTGACCGGTCATGACAGCCATGGCGTCGGGGTATTGCCGGGATATGTCGAGGGTATCAAGGCAGGACAGCTGGCCACCAAAGCCGAGGTGGAAATCATTGAGGACAAGGGTCCGTTCCTGCTGATCGATGGCCATCAGGGGTTTGGTCAGGTAGTTGCCGAGCAGGCGATGAATCATGCAATTGCCCGCGCACAACAACAGCATATTGCCGTGTTGTCTCTACGCAATTGTTTTCATATCGGCCGGGTTGGCGATTGGGCGGCCATGGCGGCTGAAGCCGGGTTCATATCGATCCACTACACCAATGTTCTGTCGCCCAATTCTCTGGTCGCACCCTTTGGCGGCAGCGCCTCCCGCTTCACCACCAATCCCTATTGCACTGCAATTCCGGCTTCGAACCGGCATCCAATGTTTCTTCTCGATATGGCAACGAGCACCATCGCCATGGGAAAAACCCGTGTGGCTTACATGAAGGGCGTTGAGGTGGCCGATGATTGTCTGATCGATCATCAGGGTAACCCGACCAATGATCCGGCGGTGATGTTTGAACAACCGAAAGGAGCATTGCGGACAATGGGTTTGCACAAGGGATACGGCCTTGCCCTTCTTTGCGACATTCTTGCCGGGTCGTTCAGCGGCGGCGGCGCTTATCTTCCGGATCGCGTCGTTGATGCGCGGGTGATCAACAACATGTTCGCCATCCTCATCGATCCCGACGTCTTTGGCGGCGCGGATGCGTTTTTCGGTGATATCGACAGTTACACCGACTGGATCAAGTCCTCACCGCCGGCACCCGGAACCGAGGAGGTCATGTTTCCCGGAGATCCCGAACGCAAGGTACGGGCAGAGCGGAAGGCAACAGGCATTTCGATTGATGACGGCACGTGGGCGCAGTTGATGCAGACCGCCGAAGGGGTCGGTCTTTCTGCCGATACCGTTGAACAGATAGTCGGCAGATGACCGGGTGTTTTTGCAATCGTCACACTGACTGACGAGAACCTGCAGGAATCGGGTGGCGGTATAAGCCGTGTTCCGGCATCGGATGGATATGCTGGACCTGTCCATCAAGCTGCTGCTGTTTCTGTTTCCCCTGGCTTTCAGTCCCGGTCCCGGCAACATGTTCTTTGCCGCAAACGGCGCGCGGTTCGGATTCGCCAGGACGATGGAGGCAAATGCCGGATATCATTTGGCGACCTGGGTTGTGACCTTCGCCATAGGTCTCGGATTCGGCTGGATCGCAACCGGATTTCCGGCCTTTCTGCAAGCGATCAAATATGCCGGCAGCCTCTATGTCTTCTACCTTGCCTGGTGTTTGGCCCGAGCGGGGACCGTCAAACACGATACTGAAGCCAGGCACGCGAGTTTCTTCGACGGTGTGATCCTGCTCGTGCTCAATCCAAAGGCCTATCTGATCATCGCGCTGATGTTCACGCAGTTCACCGGCTCGGATGCCGAACTTCAAATCAGTCTGGTTCTATGGATCACGACGGTGTTCACCTTGAACAATCTGATCGCGTTTTCCGTCTGGGCCTATGTTGGCGACAGGCTGGCATTGGCCTTTC
>JAJFHT010000123.1 GCA_021775495.1 Hyphomicrobiales bacterium | reverse complement strand
CCAAACGGTTCTGTACGATCTGGAAAACGATCCGAATCAGACATCACCGGTCAACGACCCGGCGGTCGAAGCGCGGCTGATCACACAGATCCGCCGTATCCTGGAGGTACACGATGCACCGGTGGAACTCTATGATCGTTTCGATCTGCAACCGCCGGTGTCGGCTGGATTGTAATCCGCGCTACTTGCTCCCCAATGGAGCAGATTTTCGCGGGTGATGCGGCGGAACCTCTTCGACGAATGGCAGACGCCGACGCGCCTTTGTAGCCGTCGTATTGGGATCGATCGCACCGCGGACATAAGCGCGGGTCGCATCAACGAACGGCTGGTGGTCCCAGCCGGTCCATTTTCCTTCCAGCAGCGCCTGCTGGACAAACAGCCGGCGTTTTTGTGATTTCAGAATATCGCTGGTCAGGCGGTCATAATCCCAGCGCCGGTCGATCTCCGACTGCATACTGGCGACGACATCGGCGTATTCCGGATCAGCTGCGACATTCTTCAGTTCATCCGGATCGGCATTGAGATCGAACAGCATCGGCGGATCGTTGCGGCAATGGACATATTTCAGACCGTTCTGGCGCAGGATCAGCGCCGGCGCGTAGACGCCCTCGCCGGTAAATTCGATCATCACGTCATCATCACGCGTGGAATTGTCACCACGCATCATATCGGCCAGACTCTTGCCATCGATATGATCGGCCAGTTCGGGTGGATTTCCGTCAGTCGCAAGGTCAAGCATTGTCGGCAACAGGTCGACCAGCGACACACCCTTCGTTTCGACATAACCCGGTTTCACGCCAGGACCGCGCACAATCATCGGCACGCGCGACGACCACTCATAGGGCAGAAACTTGAACCACGTGCCGCGTTCGCCGAGCATTTCGCCATGATCGGCAACCACGAACACATAGGTGTTGTCGGTGAAGCCGCCATCATCGAGCGCCTTGAGGATGCGGCCGATCAGACTGTCGAAATAGGACACCATGCCGTAATAGGCATGCCGCGCCTTGCGCAAATCCGCCTCGGAGACATCATGTTCGTCTTCTCGGATCGTATAGGCGTAGCGTTGCGACCAGGGATCGCGTTCGGCAATCGGAATATGCGGAACATCTGGAAGATCGATCTTGTCGTGATTGTAGAGATCCCAGAATTCCTGCGTCGTGACGAACGGGTTGTGCGGATGGGTAAAGGACGCCATCAACAGGAACGGCCGTTCGTCCAGGTCGCGGGCATAATCATAGATTTTCTGGGTCGCGAGGAAACACACCTCCTCATCATAGTCGATCTGCAGACTGCGCTTGCAGACACCGGCTTCGACAATCGAACGCAGGCTCATGCGTGACGGCGCATAGGGCTCTTCCGTCTGCGTCCAATCGGCCGTCCAGCCGAAATCGGACGGATAGATATCGGTGGTCAGCCGCTCCTCAAACCCGTGCAACTGGTCTGCGCCGACAAAATGCATCTTGCCGGAAAGACAGGTCCGATAGCCAAGATGCCGAAGATAATGTGCAAAGGTCGGGATCGAGGACAACAGTTCTCCGGCATTGTCATAACAGCCGACGGCGGAGGAAAGTTGCCCCGACATCATCGAGGCCCGGGACGGTCCGCAGACCGGGTTGTTGCAATAGGAGTTCAGGAACGTCACACCGTTTTCGGCGATTGAATCCATATGAGGCGTCTTGACCGTCTTGCCGCCATACATCGACAGAACCTTGGCAGTCAGCTGATCGGCCTGGATGAGAACAATATTCGGTCGCGTCATTGGAACTCCTGTTTTACTGGGTTTTTCAACCGGTCAATTGCCTTGTTGCTGTGCGGTAATGGACATCGGTGATTGCGGTTTCGGTGTTTTGGGGCGGTTGGCGCGGAAAGTACTGAGCGCATGCCACTCGAGTACTTCCCTTATCGCGCGATCCCGGCGCTTACGATATGCGTCGTCACACCAAAGGTTGTTTGTTTCACCAGGGTCAGCTGCCAAATCATAAAGCTCACCGCTGTCCTCGCCCGGATAGACGACAATCTTCCATCGGTCACCCCGGCGCATGATCACCAGTTCGGACGCCGATTGGATATGATCGCGCCCGAGCTCGGCATAAACATGCTCACGAAATTGCCCATCGGGCCAGCGCCCGTCGCGAAGCATCGGGGCCAGCGACCTGGCTTCCCAGTTGTCCGGTGTTTCGACACCAGCAAAATCCAATATGGTCGGCGAAATATCCATCAATTGCACCAGATCGGCACAACGTGCATCTGCCTTGATGTGCCCCGGCGACCAGAAGATCAATGGCACCCGGGTGACGCAGTCATACATCGTCCATTTCTGGATATGGCCGTGATCGCCAAGCGCATCGGCATGATCAGAGCAGAACACCACGATGGTGTTTTCCAGATAGCCGCGGCGATTCAGAACTTCGATGATCTCGCCGACTTTCTGATCGATCATCGACACATTGGCCGCATAATGCCGGCGCAGACGCAGAAGGTCTTCCCTGCCCGGGCTTTCGCGCCAGGCAACGCTGTCGATATTGAAGTCGACCATGCTTTGCCGCAGGTTCCGGTGCATGACCGGCTGGCGATCCAATTCGTCGGCCGAGACCACATCGAAGGGGATGTCGGCATCGGCATAGGCGGCCAGGTGTTCGGCCGTCGGATCATAGGGCGGGTGCGGACCGGGAAAACCGATCTGCAGGAAAAACGGTGAAGCTGCCTGTCGTTCCTCAAGCCACCATTTGGCTGTATTGCCGACAAAATTGTCCGGATGCATGTCATCGTCGATTTCCCAGACAAAACAGCCGAGCGCATTCAGATAGTTTTCCGGGTCGGATTGAGACCGGGTGTAACGCGACGGTTTCTGCAAACCGCGCGCCCGCAGTGCCTTGTCCCATTCGTCATAGATCGCCCGATCATGTTCTTCCAGGAACAGCGGGCGATCCTTGTTCTCGACCATGAAACGCTGATGAAACCCGCCTTTGGCATCATAGGGATTGATGTGCATCTTGCCGATATTCACACAATGATATCCGGCATCGGCAAGCGGTTTCACCCAGGTCGGCTGCCAGCGCTCGAAATTGGTGAATACATTGGTGGTATGCGGATACATGCCTTGAAACACGCTTGCACGCGATGACACGCAGACCGGAGAGGTGACAAAACAATTGGTGAAGGATGTACCTTCTCGCACCAGCCGGTCGAGATGCGGCGTCTGCATCCAGGGTGCATCAAGCGCATTGATAGAGTCGGCGCGCTGCTGATCGGTCATGATCAGGACGATGTTGGGTGATTGCTGCACTAACTGGTTTCCAATGGGTAGGTCTTCAAATGTCCACGGGAGCTTTTTGCACTCCCGTGGACGATCCGCCGGATCAGCCGGCTGTTCGCTTGACGAATTCCTCAATGCCGGGAACGCCGATCTCGCGGTAATATTTCAATGCTCCCGGATGCAGCGGCGCACCGAAACCATTCAAAACAGTGTCTTTGGAGACACGGCCGAAGGCGGGATGAACGGCTTTCAATCCGGACAGGTTCTCAAAGATCGCCTTGGTCATCTTGTAGACGATATCCTCAGACACATCCGATGAAATCACCATGCCATTGGCCAGTCCGAATGTCGGCGTTTCCGCGGAAATCCCCTTGTAACGGTCGGCAGGGATCGACAGCCTGAAATAGGGCGGATAGGCCGCCTGCATCTTGGCGAAAAACTCGTCGGAGATCGGGATCAGTTGAACCTCCCGGCTGGCCGTCAGTTTGACAACCGGCGGCAGCGGAAAACTACCGTTCCACAGTGCCGCATCGAGATTGCCGTCTGCCAGTGAATCGACCATGTTGCCGAGGCGGATGCGGAACGGTTCAAAGTCCTTTTTCGGCTCGAGACCAAGCGTTGCCATCATGGCATTCGCATCGAGCATCGATACGCCGCCGGGCTGGCCCATGCCGATCCTCTTGCCCTTGAGGTCTTCGAGTGAATTGACCGAACCACCTTTCAGGGTAATGACATGCATGGCGACCGGAGCAATCGACATCCAGCTGAGGATTTTTCCTTTTTCTCCCCCTTCATAGGGACCGGTCGCCGAATAGGCCTGATAGGAAGACAGCGATGTTGCCATCGCAATTTCCATCTCCTTGCCCTGCATCAGCTTGATGTTGGCGACGTAACCCTTGGTTTCCTCAGCGGTGATATTCACCTCCGAGACATTCTTGTTGATGACATCGGCAATGCCCGCCGACCACGTATAGGCGGTGCAGCCAACCGGGCATGAGCCGATTGATAGCCGGTCCGCCGATTGCGCCACGCTGTTTGACAGCACGCCGACCGCCAGAACGGCTCCGGCCAATGCCAGTTTTGAATAATGTCTCATTACTTCCTCCTGTTTTGGTTGGTGGTGATTCCGGATCAGACGGGTTTTCCCAGTGCCCGATTTTTCCGACCCAGCAGTTGAATGAAAACCAGCGCCGCCAGCAGACCAATGCCGGCAATGTCGGTACTGAGGCTGGTGTCGAGCATCAGCCAGGCTGCAAAGCCAAACCCGACACGCTCAAAAATATTGATCGACCGCAGCATCCAGCCCTGCAGGGCAATGGCAATGCTGGTGGCCCCGATGATCGCCGTGGCAGCTGCCTGCAGAACCTGCAACGGCGCGGCGTCCACCCCGAGCAGTTCCGGACTATAGGCAAAGAAATAGGGTACGATGAAAGCAGCACTTCCGAACTGGCACGCAATCACTGCGATCCTGAACGGATTGGCCTGGGCAAGACCGGCGGCCGCATAGGCTGCCAGAGCAACCGGCGGGGTGATGGACGACAGCATCGCCGAATAGAATACGAACAGATGGGCCGCCAGCTTGGTTACCCCAAGCTGCTCAAGCGCCGGTGCGGCCAAGGTTGCGACGAGGATATAGGCAGCCGCCGTCGGCAGTCCCATGCCGAGGATCAGTGATGCGAGCATGGTCAACATCAGGGCAAGAAAGAGATTGCCGGCGGACAGAGAGACCACCAGCGAGGAAAACTTCAGGCCAAGTCCGGTAAGGGTGATCACGCCGATGATGATTCCTGCCGATGCGCAGGCCGTCGCGACCGGAATCACCGCTTCGGTGCCATTGATTATGGTCCGCAAGAGTTTTGACGGTGTGAGCCATGTCCGGCGGCGGAAATAACTCAGTGCCACACCCGCTATCAGCGCCCAGAAAGAGGCATACATGACCGAATAGCCGGCAAAGATCAGGTAGACGAAGAGCGGCAGGGACAGCAGCAGGTGACCTCCCCTCAGGAAGGTTTCGCTAATTGAAGGGATCTCTCCCAGGTCAAGGATCGGAATATTCCGTTTGAGCGCCTCCAGATGAACCACGGCGAACAGAACCACGTAAAACAGCACAGCCGGCAGGATCGCCGCGCGGGCGATTTCGAAATAGGAAATACCGGTCAGGTCTGCCATCAGGAAGGCTGCGGCGCCCATTACCGGCGGCATCAGCTGCCCGCCGGTAGACGCAACCGCCTCGATGGCGCCTGCAGCTTCGGGGCGATAACCGGCGCGTTTCATCAGCGGTATCGAGATGGTGCCGGTGGTCAGGACATTTGCAACCGCCGTTCCAGAGATCATTCCCATCAGGCTTGATCCGACAACGGCCGCCTTGGCCGGGCCGCCGCGTGAACGGCCAGTGAGTGCGGTGGCGATGTCCATCAGCACCTTGCCGGCTCCGGACGTTTCCAGCACGGCTCCGAACAACACAATGAGAATGACGAATGTCGCGCTGACACCCAGCGGGGTGCCGAATATGCCACCGCCGCCAAGATAGAGTTGGGAGATGATCCGTTCCGCATTGTAACCACGGTGACCGGCTATGCCCGGCAAGTTGCCACCGAAATAGGCGTAGAGCAGAAACACCACCGCCAGAATGACGATCGGCAGACCGATGGAGCGACGTGTCGCTTCGAGCACAATCAATACGGTTGCGATGCCGAGATAGAATTCGAGCTGCGTCAGGTCGCCATAGCGGTCGGCGATCTGATCGAAATAGACGACATGGTAGAACATCACCACGAGACCGGCGACGGCAAGAACACTGGTTGTCGTCTTCGCCAGGGCACTTTGAGCCAGCGACAGCGATGACGGAACGAGGGCGCCGAGAAAGACGATCAACAGCACGAGTCCGAGATGCACCGAACGCTGGATCATGTCCGACATGACACCGAACAGTGCCGTGTAGAGGCTGAACCCGGTCAGCAGGACTGCTGCGACGACTCTCAGGAGCTGAATTCCGTTGAACCGGGTCGCCGGGTCACCTGCGGTTTCTGCTTGAAGGTCGTTCATCAACCGGCTCTGGTCATGGTTTGCGCCGGGTGATCTGCAGAATGACCGGCGCTGTCGCGAAGGGCCTCGAAATCGAGCGTCGGGGAGTAGATCTTTTCGAGCAGCACAAGCATGGCCGCGGCGCGCACGGCTCTCAGTTCACCGATCAGCAGTTTTGCCTGCGCTTCCCGGCCTTCCGCCGATTGGCGCAATTGCAAATTGATCCCCTCAATATAGTCAGGTGCGCGAGACAATGATCCGGCAAGGATGATTGCCTCAGGTTCGATCGTCTGGTTGAGAATCTGCAGAGCACCTGCGAGCGCGCCGCCGGCATAGCGCAAGGCATCCGACTTGTCGGTGCTTTTGCGGTCATCCTGCAAGCCATTGCCGGTGAGTTGATCGATTGCGCATGCATAATCCGCCACGTGAGCGGGATCGTAGACACTGTCGCCGGTGATCCTCAGCCGGGCCAGAACCGACCATCCCGACGCCGAACAGTTGAGGCAGTCCTGCCTGCCACAGGAACAGGTCAAGGGAGTGGTCTTGTGCGTGAAATGCCCGATCCTTCCGGGCCGGTTTCCATGTCCGCGCACGATTTGTCCGTGCTGCAGGATACTCGCGCCGATCGACGTCGCCGAGCGTACCGCAACCACATTGTTCATGTCCCTGGCAGCGCCGACGCTGGTTTCAGCCAGGATCAATGCGCTGACGATGTTCTCGGCCTTGACATGAAGGCCGGTAATATTGGCAACCGTCTCGATCACGTTGAACGGTTGCCATCCCAGATAGCCGGCGTGCACGACATTGATATTCTGCGGATCGAGGTCGGCGGCCACCGCGACCCCGGCCCCGACAATGCGCTGGCGCGGAATATTCAGTTCATCGATCAACGCATTCAGGGCGACCGCAAGACTGACCATGGCGGTCTCGCCATCGGCTATATCGTCGAGCGGAACAACGCGATGGGCGACCATTTCACCGCTGGCGTTGACGACCGAGACTTCGCTTGAATAGGCACTGAGAACGATGCCGGCGGCATATGTCCCGCTTTGCCGGATCTGCAATTGTGTTTGCCGGCGACCCGGTCCGCTTTCGCGCAGAACGATACCCGTTTCTTCTACAAGGTCCGCTTCCATCAGGTCGCGGACGATGCGGGACACCGCCATCTGAGACAGTCCGAGTTGATCCGCCAGGCCGGTTCGCGACAGCCCGCCACTCTGCAGCAGGGTACGCAGGGCGAAACTGCGATGCGTTCGGCGCAACGAGGATGGCGCTCCGTCACGAGCAGTTTTATTTATAACCATATGTTAGTTATTAATATGGCGGGCTTTTTGTCAAGGGCCGAATGCCACATCGATCATGATTGGGAATAATTGTGCCGCGCAGGTGTTCGGAAAGGACGGATTCAAATTGGCAATCACGAAGCCGAAGCACGTCTATGTATATTTGCGCATCTCGGCAGAGTGGATTGGCGGCAGAGTTCAGACCTCTACGGAAACCGCCAAACCCTGCTTCACCGCGAGCTCCACCGCAGCGGAAGCAACAGCCAGATCCTGCAATCCGACCCCTGTGCCATCAAACAGCGTGATCTGATCATCTGATGTGCGGCCTGGCTTGGTACCGTTCACAACCGCGCCGATGTCGGTGATATCCGCCTCGGCAATCAGGCCGCTGCCGAAGGCATGCTGGCACTCGCCAATGCTGATCGACTGCGCCACTTCGTCGGTGAATACCTTCGCCGCGACGACCAGTTCAGCTTCAACTTCCTGCTTGCCCCTGGTATCGGTGCCCATGCAGGCCAGGTGGGTGCCCGGTCTGATCTGGTTCCTCTTCAGAATCGGGTCGAAACTCGACGTTATGGAGATGATCACATCCGCCTCTGCGCCAAGGCCATCAAGATCGACAGCTTCAAACGGCAGGCCGATATCATTGGCGGTTTCTTCCAGCCGGGACAACATTTCCGGATGCAGATTCCAGCCGATGACCCTGTCGAAGTCACGCTGCTCGGCAGCTGCGCGCATCTGGAAGGCTGACTGGTGACCGGCGCCAACCATGCCAAGAACCTTTGCATCCTTGCGGGCCAGATGTTTGATCGAGACCGACGAAGCAGCCGCAGTGCGCAGAGCTGTCAGATAGTTGCCGCCGACCATGGCGCTGGGTTGTCCGGTATCAGGATTGAACAGGAACACAGTCGACTGATGATTGGTCAGACCGCGGTCGGCATTGCCCGGCCAGTATCCGCCCGACTTCAGACCCAGCGTCAAACCGGCGCGGTCAAATCCCGATTTGAAACCGTACAGCGCATCGGCATGGCCGATCGCCTCCCGGATTACCGGAAAATTGTAGGCATCGCCGGTTGCCATCGCGCCGAAGACCTTTTCGACGGCATCAAAAGCCGACGACCGGTCCACGACGCGCTGACACACCTCCTCCGTAACGATCAGCATGGCGCCCTCAAAACGCCATGCCACGGGCCGTGACCGGCCACAGGCACTCGACTTTTCCGTTGCGGATGCCGACATACCAGTCATAGACATTGCAGGTCGGGTCGCAGTGACCGGGAATGAGTTTCAGCTTGTCGTTCAGCTTCAATACGCCGTTCGGATCGGCTATCACGCCATGTTCGTCCGAACACTTTATATATTCGACGTCGTCGCGGCCAAAGATCACCGGCAGGCCGCTGTCGACGCTCTGAGCTTTCAGCCCGGCATCGCAGATCGCTTTGTCTGTCTTGGTGTGAGACATCACCGAGGAATAGATGAACAGGCTGTTTTCGAACTCTGAAATGAAACCGCCCTTGTTATCGAGCACCCGCTGGTAGTCGGCGTCCATGAAAATATAGGAGCCGCACTGCATCTCGTTGTACACGCCGGAAGTGCCCTCAAAGTAGTAGGTTCCGGTTCCCGCGCCACCGACAATGTCGCATTCCAGGCCTTCAGCCTTGAGCATGGCGACCGTATCGCCGACCTGCTTGACCGCGGCTTCGATCTTGCCCTTGCGCTCTTCAAAATCATGCACATGCTGTGCCGCGCCCTGATAGGCTTGCAGGCCGGAAAATGTCAGTCCCGGCGCCGCATCGATCTTGCTGGCGATATCGACGACCGGCTGACCCCATTGCACGCCGCAACGGCCGGCGCCGCAATCGATCTCAACCAGGCATTCGATCTGCGTTCCGTGTTTTTGCGCCGCGGCAGACAGATCGCCGACATTGCCGATATCATCGACACAGACGAGTATCCGCGCGCGGCCCGCCAGTTGCGCCAGGCGATCGATTTTTCTCAAGTCGACCACCTGGTTCGATACCAGTACATCCTTCACTCCGCCGGCAACGATGGCTTCAGCTTCTGAAACCTTCTGGCAGCAGACACCACAGGCACCGCCGCGCTCCATCTGTATCAGCGCGATATCAGCGGACTTATGCGTCTTGGCATGAGCGCGATGGCGCAGGCCCTTTGATTTGATGAAATCGCTCATCCGATCGACATTGCGCTCGAACGCATCGAGATCAACGATCAATGATGGTGTTGCGACATCGGCGAGGTCCATGCCGATTTCGGCCGGCACATTCAGGCCGACGACTGGCGTTGCAAGTTTGTTCAGTGCATTCATGGGTCTTACTCCTTCGGAATTTACATCCAGGGCAATTTGTTGAGATCGACGTTTCCGCCGGTGATGATCACGCCGACTTTTTTGCCGGCAAAGAGGTCTCGATTCTTCAGGATCGTGGCGAGCGGCACTGCCGATGACGGCTCCATCACGATCTTCATGCGCTGCCAGGTGAGATACATCGCATCGATGATCTCCTGCTCTTCCGCCAGCAGAACATCCTCGACATGGTTCGAGACGAAATGCCAGGTCAGTTCCTTCAGCGGGACCTTCAACCCGTCGGCAACCGTCTGAGGTGCATCGTCGGCGATGATGTGCCCAGCCTTGAATGACCGGCAGGCATCGTCCGCGTTTTTCGGTTCCGCCGCATAGATTTTCGTGTGCGGTGCGATTTTGGAGATCGTCAGGCAGGAGCCGGAAATCATGCCACCACCGCCGATCGGCGCAACAACCGCATCGAGGCCATCGACCTCTTCGATCAATTCCCGCGAACAGGTCGCCTGGCCGGCAATGACCCGCGGATCATTGTAGGGGTGGACAAAATCCGCGCCGGATTCGGCCACCACCTCGGCAAAGACCGCTTCGCGTGACGATGTGCTCGGCTCGCATTCCACAACCACGCCACCATATCCGCGTACAGCAGCCTTCTTGGCTTCCGGAGCCGTTCGCGGCATGACGACTGTGACAGGGATTCCGCGACGGCCGGCGGCATAACTCAACGACAATGCGTGATTGCCCGAGGAATGCGTTGCAACGCCTTTCTTTGCGGTTTCCGCATCGAGACCAAATACCGCGTTCGAAGCACCACGTACCTTGAAAGCACCAGCTTTCTGGAAATTTTCACATTTGAAAAAGAGTTCCGCACCGGTTAGCCCGTTGAGATAGGAACTGGTCAGAACCGGAGTGCGATGGATGAAAGGCCGAATGCGTTCTTCGGCGGCAAGAACATCATCGAATGTCGGAATATACATTGCTGTTATTGCCCTTACTGAACCGCGCGAAGCACTGGTTTTTCATCAGCGCCATTGGTGGAACTCCGGTAATAATCCTGCGCCGCGGCAACTCCGGAACCAAGCGTGATCGGGAAACCCAGATCAGCCATGACCATCTCGGCCGTGGCTATCCCCGACAATGCCATGACATCGGTCATGCTGCCGAGATGGCCGATCCGGAACACCTTGCCGGCGAGTTCGCCAAGCCCGACGCCAAAGGCGACGCCGTATTTTTCCGCCGCGTGCGTGACGACCTTTGTCCCGTCCATGCCGTCAGGAACGACAACGGTGGAAACCGTATCGGAGTAAAGACCGGGCTCCTTTGCGCACAGAGAAAGACCCCATGCCGCGACCGCGCGGCGAACACCTTCGGCAATCCGATTATGGCGGGCAAAGACGTTTTCAAGTCCCTCCTCTTCGAGCATGCCGATGGCGACCTGCAGACCGCGCAGCAGGTTGACCGGCGGTGTATAGGGAAAGCCGCCCGAGGCGTTGGTTTTCAGCATATCGCGAAAATCGAAAAAGCAGCGCGGACAGCTTGCCGTTTCCATGGCGGCAACCGCCTTGGGGCTGAGACAGACGATGGCAAGCCCGGCCGGCAGCATGAAACCCTTTTGCGATCCGGTAATGGCGATGTCGACACTCCATTCGTCCATGCGAAAATCCATCGACGCGATCGAACTGACGCCGTCGACCAGCAACAGGGCCGGATGGCCAGCCGCATCGAGCGCCCGCCGGACGCCGGCAATATCGCTTTTGACGCCGGTTGCTGTTTCATTGTGACAGGCCAGAACCGCCTTGATCTCATGGTTCGTGTCGGCGCGAAGGATACGCTCATAGTCTTCAACCGGCGCACCCCTGCCCCACTCGGCCTCGACAATCTGGACATCAAGCTTGTGTCGCTGGCACAGATCGATCCATCGATGCGAAAACATGCCGTAACGCCCGGCCAGGAGCTTGTCGCCGGGTGATAGCGTATTGGTGATCGCCGCTTCCCAGCCGCCGGTTCCGGTTGACGGAAAGATGATGGTTTCAGCGGTCCCGGATTTCAGCACCCGCCGGACGCCGGCCAGAATCGGCTGCAGCATCTCGACAAAACTGGCAGACCGGTGATCGATTGTCGGATAGTCCACGGCGCGCCGCAGGTTCTCCGGAATATTTGTTGGGCCGGGAATGAAAACCGGGTTTTGCGTGGACATGGGCTTGCCTCCAGCAGCGTCGAAAAACTTCTGTTTTCAGGAACGTTGCCAATTCTACGAGCAGCTTTCCAATTTATCAATTTTTTTGGAAAATTTTTTCATTTTCACAAAACGCTGCGTAAAATACTGATATAAAAGCGTTTTCGATTTTCCGTTTACAACAAGACCAAATATCAATGTTTCGGTCAGAACAACTATGCCGGACCGGCGTTGCGCAAAGGCGGCAGGGAGACCGCCGCCGGCCAAGACCGGTTCGCAAATCAACCCGTAAGCTGATTATCGTGCGGAATGCTCAGATGCGAGGGATCAGGATTGAGCCTCTTGCCTCAGCTTCGATCGATAAGCAGCAGGCGTCAGTCCCGTTCGTATTGAGAATTGTCTGTAGAAATTCGACTTGGTCACATAGCCCGCATCCAGCATGACATCCATCAGCGACCGTTCGGTATCCTCTCGCATGATTTCTTTGCAGAACTGAACCCTGTGATCATTAAGCAGGTCGGAGAAACTGCATTTGTGAACCCTGTTGATGGCCTGCGACAAGTGACGTGCGGGAACACCGAGTTTTCGGGCAAGTCGGGTGATCGTCAGCGATTCATTCGTCAGAATTGCGCGATCCCTGAGTGAATGGAGTGCTCTTTCGGCCAGTTCTTCCTCGGCTGCACTGGGTACCGTGTTTCCGCGAGACCCCGGCTTGAAATCTGCATCCATCGTCAGACTGTACAGATGCTCGAACAATGATGGACGGCCAAGCGCGCCAATCAGAGAGAATGCCACCAAGGCGGCCAACGACAGGATCGCAAATAGAAGGGGGTTCGAATCCTTCAGGAACCGACCTCCCGCCAGATCGGCAAATAACCAGCCGTCCAGGACCAGCATCGTCATGAGAAACAGGATAACCGTCTGAAGCCAAACCACAGTTTGATGGGCATTCTCACCGAGGGCCGAAAACTGGTTTTCGCGATCTCTCCAAACTGAAATCAATGCAACTGCGTAAATCAGATAAACAGCAATCAGAAACAGATCCAGAACCCACGAATGTCTTGAAAAGACGATGACCACGCCGCCGACAACCGGAAGAATATGTGCGGCATGTCTGCGCGATAGCATTGCGTTCGGTGTTCGGGCTACTTCAAAATAGAGATACAGACAGGGAACCGCGATCAAAGCCAATAGCGCACGGACCTGGGTCAATTCCGGAATATCGTAAACCAGGTGAACACCCAACAGTGCCGAGGAAAGCGAAATCAATGCGAATGCGGCAGCCAGCAGGCTGCAGGCAACGACATAAGATCGCCGCCTGGCCAGGCCGATCAGGTAGATTGTCATGACCAGCCCGAGCGCGGACGTGCCAATCAGAACAACAACGGTCACGATTGAAACGACTCCCTGCTGAAACCGGTGATGACTTGACGCGATATCGTCCTTGATCGCGTTAGTGAACAATTAACGCATCCCTTTATCGCGATTGAGGACGATGCCGGGCACGGCCCTGCATAATATCCCTGGCAGGAACAAATTGGAGTCCTGCCGTGAAGCGTCAGACCATTAAAATTCTTATCTGCATCCTACTCATATCCAGAATGGCGATTGCAGCCGAAACCGGCCCTGCAGAAACAGTGCTGATAGAAAACGTTACCGTCATTTCGCCGCATCTTGATCAGGCACAGCCGAACATGGACGTTTTGATCCAGGACGGCAGGATACTGGATATCGTCAAAACCAGTGCTGGCTTTCATGCAAATATCAGGATTGACGGTCAGGGAAAATTTCTGATCCCCGGACTGATAGACAGCCATGTGCATCTCGGCCACAACCCGCTGATCAATCGCACCGACCTGAAAGAGTACCAAACCATACACAACGAATATCGGCGTCAATTGCCGCGCAGCTTTCTGTTTCACGGCTTCACCAGTGTCATCGATCTTGACTATGAGCCCGCCAGAAGCGGCTGGCCGACCGGTACAGAACTCTCACCGGAAATCTATCATTGCGGTCGGGGTGTTCGAGTGGCGGGAGGTTATGGCCCGGCATTCGTGCCGCCTGAATTTGTTCACAAGGTCTTCCCCAACCTGGTTTATGAGCAGAGGCACAGCAACAACTGGCCGGAACGTTTGGATCCTGACCTTTACACCGCCGGCGCGGCGGTGCGGCGGGTCGTGCAATCCGGTGCAATATGTCTGAAAACTTATTCGGAATCCGGCTTCGGCGGAGTATTTGACTGGTCGCAACCCAGTGCCGAAACCCTGGCAGCTTTGTCAAAAGCAGCGCATGATGAAGGTCTGGTGTTTGTGGTTCACGCCAACAGCGCCACCGACTGGCAGCGTGCGATTGCGGCAGACGCGGATGTGATTGCCCATGGTTTGTGGCACTGGAATGCAGATCGCAAGGACGCCCAATTGACGTCGGAGCCTCTGTCGGCAATCGAAGCTGCGGTCGAAAACAAAGCAGCCGTTCAACCGTCCTTGCGTGTGGTCGAGGGTGAAAGCAACACACTTGATCAGGGATTGATGCAGGACCAACGGATATTGGACGTGCTGACACCAGGCATCATGGATTATCTGCGATCGGACAAAGGGCAATGGAGCCTGACGCAGTTGTTGGAATTGTACCGCAAACACAACCCGCAACCGGAAATAGTCCCTTCGGTCTTGATCAGCGCCTCAATTCAGCGCGCGACCGACAGCATGGTGACCTTTCATCAATCCGGTGGAGCGTTGCTGTTGGGTACCGATACACCGGCACAGGACGGCACAGGCAATCCACCCGGCCTCAACGGATTTCTGGAAATGACGAGTTGGGCGAAAGCCGGTATCCCGCTGGACAGCATCTTCAGATCTGCAACGCTGGACAATGCGCGTGCCTTCAAGCTCGATCACGAAATCGGTTCGATCGAGCCCGGCAAACAGGCCGATCTCCTCCTGCTCAACACAAATCCGCTCGATACTGTTGAGGCCTACAACGACATCTCTGTCGTGATGATTGACGGAAGGCCGATCAATCGCGGCGACCTGTCGGCTCGTTCATTGGATAAGAATCCCGCTCAATAGCGCGATCTGGCGCCGGCCGCCAATCAAGCGCAGCGTTGGCGAAAGAGCTGCACCCGTCATTGCGCCCCGCAACCAATTCGGATTTGCGGTGTATTTGTGAAAGCGCGCCTGTTGTTTCGGATCGTATGTTTTCATTACACTCTCAGCGTGGTGAGACCAGGCGAGAACGATATGCGTCAATTTTTCAAATTTGCAGTTTTCGCTTTGAGCTTGCTGTTGCTGCAAGGTGCATCGAAGATGGACTATCTGATTGATGGCGTTCCGCTGCCAGCTGACCTTTTACCGAGTGCAAACGCATCGTCGAAATTCTCCGGTGTCTGGATTGGCAGCTGGGATGGTGTCCTCAAGCATATCCTGGTGGTCGAATCGATAGCCGCCGACGGGGCCGCAAAGGTGATCTATGCCGTTGCCGATCACCCGCGAGGCCGTTTCAAGCGAGCCTGGAAGCGCCGGGACGCTGTGGTCAATGAAGACAGCCTGACGGTGAACGGGGAAAATTTTTCCGCGACATACAGGCTGAGCACCACCGGCAGACTGGCCGCAACCTTTGGTAATGATTCAGGCTTTGCCATCATGATCAGGCAGGAATTCGGCCAACTCGCCAAGCCGGGGGCAAACATCGCCTGGTCGGCCGGTGAACATCTGATGTTACCTACGGATCTGATCGAGAACGGCAAGCCGGTCAGGCTCGAAACCGTGCTTTACAAGCCTGCCGGGAATGGCCCTTTCCCGCTTGCCATCATCAATCACGGTTCGACCGGATACGGCAATGACAAGAACCTGTTTGCCAACACTTGGGTCAATCCGTGGCTCGCAGACTTTCTGAATGAGAGGGGCTGGATGGTTGCGTTTCCACAGCGACGCGGGCGCGGAAAGTCAGACGGTCTGTATGATGAAGGTTTCGCCGAGGATCGCAGCAAGGGATACACCTGTGATCCGAAACGATCCCTTGCTGGCGCGGACCGGGCACTACGAGATATTGAATCCGCGATCGCAGCCCTCCGCCGTCGGCCCGATATCAGTGACGCGTCGGTGTTGCTTTCCGGCACCTCGCGCGGCGGCATTTTGTCGACAGCCTATGCCGGTCTCCATCCCCGACAGGTCCACGGTGTGATCAATTTTGTCGGCGGCTGGATCGGCGAAGGTTGCTATAGCTCGCGTACGGTTAACCGGGCGCTGTTCACCAAGGGCTCCGCATTTCCAACGCCGATGTTGTGGTTGTACGGCCATGACGATCCTTATTATTCCATGCCGCACAGCCGGAAAAATTTTGACGGTTTTCGCAAGGCCGGCGGAGTTGCCAAATTCGTCGAAGTGAACGTCGCAGGCAGAAACAATGGCCACTCTGTTGTCGCGATCCCGCCATTATGGATTGCCGAAGTCACAAACTACCTTGCGTCGATCTCGGCCCAGCCGAAGGAATAAGAGGTCATTCTGGCCCGCTAACTCGGGCCTAGCCGGTATCAGGCCGCGCCAGCGCCCGTTTGGTCGCGCGCAGTGCATCGAGGAATTTCTCCGAACGCCTGATCTTGTCTTCCACTTCGCCGATCTTGCGTTCCAGAAACGCCTCGACATCGAAACCTGCTTCGACTGACGAACCCTCGAGCTGGCTGATGAACAGCGCCAACTCACTGATGCTGAAACCTGCGTTCTGCGCCTCGCGGATCATCGCCAGGCGTTCGACGGTTTCATCCGGATAGTCGCGATAGCTGTTCGACGATGCTTCGCCCGGCGCTGAATGAATCAGGCCGTTGCGTTCATAAAACCGGATCGTGTCGCGGCTGAGCGTCGTCCGCTCGGCAAGTTCACCAATTCGCATTCTGCCTGTTATCCATAAACCATTGACAATTGTCCATTGTTTATCTTACGAGTATCACATCCAGCCGAACAGGATCAAGCGCAATGTCCGTAAAGATATATTTTCCGTTCAGTTCGGGAGTAACGACATCATGAGCAAACGCTGTCAGAGTTGCGGGATTCCACTGCACAAGGACCCTGCCGGGGGCGGGTCAGAGGCCGATGGCACCAGAAGCACAACCTATTGTTCCTACTGCTTTTCCAACGGGAAATTCGTGCATCCGGATTTCAATGTCGAACAGATGCAACAGTTCTGCATCGACCAGTTGAACAAACGCGGCATGCCACGATTCATGGGCTGGATCTTCACCCGCGAACTTCCCAGGCTCGAGCGCTGGAAAGGCTGATCGTTGGCATCACGCCTGAATGTTGAAACCCGGCGCGCTTGGACGCCGGGATGAGGTCCCCAATATCGAACTGGCCGAAGACATTGCCAAATCGAGCAACACGGATGTCGTTGCCGATATACGCCGTGAGAGGCCTTCCAGTGATACCAGCCAATCTCAGGAAAAGTTCCTGTGAAACTCTGCGGCAGTGCCTCAGCGAGGCAATGCCGCAGAGCAAGAAGAAACAGATCTGAACCGTGCTGAAGAAAGCTGCCCTCTAAATCGGCTTGCTTTCGCTGGTTGCCCATTCGGCAGCCATCAACCCATTGCTGGGCTGCGTTTCGTCGACAAGTTTCTTCGCCGTTTCGACACCGGCAACCGGCAGGCCGGCAGGATCGAGTTTACCGATCTGCACAAGCACCGAAGCCTGATCCCAGTAGATGTGCTCATTGTAGAGCTTGTCGCCCCGGAAGCAGACGATCGCCACCAGCGGGATCTCGACATATTTGCCGGTCGGCTCGACGCCCGGCAGCATCCAAGGAATCACCCGATCATGGGTGAAGCAGAACAGCATCTCATCAACGACGCGGTCCGCTCCGATGGTGCGCGAGATGGGCACCAAACTGGTGTCCTCCGGATTGCTGTCGACAAAATGATATTTGTAGAATCGCTTCAGATGATCATGACCGACACCGCCGGTCATCGTCGGAATATGATTTACATAGGGTTCCGACACCATCGTCGCCATTGTCGCATCGACATCGCGGGTGGCGAATTCGTGGTAACAATGCATGTCCCACAAATGGCTGAGATCGTAGATTGGGCCCAGCACCCGGCGAAGCAACGAAATTGTGCGGGTAAACGCCATCTGGGTTGACGGCTTGTGATAGCTGTCACGACCCGGCGTACCGAAGGCATGGTCGACACCCTCATAGGTGTAGATTTCAATCTCCGGGCGATCGGCAAATTCAGCCTCGATCTTCTCGCGCGCTTCCGCCGGCACGAACTTGTCGAGTTCGGCCAGATGCATGACCACCGGACAACTGATATTACTCGCTTCACCCAAATCTGCCTCTACGCCGACCGGATAATAACAGACGGCGCAGTCGACATCGGTCCGAGCCGCGGCAAGGTAGGCCAGTTTGCCGCCGAGGCAGTACCCCAGCGTTCCGACCTTGCCGGCCTGCTCCGGCAGGTTGCGAAGTGCGGTTATCGTATCGGCCGCGTCCTTGATGCAGGTGTCGACATCGAGCCGCTGATAGTAGTCGAACGCCTTGCCGAAGTCCTCCTCGGTATATCCCAGCACCACACCGGGCTGCATGCGCCAGAACAAATCGGGCACCAGCACCACATAGCCTTCCTCGGCGAAGTGATCTGCCATCGACTTCATGTAGTCGTTGATGCCGAAGATTTCCTGCAGCAGCACGAGGCCGGGCCCGGAGCCTTTTTCCGGCTTGGCCATATAGGCTTTGAATGTGCCGCCATCAGACGCTTGAATATCGATATAGGTTCCGCTCATGATTGGTCTCCTCTCTTGTGCATTTTCCGTTTCAATTCACACGTAACCGGCCAGTTCGGCCAGCGTTGCCGGGCGGTCCGCCGCCAAGCCGGCGGCAATACCCGCGGACATGCCGTCCGGGTAGACATCGGCCTCGCCGGAAGCCAGTCCGTCCAGGACGGCCTTCACGATGTCGGTCGGAGCCGCCTTGTCGCCCGGGAAATTTTCCGTCATCCGCGTATCGACGGCGCCCGGCAGGACACCGACAACCTGGATTCCCTTTGGCGCAAGTTCAGCCCGGATCGATTGAGTCAGGCTGTAGAGCGCGGCCTTCGACGCCGATAGCGAGCCCATCAGCGGGATCGGCGCACGCCCGGCGATCGAAAGCATGTTGATGATCGCTCCCGGATTGTTTTTCTCCAGCACCGGGGCAAATGCGCGGCACATTTCCAGCGTGCCGAAATAGTTGGTTTCCATCTCCGTGCGTGCATCCCCGGCATCACGTGCGGCAATCAGATGGTCATTGGTATTGACGCCGGAATTGTTGATCAGAATGTGGACATCACCACAGGCCGCCTCCGCCGCCTTCACATCGGCCGGAGACGTCACATCGATCTTGATTTCCTGCACGCTGTCGCCCGCATCGCCCATCGAACCGACTTCTCGAACGCCGGCATAGATCTTCGCCGCGCCGCGGCTGATCAGTTCTTCAACATAGGCACGCCCGATGCCTCTGTTTGCGCCCGTCACCAGGACGGTTTTTCCCTTCACATCCATTCCAGTCTCCTCCTTTTGAATTTCAGGTTCCCGTATCAGCCAATCATCATCGAGGTCCGGCAACGGCACCGCGTCGATCAATTGCCTGGTGTAGTTTGAGCGCGGTGCATCGAACACCTCCTCACAACGGCCTTCCTCGACAATCTCGCCCTGCAGCATGACGACAGCCCGGTCGCACAGCACCCGCACGACAGAAAGATCATGGCTGATGAAGGCCAGTGACAGGCCCATCTCGCGCTGAAGATCGCGCAGCAAAGTCAGGATCTGAGCCTGGGTCGAGACATCGAGTCCCGATACGATTTCGTCGGCAAGAATGAATTTCGGCTCGCAGACAATCGCCCGGGCGATGCCAACGCGCTGACGCTGCCCACCGGATAATTCATGTGGATAGCGATCCGCAAATTCCTCGCCCAGACCGGTCCTTTGCAGGGCTTCGATCGCGCGCGTTTTCGCTTGCCGGCGGTCAGTTTCGATCCCCGACGCCAGCAAGGGCTGCGCGACGATCGCACCGATCCGCCTGCGCGGATTGAGCGATGAATGCGGATCCTGGAAGATCATCTGCATCTGAGGCCGCAACGACTGCAATGCCGACCTGTCGATATGGGTATAGTCTGAACCGGAAAATAACAGCTGACCGGCGGTCGGCTCGTGCAGACGCAACAGGCAGCGCCCCAGCGTGGTCTTGCCCGAACCGGATTCGCCGACGATGCCAACCGATTCTCCAACCCGGATGGACAGGTTGATGCCCTTGAGCACCGGCGTGCGCGGTGGTGCCCCAAACAGGCTTTTTGCCGCATGATCGGGAAAATCCATTTTCAGGTCACGCGCTTCGATCAACATGTCTGCCGGGGTCACGCTCATGACAGACCCGCCCGCGCTCGATCGAAGGTCGCCGCCTTTTCCTCCAGTTCGCGCACCACTTCTCCGGGCACCGGGGACAGGGCATCAGCTGGCCGGTCGTAACGCGGCGTCGCCGCGAACAATGCCCTGGTGAAAGCATGTTCCGGCCGGGTGACGATGTCAGACACTTCACCCTGCTCGACAATCATGCCCGAATGAATGACCGACAGGCTCCGACACATCTTGGCAACGACACCAAGATCGTGTGTCACCAGCAGGATCGCAGTCCCATGCCGGTTCTGCATTTCCCGCAGCAACCGTAAAATCTGTTTCTGCACCGTCACATCAAGTGCCGTTGTCGGTTCGTCGGCAATGATCAGCTTGGGTTCGCAGGCAAACGCCGTCGCGATCAGCACCCGCTGGCGCATGCCGCCGGAAAGCTCGTGCGGGTAACGCCGCAGCACCGCCTCGGCATCACGAATGTGTACTTCATTCAAAAGTGCCAGCGCCGCGTCATGCGCCCTGGCGCGCGACCAGCCCAGATGAAGCCGCATGACATCGGTCATCTGCGCCCCGATCCGCCGGGCGGGATTGAGCGCCGTCAGCGGGTCCTGCGGGATCAGCGATATGTCCCGCCCAAGAATCTTTCGCCGGTCGCTGTCGGCAAGCCCGACCATCTGCCGGCCGAGACAATCGATCGAACCATCGCTGATCAGGATGGACCGCGGCAAAATACCGAGGATCGCCCTGGCGATCATCGATTTGCCGGCGCCACTTTCCCCGACAAGTCCATGCATCTCACCCTGATGAACCGTCAACGAAACATTCCGCAAAATACCGGGTCCGGTTTTTCTTCCGGCGCGCAGCTCGGCATGCAGATTGGCGATGGTGAGGACCGTATTACTCATCGGCGTAACGTCGGATCGAGTGTTGCGCGCAGTCCGTCCCCGAGCAGGTTGAATCCCAGCACGGTCACCACCACCATCAGCAGCGGAAAGCTCATCACCCACCATGCCTGGTGGATCACCTGCCGGCCCTCGGCAATCATGCCGCCCCAGGTCGGCGTATCGGAGGACAGTGACAGCCCGACAAAGGAAAGGATGGCCTCGACAATCACGGCTATACCCATTTCAAGCGTCAAAAGCACGATGACCAGCGGCAGAATATTGGGCAGGATTTCCCTGAACAGAATGGCAATCCGGCCAAGCCCGATCGTCACGGCCGAGTCGACATAATCCATCCGGCGCTGCTGCATCACCTCGGCGCGCACCACCCGGCAGAACCGCGTCCAGTCGATGACGACAATGGCAATGATGACGGAATGCAGACCGGTGCCGAGAAGCGCCACCAGGATGATGGCCAGCAGCACCGGTGGAAACGAAGTCCAGATATCGACCAGCCTGGAAATAACGCTGTCGGCCAGGCCGCCGAAATAGCCGGCCACCAGTCCCAGCACAGTTCCCAGTGTCGCGGTCAGCACACCGGCGACCACGGCGACCGCCAATGCGATCCGCGAGCCGTGGACCAGGCGCGAAAAGACATCCCGCCCCAGACTGTCGGTCCCAAGCAGCATGCCGGGCTCAGCGCCGTCGACCCATGCGGGCGGCAGCAGTTCCAGCAGCAGATCCTGTTCGAGCGGATCGATCGCGGCGATCAGCGACGCGCCAATGGCAAGGATCGCCAATACGGCAAAAATCGATCCGCCAACGACGACACGCCAGTCGCCCATCAAGCGCCGTGCAAGGCCGGCGCTAAGCCGGTGCTGTTGTGCCGGTTCAGCCATGTCGCAACCGCGGGTTCAGCAGGGCATACATCATGTCCACCGACAGATTTACGAATATGAAAATGACGGCAAATGTCACGATCAGTCCCTGGATCAGCGGCAGGTCGCGGTTGATCACCGCATCGATCGCCAGATTGCCTATCCCGGGATAGGAAAAGATCTTCTCGATCAGCACCGTTCCGCCAACCAGGAAGGTGAACTGCACACCGGTGATGGTCAGCGCCGGAATGGCGGCGTTCTGCAACGCCTCCCCGACGACGATGCGCAGCCGTCCAAAACCCTTCACCCGCGCCATCGTCACATAGTCCTCGACCATGGCCTGGTCGAGAGATCCTTTCAGAACGCGGGTGATAATGGCGGCAAGCGGTAACCCGAGCGCCAGCGCCGGCATCCAGCCGTGGGCGAACAGGTCGGCCAATACGGCAATTTCGCCGCGCAGCAATGCCTCGACAAAATAGAAGTTCGTCACGAACTCAAATTCGATGCGCGGATCGATGCGGCCCGAAATCGGCGCCAATGGAAACAGCACGCCAAACAGCAGGATGAACGCCAGCGCCCAGATGAAATCGGGGATCGCCAACACCACGCCGTTGAACCCATCGATGATCTTTTCGGGAAACCGCCGCGACCACATGATTCCGAGAACCGCAAAGACCACGCCAAGAGCAACCGCCAGCGCAGTCGCGGCAGCGGCCAGTTCCAACGTCGCCGGCAGCCGCGACAGGATCAGCGACACCACATTCTGGCGCAGACTGATCGAGGTCCCGAAATCTCCGGTGACAGCGTGACCCGCCCAGATAAAAAACTGTGCCAGGATTGATTTGTCCAACCCGTACAACGCCCGAAGCGCCTGTATGTCGGCTTCCGAGGCGCCCGGCGAGATCATCATGGCAATTGGGTCGCCCGGAACCACCCGAACGAGCACGAAGACAACAATGGCAACGCCAATCAGTGTCAGCGCGGCTTCCACCGCTCTGCGCAGCAGAAAGGCTCCCATGGGGCTGTCTCCAGGTTAGAACCGAAACATGCCTGCCGAGTTTCGGACAAGTCGCACATCAAGAAAAGGTCGAAGTGACGGAGGCTTTTTTGCCTCCGCCGCTCCGAACCGTCGGAACAATCAGGCCGGTGTCATGCGGTGCGGATGCAGCGCGCCCGATACATGTGGCACCACATTGATCTTGTTGCTGTGGATGATCGGCTGAACGAACTGGAACAGCGGAATGACATAACCCTGTTCGGCGATATGCTTGTCGACTGCCTTCCAGCCGGCGATACGTTTTGCTTCATCCTTTTCGCCCCAGAGCGGTCCGATCATGCCATCGACATCGTCGGTGTCCCAGGTCGAATGCGGTGACGGGCCGAACATGGCAAAGCCTGTCGAGGTCGACGGATCACCGATCGAATTGCCCCAGTTGTAGAATGCGGCTTCCGCCAGTTTGTCGGCCGCACGCAGCTCGAAATGCTTGGCGATCTCGTAGACCTCGATCTCGGCCTCGATCCCCACCTTACGCCACATGCCGACTATCGCCTGGATCATTTCGTAATCCTTGGGCTTGAAACCGCGCGTGGTCTGGATGGTGAATTTTACCGGATTGTCGGTGGAATAGCCGCTTTCTTTGAGCAGCGCCTTGGATTTCTCCGGATCGTGGCCAACCTTGATCGAAGCGTCATAGGCCATATATTCCGGCGCCTGCAGGGTGTCGATCGGCACGCCGTATCCGCGCAGCAGGCGCTTCACAATCGCCTCCTTGTCAATCGCGTGGTGGGCAGCCAGACGGACATTCTTGTCTTCCATGACGCCAATGTCGTTGATGAAGATCATGGCGATGTCGGACACCGGCGTGGTCTGTCCGGAAAGCCCGTCCTTTTCCTTCAGCCGGTCATATTCCTGGTAAGGAATCTCCAACGTCACGTCGGAGGCGCCGCTTTCCACTTCCGCAACCCGCGCCGAAGCATCGGTGACGAATTTGAAGACGACGCTGTTGTATGCAGGCGTTCCGCCCCAGTAGTTCGGATTGGCTTTCAGCCGGACAAACGCATTGCGCTCAAACTTGTCGACCGTGTACGGGCCGGTGCCGATCGGCGCGGCCTCAAAACCTTCTGCACCGACCTTGGTGTAATAGTCCTTCGGCATCACATAGGCGGTCAGAAACGCCATCCATGGAAACAGGCTGGGGTCAAAATGATCGAGATCGACGATAACCTTGTTGCCATCGACCTTGAAAGATTTGGCATTGCCCCAGACGAACTGGATCGGATTGCCTGTGTCGGGATCGCCGGCGCGCTGCAGCGACCAGACAACATCATCCGGTGTCAGTTTGCTGCCGTCATGCCATGTCACACCCTCGCGCACATCAAGGAAAATCTGGGTCTTGTCTTCATTGCTGAAGCCCCATTTTTCAATGATGCCGCCGGTGAAGCTGAGATCGGGGTTTTGCGAGATATACTGATCGAACACACACTGATAAATACCCTGGATCGTCGGATTGACCGCTGAAAGCCCGACCGTCGGATCCCAGGACGGTAGGTTGACGTGATAGGCGATAGTGATGGAGTCGCCCGCTGCGAGGCTTCCCTTGGGAAGCACCAGCGCCGCAGCCAGACCGGCTCCGCCCGCCATCAGTTCCCGGCGTGATATGTTCATGATCATCCTCCCTGACCTTTCAGCCGGCCCCGGCGGCCGGCCATTGTCGACATCCCGGTTGCGATACATCCGGGAGATGCGGCGGGTCGTTCCCTTTTTCCGCTCGGATCAAGTGTGACTCAGTTCAAACACAAATTTCAAGTAGAATTTTTATTTGAAAATCGAATTTAGCAAAGATATAAATCAACCGCTCCGGCCCGGTTGTATACTCCTAGCGCGAATCGGGACGGCTTGAACGGGTGACAGGAAATGGCAAACGCATCAGTCAGACAGGCAACAAGGCGCGGCGGGCGTTCCAATGCGGATGAGCCCAAGAGCTGGCATCTGGCCGAAACGGCAGATGAGCAGGCGTTGGCGCAGCTCGAATTCGGCATGGAGCGGCTGATCCATGCCTATTATCGCTGGAAAGTGAACTGCCTTGCCACGCTGGGCGATTTCGGACTGACCGGCGACGATATCACCATATTGAACATCATCCGTATGGGCGATGAGCCCAAGAAGATGGTCGAGGTAGCCCGCATCCTCAACCGCAACGACGTGGCCAACCTGCAATATGCCACCCGCAAGCTGATCAAGGCGGGCCTGGTCGAGAAGCTGAGCGTATCGTCGCGCCGCGACACCACCTACCGCACCACCGAATACGGCATCGAGGTCACAGATCATTATGCCGCGATGCGCAAAAAACTCGTCATCGCCCATCTCGGCGAAGTGGTCGGAACCGACGACAAACTGGCGACGCTCGGAACGATGTTCGATGACCTGATTCAAGTCTACGAACAGGGTGTCGGCCGCGCCACATCAATCAGCGCGCGGCTGGTCGAACTGAAAGAGTAACGAACCCGGACTCCTGAAAGTCGGCCATCGCTCAATTGGCCATCATCCCACGCCCTCGGCCGCAACCCATGCCCATCATCGGCAGCACGACATCGTCAGCGGACTCCTTCTGTTCGTCATCCAGCACGGCATAGAGTTTGTCGACCTGTTCCTTGACGTTCTTCACCTGCTGAAGGCGGGAATCAAGATGCGTCTCCTGGAAGCTTAAGCGGTCTGGAAGAGACTTCTTGAGGAAATCGCCGTCGCGCATGTCCTTCATCATTTCACGGCGCATGGCATTGTGGGTTTCACTGTTGTTGCGGATCGTCTCGGCGAGGTCCGACCAGGTTTCGGACTGCGATTCGGTGATCTTCAACTCCGCCTTGAGGAACGCCAGACGACCGTCGATGCGATCCAGCATGTCACCCGGGCCGTAACCCATCATGCATCCGCCCATACCGCCGCCGCGCCCCATCCGGCCCATCATCTGGTGCATGCCCCAGCCGCCGCGCCATCCTGGTGAATTGTCGTCGTCATCGGCAATTGCGGGCGCACCCAGGGTCGCAATGAAACAGGCGGCGGCAATTGTTCGTGAAATTCGAGAAACCGTCATCTTTCTGGCCTCCTTGCCACGCGCACCCGCGGGTATGGGGGCGCAGATCATCCATTACAGGTGCAACAAGAAAGCATCAGACTCGCACCCGATACTTTGACGCAAATCAATCGGGAACATCACGTTTCAACGGTCGGCGGAAATTACCCGGCGGGATAGAAATCAAATTGTTGCTCAATTGGCTGGATCCAGTCGGTGCCCGATCTGCAAACGCACTTCCGGCAAATTCCGGTCAGGCTTCCTTTTTCGTATCTGTATAAAACGAAGGACACCGACTGCTTCCCGGGACTTTATCAGATTCTTCGTTGAGGCGATCACTTTGGGGTGCAGAAAGCCCGTATTGCGCATCTGTTGAGATGCTGGCAATCATCATCTTTCAGATATCGATCCGGTTTTCCGCTTCCTTGCCAGGTGATGTTTTTGCCAACCTACCATCCGCATATTGATGGACTTCGCGCCATATCTGTTTTGGCGGTCGTATTCTACCATGCCAAATTCAGTTGGGTGCCCGGCGGTTTCGTCGGCGTGGACATATTTTTTGTGATATCGGGGTATCTGATAGTTTCTCAGATCGCCACGGAGACGCAAGCCGGAAATTTTTCATTTTCCGCTTTCTGGGCTCGACGGACATTGCGGATATTGCCGCCATTCGCACTTGTTTTGTCCGCCAGTATTCTTCTTGCTTCGGCAATTTTCGTGTTGCCCTCCGACTTCCACAATTTCGGGCGTGAAGTATCCACCGCAGCCTTGATGATTTCCAACTTCCGGTATTTGCGCCAAGGGGAATATTTTGCCCCTGAAGCAGAGACGCTACCGCTTCTGCACACATGGTCGCTCGGAGTGGAGGAGCAGTTCTATCTGCTCGCGCCGCTAACCATCGTTGGTGTTTGGTGGATATTGAAGCGAACAGGTCGTACCGACCGCAATCCGGCCAAGATCGCAGTTCTCACGTCAGCTCTTTTCATATTTTCCCTGCTTGCCTGTATCTATTGGACGCCGGCAGGATTCGGAAAAAACAAAGCGTTCTATCTGATGCCCTTTCGCGCCTGGGAGTTTGTCGCGGGAGGGGCCTTGGGACTTCTGGCACCGGCTTTAAGAGAACTGCCGAATATTCTGTGGCATGCCGTTGCTGTGATTGGCCTGACGATCGTCGCCTATTCGATAACAGTACTGGACAATGTTGCACCCTATCCATCCTATGTCGCGCTGGCGCCGGTGCTCGGGTCTTCATTTTTGATCCTTTCCGGCCTGATGAACCCGCGATTGCCGATCCTCAGATTGCTTTCCGCACCAATTCTGGTTTGGATCGGCCTTGTTTCCTACAGCTGGTATCTCTGGCACTGGCCGCTTCTGGTTCTGGGCGCGCAGTTTGATCCAACTGATGACATCCCATTTCGCGACACGATTGCGCTTGTGCTTTCTTTCGCTCTTGCGGTTTTTACATACCGACTTGTGGAGCGGCCCATCCGCGAATGGCGGAAACGTGGTTTACGATTAAGTTGGCGGACTGTCGCAATTGGGGCGGCAACATCCGTGCTGATTGCCGCATCAGGTTTGGTAATGAGTGAAATTCTGGCACCATCCTTGGAGGTCCGCTTCGCAGACGAGATACGCAGACTCAACTCCGGTTACCAACCCGGGATAGGAAGCACCGGCAGCTGCCTACTGAACTCTTCCGAAAACACCACCGCCTGCCTCAACTGGATTGGTGAACGCCAAAGCGGTTTCTTGACCGGTGACTCCCACGCCGGTGCTTTCGCCGCGGTACTCAGCAATCGGATTCATGAATCGGGACAGGTATTGGCACTAATGTTGGCGGAAGGATGTGTTCCGCTCTCGGGATTGATGCCGCGGCATTTGGCAGATGACCCTGATGGTGATTGCGGAGCAGGCAAAAAGAGTCTTGATAAGTGGCTGATGAATCCGTCATTTCGACCGAGATTTGCGGTGATCGCAGCCCATTGGCAGATTTATCTGCGTGACGATCAGATTGGGCAACCCAATCCGGTTGCACTGGTTCCGGTCGGTGACGATATCGTCGGCGAGGATGCAAAGTCCCTTTTCATCAGTTCCATGCGAGCTACGATTGAAGGTTTTTTTCAAGCTGGTGTAGATCGCGTTGTCGTTATCGGACAGGTTCCTGCACAGCCATCAGGTCCGAATTGCCTCTTGAAAGCCGATGTCATAGGGAAAGACCGAGACAAACTGTGCTCGTTGAGACGCTCACAGCATGATCGCCAAGCCTCACGTGCCGCAAAATGGATTTCGGCAGCCATTGCAGATTTTGACAATGTGCACCTTATTGAGCCGGCGGAAGCGCTGTGCGACCGGGAATGGTGCCGCGCCTATTCTTCAAACGGCTACTCCTATTACCTCGACAACAATCATCTCAACGCTCTCGGCGCCAATTTGGTGTTTAATCACTTTTCAGCGGAACTTGATTGGGCGGTTTCTGATACGGTGGAAAGCACGGCAAACCGATGAATCAAGCGACGACCGATACGATCCCGCACCTCGCCTGGACCAAAATCCATCATGCCACCCCCATACCGCCGCCGCTCCACATGCGGCCTATCATCCCGGTAATTTGTCGTCGCCATTGGCTACTACTGGTGCGCCAGGGTCTCGGCGAGACAGGCTGCGGCAATAGATCAAAAAAATCGAGAAACCATCATCTTTCTGGCTTCCGGCCATGCGCACCCAAATATACGGACACAGATCATCCATGACTGGTGCAGCAAGAAAGCAACAGCTTCGCGCACGGAGGTAAAATGGGCTTCAAATCTACTCGCGATGCCAACCGGAAATTTTGACAGCGCCGAGACGTTCGGCTTCCTGCCGGCCTATGTCGC
>JAJFHT010000122.1 GCA_021775495.1 Hyphomicrobiales bacterium | reverse complement strand
TTCATCGTCGACGATCTTCGCCTGGTACCCGGTGACCGGGCGGCCGGTCGCGCCGGCCTCGGCCTCGCCGAAACGGTTGGAGATGAAGATGTGCAACAGTTCCGTCGCGCCGATGCCATCGAGAATCGGCTTGCCGGTCTTGCTTACCCAATCGTCGAACACCGGCGGCGGCAATGTCTCACCGGCCGAAACGGCGACCCGCAGCGAGGACAGGTCGGCGCCCTCGTCCATTGCCTGAAGCATGGCACGGTAGGCGGTCGGCGCGGTGAAGGAGACCGTTGCCTTGTAGGTCTCGATGATCTCGATCATGTTCGGCGGTGTTGCCGATTCAAGCAATGTCGCCGTCGCACCGAAACGCAAGGGGAAGATCGCCAGGCCGCCGAGACCGAAGGTGAACGCCAGTGGCGGCGAGCCAACAAAGACATCGTCCGGCGTAACGTTCAGCACTTCTTTGGCGTAACCGTCGGCGATGATCAGGAGGTCGCGATGGAAATGCATCGTCGCCTTGGGTGAACCGGTGGTGCCGGAGGTAAAACCGAGCAGGGCGACGTCGTCGCGCCCGGTCTTCACCGCGTCGAAAGCGACTGGTTTGTTGAGCGCCGCGCGGTCGAGCTCGGCATCGTGGTTGGCGGTGCCGTCAAAGCCGATGACCTTTTTCAAAAACTTGCTTTGCTTGGCGCAGGTCGCCAACTCATCCATGATGCGGGTGTCGCACAGCGCCAGGGTGATCTCGGCCTTGTCGACGATCTTGGCCAGCTCGCCGGCGCGCAGCATCGGCATGGTGTTGACGACAACAGCGCCGGCCTTGGTGGCGGCGAGCCAGCAGGCAACCAGCGCCGGATTGTTGGCGGCGCGGATCAGCACCCGGTTGCCGGGCTCAACGCCGTAGTCTTCGACCAGAGCCCGGGCGATGCGGTTGGTCCAGTCGGTCAGTTCCTTGTAGGTACGGCGGCGGCCATTGCCGATCAGCGCAATGCGGTCGCCAAATCCTTTTTCGATATTGCCGTCGGTCACTTCGACCGCCGCATTGATATGATCGGGATAGTCGAAACCGTCGAGATTGAATTCCGGCCATTGCTCGAATGGCGGCAGCTTATCGCGGCTGAATGTATCGGTGTGTCCTGTCGGTCCCAACATGATCATGCTCCTGCAAGTGCCTGGCGCGCGATGACGACGCGCTGAACGTCGGAGGCGCCCTCATAGATTCTAAGCGCGCGGATTTCGCGGTAGAGGCTTTCCACCACCTGGCCCTTGCGCACCCCGTCGCCGCCATGAATCTGCACGGCGCGATCGATGACGTCCTGCGCCTTGTCGGTGGCATAAAGCTTGGCCATCGCCGCCTGGCGGCTGATGCGTTCGTCGCTGGTATCCTTGGTCCAGGCGGCGCGGTAGACCAGCAGGGCGGCGGCGTCGATCTCGAGCGCCATGTCGGCGATATGGCCCTGCACCATCTGCAATTCGGCCAACGGCGCGCCGAACAGTTCGCGCTGTTTGACCCGTGCCAGCGTCTCGTCCAGCGCCCGGCGGGCAAAACCCAAAGCTGCCGCGCCGACGGTCGAACGGAACACATCGAGCACCGACATGGCGACACGAAAACCTTGTCCGGGTGCGCCGATCATCGCCGAAGCGGGCAGGCGGATATCATTGAATTTCAGCCGCGCCAGCGGATGTGGCGCCATCACATCGATCCGCTCGACGACTTCGAAGCCAGGCGCATCGGCCGGCAGCAGGAAGGCCGACAAACCCTTGGCGCCCGGCGCCTCGCCGGTGCGGGCAACAACGGTGTAGAGATCGGCGATGCCGCCGTTGGAAATATAGGTTTTCTCGCCGTTCAAAATGTAATGATCGCCATCGCGCACGGCCGATGTGTCCAAATTGGCGACATCCGAACCCGAGCTCGGTTCGGTCAATGCCAGTCCCGAAATGGCCTTTCCGGCGCGGGTCTTGTCCAGCCATTTGCGTTGTTCATCGTCGCCGAACAGCGAGATCGCGCCGGTGCCGAGGCCCTGCATGGCGAAGGCGAAATCGGCCAGCCCGTCATGCCGGGCCAGCGTCTCGCGGATCAGGCAGAGCGTGCGCACATCCAGCGCCGCACCCTCGTCTGCACCGGTATGGGTCAGCCAGCCGTCGCGGCCGAGCCGGGCGACGAGGTCGCGGCACGCTGCATCGACATCCGAATGGTCAGCCGGAAGATTGGCTTCGCACCACTCCTCCAGAAGCTCTGAAAGAGCTGCGTGGCGCGGTTCGAAAAACGGCCAGGTGAGAAAGCTGCGGTCCGCCATCAGTCGCCTCCGAATTTTGGTTTTTCCTTGGCGACAAAAGCGTCATAGGCGCGCTTGAAATCCTGCGTCTGCATGCAGATCGCCTGCGCCTGCGCTTCGGCCTCTATCGCCTGTTCGATGCTCATCGACCATTCCTGACCAAGCATGGTCTTGGTCATCATGTGGCCGAAGGTCGGACCGTTGGCCAGTTGCGTCGCCAGCTTGATGGCATCGGCTTCCAGCTCGTCGGCCTCGACCAGCCGGTTGTAAAATCCCCAGGCGGCGCCTTCGTCGGCGCTCATGCTGCGGCCGGTGTAAAGCAGTTCGGCGGCGCGGCCCTGGCCGATGATCCTCGGCAGGATGGCGCAGGCTCCCATGTCGCAGCCGGCCAGCCCGACCCGGGTGAACAGGAAGGCGGTTTTTGCCGCCGGTGTCGCCAGCCGCAGGTCGGACGCCATGGCAATGATCGCGCCGGCGCCGACACAGATGCCGTCGACCGAGGCAATCACCGTTTGCGGGCAGGCGTGGATCGCCTTGACCAGGTCGCCGGTCATCCGGGTGAAGGCGATCAGGCCCTTCATGTCCATGTCGAGAAGCGGCCCGATGATGTCGTGTACATCGCCGCCGGAGCAGAAATTGCCGCCATTTGAGCCGAACACCACGGCCTTGACGTCGTCGGCATAGACCAGGTCGCGAAACGTGTCTCGCAGTTCGGCATAGCTGTCGAAGGTCAGTGGATTCTTGCGGTCCGGGCGGTCGAGCGAGATGATCGCGACCTTACCTTCCATGCGCCAGTTGAAATGTTTCGGTTTGAGATCGGCCATCATGCTCATGATTTGCCTTCGCCTTTTCTTATGCGTTGAAGTGTTGTCTGCATTCCGTCGGCCACATCGCTGCCGATCGGCCCGAGCAACTCGTCGATCCAGCCCTCGTGGATTGTCGCCATTGCGGAAAAAACCTCGTTTCCGCGTGGGGTCAGCTGGACGAAGATCGTCCGCCGGTCGCCATCCTTTTGCCGCCGCATCACCAGCTCATCTTCGACCAGCTGGTCGACAAGGCCGGTCACCTTGCCGTTCGACACCAGAAGGTAACGCGACAGTTCGGTCATGGTCATCGGCGACCGGCTGCGGTGCAGCGCGGCCATCAGATCGAAACGCGGCAGCGTCTCGCCGAATTCGGAACGCAGCATTCCGCGCACCCGGTTCTCGATGAAACGCGTCGTACGCAGCATTTCCAGCCACAGCCGTAGCCTCTGCTTGCTCGGTGCGTGCTGTTCTGCGGCCTGCATCGCTTCACTCATATTTCGCCCCCGGAAATCGAGATCGCCTGGCCGGTGATGCCGTGCGCGTCGTCGCCGCAGAGATAGAGCGCGCTTGCCGCCACTTCGTCCGGCTGGATGAAGCGGCCTTGCGGGTTTGTCCGGCTCAGCGACTTGCGCGCCTCGGCTTCGCTGCGGCCGGTGGTCTTTATGATGTTTTCGATCGATTCGGCCAGCAGCGGTGTTTCTGTAAAGCCAGGACAGAGCGCGTTGACCGTCACTTGTTTTTTCGCGGTCTCCTGCGCCAGCGCGCGGGTCAGGCCGATCACGCCGTGCTTGGCGGCGCAATAGGGCGCGACATAGGCATAACCCTTCAGGCCGGCGGTCGAGGCGACGAAGATCACCCGGCCCCAGCCGCGTTCGGCCATGGCGGGAATGGCGGCCCGGGCAGTCAGGAAGGCACCGGTCAGATTGACCGCCAGCATCCGTTGCCAGTGGTCCAGCGTGGTGCGTTCAAGCGGCGCGCTTTCCGCCGCGCCGGCATTGGCGATCAGGATATCGACTGCGCCGTGCACCGCTTTCGCCGCGGCAAACAGGTCGGCAACGCTGACCTCGTCGGTGACATCGGCGGAGATGGCGGCGCAGTCGGGCAGTTCAGCCGACAGGGATTCAAGCGGCTCGGTCCGCCGCCCGGTGATGGTGATCGCCGCGCTCTCAGCCGACAGGCGACGGGCAATCGCCGCGCCGACGCCGGTGCCGCCGCCGGTGATCAGGACGTGCTTTCCTTTCAGAGCGCCGGTCATCTGTCAGACCGCGCCGGCAACGGCTTCGGCCCGTTCCGCCAGCCGGTGCAGCTGGTCGCGGCCGGCATAATAGGGTTGTGGCCAGGCTTCGCCATTATAGCCGAGCTCTGCCGCGGCATGCACGGTCCAGTAGGGATCGGACAGATGCGGCCGCGCCAGGCAGCAAAGGTCCGCCCGTCCGGCCATCAGGATCGAATTGACATGATCGGGCTCGTAGATATTGCCGACCGCCATGGTGGCGATGCCCGTCTCGTTGCGGATCCGGTCGGCAAACGGGGTCTGGAACATGCGGCCGTAAACCGGCTGCGCATCGACCGATGTCTGGCCGGCCGAAACGTCGATGATGTCGACACCGGCATCCTTCAGGATGGCGGCGATGCGCACGGCCTCTTCCGGCGTGACGCCGGTCTCGCCGACCCAGTCATTGGCCGAAATACGCACCGAGATTGGTTTGCCTTCCGGCCACACCGCGCGCACGGCATGGAAGACCTCCAGCGGATAGCGCATGCGGTTTTCCAGGCTACCGCCATAATCGTCGCCGCGCTTGTTGGTCAGCGGCGTGATGAAGGCGCTCATCAGGTAACCGTGGGCATAGTGCAGTTCGAGCAGGTCGAAACCGCACCGCTCGGCCATCTCGGCCGATCGGACGAACTGGTCGCGCACCTCGTCCATGTCGGCGCGGGTCATTTCGCGCGGCACCCGGTTGCCCGGCGACCAGGCGATCGGCGATGGCGCGATCAGTTCCCAATTGTCCTGTTCCAGTGGTGCGTCCATCACCTCCCAGCCGAGTTGGGTCGAGCCCTTGGGGCCGGAATGGCCAAGCTGCATGGCGATCTTTGCGCCCTGCTGGGCATGGACGAAGTCGACAATGCGTTTCCAAGCTGCCTCGTGTTCCGGCTTGTAGAGACCGGGGCAGCCGGGGGTGATCCGCCCCGTCGGAGAGACGCAGGTCATCTCGGTATAGACCAGCCCGGCGCCACCCTGCGCGCGGCCGCCGAGATGCACCAGGTGCCAATCGGTCGGCGTTCCGTCGACGGCCGAATATTGCGCCATCGGCGAAACGACGATGCGGTTCTTCAGTTCAAGATCGCGCAACCGGTAAGGCGTGAACATGGGAGGCTTGGCCTGGTTGGCCGTGCCGCCGGTGGCCGCTGTTTCAAACCATTTTTCCGCGCCCTCAAGCCATGATTTGTCGCGCAGCCGCAGATTCTCGTGGCTGATGCGCTGTGAGCGGGTAAGCAGCGAATAGGTGAACTGAACCGGATCGAGATCGAGATAACGCTCGACGTCCTCGAACCATTCCATCGAGTTGCGCGCCGCCGATTGCAGCCGCAGCACCTCCAGCCGGCGGGCGTCCTCATATTTGTCGAAGGCGGCCTGCATCGAGGATTCGCTGTGCAGGTAATCGGCCAGTGCGATGGCGCTTTCCAAAGCCAGCTTGGAGCCTGAACCGATCGAAAAATGTGCCGTCGCGGCAGCATCGCCCATCAGCACGACATTGCCGTGCGACCAGCGCTCGCACAGCACGCGGGGAAAATTCAGCCAGGCCGAGCCGCGAATATGGCGCGCATTGCTGAGCAGGTCATGACCGCCGAGATGGTCGGCAAAGATGCGTTCGCAGGTGGCGATCGATTCGTCCTGCGACATCTCTCCAAAGCCGAAACCGTTCCAGGTGTCTTCGGAACATTCGACGATGAATGTCGCGGTCTCGTCGTCGAACTGGTAGGCGTGAGCCCAGATCCAGCCATGTTCGGTCTGTTCGAATATGAAGGCGAAGGCGTCGTCGAATTTCTGTTTGGTGCCGAGCCAGACGAATTTGTTCTTGCGGATATCGATATCCGGTTTGAACACCTCGGCATGCTCGGCGCGGACCTTCGAGTTCAGTCCGTCGGCCGCCACCACCAGATCGTAGTCGGCGAATTCGTCAGTCGAGCCGAATTCCTGCTCGAAGCGTATTTCGATACCAAGTTCGCGGGCCCGGTCCTGCAGCACGTTGAGTAGTTTCATGCGGCCGATGCCGCAGAAACCATGGCCACCGGAAACGATCTTGCGGTCGCGATAGGTGACGGCGACGTCGTCCCAATAGGCAAAATGCTCGCGGATGGTCTTGGCGCTGACCGGATCGTTGGCGGCCAGATTGTTGAGCGTTTCATCCGACAGAACCACGCCCCAGCCGAATGTGTCATGGGGACGGTTGCGCTCGATCACCACGATGTCGTGATCCGCATCGCGCAGTTTCATGGTTATGGCGAAATAGAGCCCTGCCGGCCCTCCGCCCAGACACGCAATCCGCATGGCAATCTCCCGATCGGCCTCCAAATGGGCCTTGTTGATGCCAGCATGACTCAGGAATAAGGATATTTCAACATAGAAAATTTCAATATTGAAATATTGGACCGTTGACCTATCCTCCGGGCACGGACAGGGTGGAGGCAGCGGACCGAGGGGAACGGATGATACACAGGCCACAGGACATCGATTGGAATGACGCCTATGCCAATGGGGCGCATATTCCGGCGGCAGAAACTTTTCCGCCGAGATGGGTGGCCGAGGCACAGGCGTTCCGCAAGCGACTTGCATCCGATGGCCGATCCGAGATCGACCGGGCCTATGGCGACGAACCACGCGAGAAACTTGATCTGTTTTATCCCACCGATAAGCCCGCCGGCCTCGCCGTCTTTGTCCATGGCGGTTTCTGGAAGGCGTTCGACAAGTCAAGCTGGTCACACCTGGCCGCCGGTCCGCTGGCGCATGGATGGGCCGTCGGCCTACCGAGTTACACCTTGTGCCCGGATGCCTCGATCAGCCAGATCACACGGCAGATCGGAGCCGCGATCGGTTGCGCTGCAGATATTGTTTCGGGTCCGATATGTCTTGCAGGCCATTCCGCCGGCGGCCATCTTGTCAGCCGGATGAACTGCACCGATGGACCGCTTGGCGATGCAGTGCGCGATCGGCTGCGACACACCATCTCGATCAGCGGCCTGCACGATCTGCGGCCATTGATGAAGACCGGGATGAACGAGATTTTCGGCCTCGATCTTGCCGAGGCGCGCACGGAGAGCGCCGCGCTGTGCGAGCCGCTGGATCATGCCCGCCTGACTTGCTGGGTCGGCGCAAATGAACGGCCCGAATTCCTGCGCCAGAACGAATTGCTGGTCCAGATGTGGACGGGCCTGGCCGCCGGAATCAGCTCGGTCATCGAGCCTGACAAACATCATTTCGACGTGATCGAAAGCCTGGCCGAACCCAAGGGCGCGCTAACAACCGCGCTGCTGTCTGAACACGCATGAGTTTTCTCGTTCTCAAATATCTTCATATCATCGGTGCAACGGTGATCCTCGGCACCGGTTCGGGCATCGCATTCTTCATGCTGATGGCTCACCTGAGCAAGGATGTCGCTTTCATCGCCCGCACCGCGGGCGTCGTGGTTCTGGCCGACCTGATCTTCACCGCGACCGCCATCATTGCCCAGCCGGTCACCGGCTATCTGCTGGCGCGGGAATCGGGTTATGAATTTACCGAGGACTGGCTGGTAGCCTCGCTGTCGCTTTATCTGGTCGCCGGACTGTTCTGGCTGCCCGTAGTGTGGATGCAGACGAAAATGCGCGATCTTGCCATTGCGGCATCAGCAGACAGAGAGGCTTTACCAAGGGCCTATCACCGGTTGTTCCGGCTCTGGTTCGCTTTCGGATTTCCCGGATTTGGCGCGGTATTGGCAATTCTCTGGCTTATGATTCAGAAACCGGACCTGTTCGGCGCATGACAGATTCACTGCCGAAAATTGCCGTGCTGGGCGCCTCCGGTCTGATTGGCGAGGCGGTCGCCGCCGATCTGCAGGCCAACGGTTTCGCGATAATTGCAATTGCCCGAAATTTTACAGCGAGCCAGAGGGCACGCTTCGGCAAGACGGCAATCGAACGTCCGGTTGTCGACCTGGATCAGGCTGCCCTGTCCGGATTTTTCGCCGATCATCAGGTGGATATTGTGATCAACTGCATCGGCGTGCTTCAGGACGGCAATCGCGTTGACACGAAAACCGTTCATGTCGGCTTTGCGCAAGAGCTGCTGTCGGCGCTGCAATCGCAGGCCAGGCCCACTTTGCTGATCCAGATCTCCATTCCCGGCAATGATGCGGACGATCTGACGGAATTCAGCCGATCGAAGCGCCAGGCCGAACATCTGATTGCCGGCAGCGCGATCCCGCATGTCATCCTGCGTCCCGGATTCGTGGTCGCGCCGGCGGCTTATGGCGGTAGCGCGTTGATCCGCGCGCTGGCCGTTCTGCCGATTGATCTTCCCGAGCGCGAATCCGGACAGGTCTTCATGACAACCCATATTGCCGACATCGCCGCGACGATCCGGACGGTTGCTGACCGGTGGGCCGGAGGCGAGAAGGATTTTGCGGATGTCTGGGACGTCATGCATCCGGACTGGACCACGGTGGGTGCGGTGATCGGATTGTTTCGCAACCGTTACGGTGGCCCGCGCCTATCCGTTCGACTGCCCGGTTGGCTGCTTGGGCTCGGTGCCCGCGCCGGCGATCTTGCCGCCCGCCTCGGTTGGTCTCCGCCGATCCGCACAACGGCGCTTGAAGAGATGCGGCGCGGTGTCGAAGGCAATCCACAATCATGGATCGAAGCGACCGCCATCAAACCGCGGTCGCTGAACGCCAGCTTGAAGTCCCTCTCTTCCGCTGTTCAGGAAAAATGGTTTGCGCGGCTCTATCTGGCAAAGGCGCTGATGATTGCCGTGCTGGTGCTGTTCTGGTGTGCCTCCGGCCTGATCGCGCTGACGGTTGCCTTCGATGCCGCCGTGGCGATCCTGACCGGGCGTGGCTTTCCCCTGCAACTGGCGCAGGCAATAACGACAGTCACCAGCCTCGCCGATATCAGCATTGGCGTCCTGATCGCCGTCCGCCGAACCTGTCGCGCCGGTCTCATCGCCGGTATCGGCCTGTCGCTGTTCTACATGGCCGGAGCAGTAATGATCACACCCGGCCTGTGGATTGAACCGCTCGGCGCGCTGGTCAAAACCGTCCCGGCGGTCGTTCTGATGCTGGTTACCTTGGCGATCCTGCCGGATCGGTAGACGAATGAGCAAGTCCGTGTAAGCATAAATGCGCACGGTTGAAACCGCTCCTGAGGATGTCTCGTTCGCAGCCAATTCGAGACGTTATGGTGCGAACCTCGGCACCGGGAAATTGTGCGATGAATCGTCACTCCGAAAGCTCGATCGGCAAAATATCCAGCTGTCTATGTCCTGAGACAATGGGTTGTCTGATAGCGGGTACTTTGATTCTGCCTGAAATACTGATAGTTTTTTTGTCGCCCGCAGGGAGATGAGGGACGATATTTCAAAATGAAACTAAAAACACTCACATTTGTTGCGGTCATGTTTATGCCCGTAACTGCACACGCAGTATCCGTCAATTTTGGTAATGCCGACCTTTTTGGGAGCGCTGTCAATGCTGCATTGGATTCAGCAACACTGACGGTTGATGGTCTGACTTTGAACGCCACGGCCAGCAATGGTGGCGTGGTAGATGTGTATTCCGGGGGCGGTCCAAACGGGCTTGTCATTGGAGCGCCATCAAACGGCGACGCGAACACCGACTTCAGTGGTCTTACCAACCCGGCGAGCGGGGACTACAGTCTCATCTTCGACAAGGCGGTGACGTCGATCGAAGTCACGTTCGGATTTTTGTCAAACATCGCTAGTCCACCAGAGACCATTTCGACGTTTTCCGCCGATGCAACCGCACTTTCGGCCACAGATATCATCGTCTCGAACCTTGTAGGTACATCCTACACTGCTGCTGGAGTAATCATTGCAAACCTGGGCGTCGGAAACGGCACCGGCATTTTTACATACAGCGGCGCTGCGTTTAATTCGTTTTCGTTCTTTCACGAGCAAAATCCGACAAACATCGGGTTCGTGATATCTAATCTGAAGGTTGAACTTGCTCCCGTTCCGGTTCCTGCGGCCCTACCACTTTTGGCAGGTGGCCTTGGCTTGATGGGACTGTTGGGCTGGCGCAGAAAGCGTAAAACGGCTGCGGCGATGATCTGAACTTCAGATCAAGAATTGCAGGCGGATCGCTTCCCGGCGCGACAAGCTGGCAGCAATCGCCCTCGCGTTCGTCAAGTTCGCCCCAAACCGTTTGTAGCTGGCGTTCATAGGGCCACGTCCTGATCAACCGGATAGGGCCCGTCTTCAAAAACCTCGCTGTGGTAGCCCTTTGATCCGACGAGCCGGGCCAGTTCGCTGCGCGGGTCGCGGTCGGCTTTCAGGTCTTCGACGGCGCGGGCGAAATCATGTTTCGGCTGCCAGCCGAGCGCCGCGCGAGCCTTTTGATTGACATAGACGCGGTCGATCCCGTTCGGCAGTTTCCAACCGCGTCGGGCATATTCGCATTCGAATCCGGGAGCGTGCCGGCGAACAACGTCAGCCGCATCATCACGCAATTGTCCCAGGTCCTGCCGGTCAAACGGCGTCGTAGCGCTGATGATGTAACGGTCGAAACCGATATCGGGCGCCCGATTGGCCGCCAGCAGATGCGCTTCAACAACATCGGCGATATCGACCCGGCGGTGCAGCAGCTCATTGACCTTCAGATTGCCGTCCTCGAATGCGTCGCGGGCGGCTTTCCGGTCATCTTCCTCGGGAAAGAAGCGGGAAGTTCTGAGCACCAGGCATGCCAGGCGGTGATTGCGGAAAAACAGTTGGCACAGATCTTCGGCCGCTGTCTTGGTCACGCCGTAGATATTTTTCGGAACCGGCTTGACCTCTTCAGTGATCCACGCGGCCGGCTCGCCGGGCGCCGGCACCAGTGCATCGCCGAACAGGCTGGTCGTACTGGTGAAGACAAAAGACCGCACTCCGGCGATCGTTGCTTCTTCCAGAAGGTTCAATGTGCCGGTGATGTTGGTGTCGACAAAATCCTGTCGCGTGTGGGTGGCGACATGGGGTTTGTGCAATGTGGCGCTGTGGAACACTGTGTCGATGCCCGGCATCAGCTTTGCCACGAAGGCCCGGTCGCTGACCGATCCGACATGTGTGGTGAATTCGGACGCAAGAATATCAATGCCGACCGCGTCCTGCCCGCTGCCCTTGAGGGTACGCATCAGTGCTTCGCCGAGATGGCCGGCACTGCCGGTGACAAGGATTCTGCCAGTCATTCGATCAACCTTCAGCACACATCACTGCACAGGAAAAAACGCGCGTTATGCACCTTGCTGTTCATGTTCCAGTGCAGGCTGCGCAACGGTTCGTCGTCTTCTTCGACATAGGACCAGCATCGCTCCGACTGCTCGGTGCCTTCGAACTCCACCGAAAGATAATACCGCGTTTGCGGTGGTCCGTTGTCATATCCGGCATGCTCCTGCCGCCGCATCATCCGCCATGATGCCGCCAGTCCGCGCTCCTTCAGATGTTCGCTAAATGCCGCGAATGCCGCTTGAAACGCAGCCTCCTCAATGCCGTCTTTGAGGTCGAACAACCCATGCATGACAATCATCTTCAATCCCCATTGCGATGAGTCGCAATCGGGTCAGAATATTTGACAAGTGTGTAAAAACGAAGGGGTCAGCGTTCGAGCCCGCGCCAGGCGGCGTAGAGGGTCGAATGTAACAGCTGGTTCCCTTCGCCGAACCGCACCACCACCAATTTCTTCTCCGGCATCATATAGACCACCTGGCCGCCGCGCCCCAGCATATAGCTGAACGATCCCTGCAGGGGTTCGCCGTCACGGTTGAGCACGTCGTGATAGATGTGAACCCCGTAGCTTCCAGCCGCACGATCGGTCGGGGCAAGCGCTGCTCCAAAAAGCTCGTGCCAGAGGGCATCGGGCAGGAAGGGATCTTCCTCATCGCCATTGTGCATCAGAAAGGCACCAACCCGCAGCCAGTCGGATGCGGTTGCGAAAATGCAGCAATAGGGCGAGACCGGCAGGCCTGTGTTGTATATACGCCAATCGGCCGGAGCGGCACCGGACGGGCGCCAGATTTTTTCGGCCAGCAATTGTTGCAGCGGCTTGCCGTAGACCTTTGACAGTACCGCACCGATCAGCGCGGTATTGGTGTTTTGATAGCTGAACCGGCCGCGCCTCTCCGGCAGGCTTGTCAGTTCGTCGGCGATGGCCTCAAGCCCTTTGATGTGCATTCTCGCCATCGGGTCGAACGGATTGGCCCAGACCGCCTCAAGCGCCTTGTGATCGGTCCCTGAGAGCGATTTGGCCGCATCCGTTTCCGTCGCCAGGCCGCTGCGCATTGTGGCAAAGGCCCGCAGAGGGGTCTGCTGTAACGACTGGTCGCCGACAGCAGGAAGGTATTTCCCGATCGGATCGTCCAGGCTGGCAATTTTCCCGTCCGCCCTCGCCTTCATCAGCAATGCGCCGATCAGGCTCTTGGCCAGTGAATAGGAATTGTACCTGGTTTCCGGTTTCACATCGGACGCATAGTGGGCAAGCTGCAAACGATCGCCTTGATAGATCAGCAGGGCCTTGCCATCCGATTCGGCAGTCAACTGGCTCAACCGCGCGTTCAATTCGCCCATCGATGCAAAGGGTGCGGCGGAGGGATTGCCGGCTACCGGGGTAAACCGTCCGGCCGCCGGCCATCTCGGCGCCGGATATCCTTCCATGGCCAGACGCGGCAAATGCGGGGCAAACACCATAATCGCGGCGCTCGCCAAACCCGTGGCCAGCATCACGGCGGCCATTCCGAAAAGCATCGGTTTCAACCGCGGCAACAGTAGTCCCAGAATTGTCGCCGGTATTTTCTTGAATATTTGAATTATTTTTCCAGCCCCTTCGCTTCCTGGAAAACGTGCCACAAATTGTTGTCGAAAAGCAGATTGATCGAAGTGGGAATTGAATAAAATTTTCGGATTCGCGGCGAAGTTGCGCGCGTCACTAGCGTGATTCGCCAATTGAAGCGCTGAGCTCGGTGGGTCGGATTCTGGCAATTTACCGGGTGTTGGGATAGGTGTCTTGTCGGCACGTAAGTCAACACGATGCGGGGCCGACGGAAAGCGAAGGCGATGAAAGGCGAGCATTCAGCGACCCTGACGGGAACAATCGCCGCTCTGGAGCATATCACCGGACCGTCGCGGGGCAGGGTGACATGGCTGGAGGGCAGTCCCATTGACCTGATCCTCGGACCGGATCGGTTTGTAAGGATCGCCAGACTGGAACCCGGCAAATCGGTTCCCGGGCTGATCGCGCATATCCGCCGCTCGGCCGACGGTTTTGAAATTGAAGCGGTTGAGGGACGACCGGTCTGGGTAAACGGCCACCGTCTTGCACGCCACACCCTGACACATCGTGACATGATCGAGTTTGGCGAGGGCGGGCCTCTGTCGCGGTTCTGCCTTTACCGCGAAGACATGCCGATGCGCCGAAACCTTGGCGAAATTCTCACCGATGCGGCCACATATCTGAGGGTCAGCCGGCAGCCGATCCTAATACGAATTGCCAAGATGACCGGACAGGTTCTTCGACGCCTGACGCGCGAGTCGACGATCCTGTTCAAGATCGGTGTTGTCGCAGCGATTGTTTTTCTGGCGGCGCTGACGTTCCAGCAATATCGAATGAACCAGCTGCTGCAGCAACAGGTCGAAAGCAGCGCCAGCCGGATCGAGGATTTTTCCCGGGCCGTCGCTAAGGCGCGCGACGAAGCCCTAACGGCGAATGACCTGGCGGCCCTGCGGCATGAACTTGCACAACGCAACGTGCTGACCGAAGAACGCCTGCAGGAGTTGGAGCGTCACACCGGCGCCAGCGCCCGCGTCATCGCGCAATCGGCGCCTTCTATTGTCTTTCTGCAAGGTGCTTACGCCTTCCGTGAACAGTCGACGGGTCGTTTTCTCCGCCATGTAATCGATGACGACGGGCGTCCGCTCATTTCACCGCTTGGCCAGCCCTTGCTGACACTCGATGGCAACGGGCCCGTGGCGGAGCGCCAGTTCACGGGTACGGCTTTTGCCGTGGGGTCGGGCGATCTTCTTGTGACCAACCGGCATGTGGCAAGGCCGTGGGAAAATGACGCCAATATTGTCGGCATGGCCGAGCAGGACCTCGAACCGGCGATGCGGAAGTTCATATTCTACCGGCCCGGACGTCCGCAGGCGGTCGAGGTGGAATTGCTGCGTGTCAGCGACGATGTCGATCTCGCCCTGCTGAGGCACGGTGATGAGCCGGGGGCGCTGACCGGTCTTAACCTGGCAGCGGCAGAGGTCGCGTCGGGCATGGCAGTGATTGTCATGGGTTACCCAACCGGATTGCGGTCAATGTTGGCACAGGCCGGCGAATCTTTCGTTGAAAAACTGCAACAGGAGGAAACGACCGGATTTTGGGCCATCGCGGCGCGCTTGGCTGAAGTTGGCCGGATTGCCCCACTGGCAAGCCGCGGTATCGTCAGCCAGTTCGGCCCTGAGACGATCGCCTATGATGCCGAGACGACGCATGGCGGCAGCGGCGGCCCTGTCCTTGATCTCAACGGCGATGTCATCGCGGTGAACACGGCGATATTGCCGCAGTTCGGTGGATCCAATCTTGGCGTTCCGGTTGCCCGTGTCCGGTCTCTGCTCGAGCAGGCGGCCATGATTCAGACCGAATGAACAGGGCAATGCGAGGCAGACACAACGACCTGTTCTCACCGGCCGGGATGATTTGAATTGACCTTATCGGATCGCATAGCCCAATGGTTCGATGTGACGGTGCTGCAGCTCGGTCGGCAAATTCGCTGGTCGTTCCTGCCACCGCTGATGGTCTATTTCGCCGCCGGCCTGTCTAGCGTCACGGCCATTGTCGGCACGTTCTTCGTCAAGGATTATCTCGGTCTGTCAGCGGCGTTCATCGCTGGGTTGGCCTTCTGGGCCGGCCTGCCCTGGGCGCTGAAAATGCCGCTTGGCCATCTCGTAGATCTGATATGGCGCTGGAAGTCCGCACTGGTCTATTTCGGCGCTGCCCTGATCACCGCCAGCGTCCTGATCATGTATTTCCTGATCCAATATCCGGCCGAGATGACAGCAGTTCTGGACAAGCAAGTCTGGTACGTGGTCGCGGTTCTGCTCGCACCGATGGGTTACGTCGTTCAGGATGCTGTCGCAGATGCGATGTCGGTCGAGGCCGTGCCGCGCCACGATGCCGATGGCCGTCCGCTGAGCGAGGCCGCGGCAAAGACCATGCACACCACCATGCAGACGCTGGGGCGCATTGCACTGATCGGCGGCATTGTCACGGTTGCAACGTTCAACATCTTCATGTTTGCCGGCGTCGAGACATTGGACGAGGCCGGCAAGACCGCGATTTACGGCCGGATCTATCTTGTCGCGCTGGTGATACCGGTGATTTCGATCAGCGGTGTGCTGCTCGGGCAATTGCTGAAGATGCGCCGCCGCGCCGAATTGCACGCGAAAGGGCTGCAAGCCGGTGAGATCGCGGCGATGATCGATCGTCCTGGCGAAAGGACAGAGGCCAATCAATGGTATTTTATTGGCGGGTTGGCGTTTGTCATTTTAACACTGGCCGTCGGTCTTTCGGATATCCGTTTCTCGCAGGAAATCGTGTTCATCGGTTCCATGTCGATCGTCCTGGCACTGATGTTCCAGCTGGCGCGGCATCTCGAACCGGCCAAGGCGCGGGCGCTGTTCGGCACCGCGATCATCATTTTCGTATTTCGCGCCACACCGCTCCCGGGCTCGGGTGCAACCTGGTTCGAGATCGATGTGCTGAAGTTCGATCAGGGCTTCCTGTCAGTTTTGTCGCTGATCACTTCGCTGCTGACCCTGGCCGGGATGATTGTCCTCAGGCCGCTGATGGCCAGCAAGACCATCTCATACATCGTTGTCCTGCTGACCCTAGCGTCCGGTATCCTGGCGCTACCGAACATCGGGCTTTTTTACGGTCTCCATCACTGGACAGCCCCGCTGACCGGCGGCATTGTCGACGCCCGGTTTATTGCCCTGATCGATACCGCGGTCGAATCGCCGCTCGGCCAGATCGCCATGATCCCGATGCTGGCCTGGATTGCCAGAAATGCACCCGACAACCTCAAGGCCACCTTCTTTGCCGTGATGGCCTCCTTCACCAATCTCGCCCTGTCGGCCAGCAGCCTGCTGACCCGCTATCTGAACGAGATTTTCCTGGTGACACGGGAAGTCCGGGACCAGCAGACCGGAACCGCCGGAATTGCCGCCGACTACAGCGCGCTGGGCTGGCTGCTGATCGTCGTCGCCGCTATTTCCGTTGTCGCGCCTCTGTTGACGGTATTTATCGTGCAGCGAACCGTATTGCGCACAACCGACTGATCGGAACAAGTGCGATTGATATGGCATCTGCCGTGCATTGAAGAGAGCGATTTCTTCCGTCGCGTGAAATGATACAACTTCAAGAGAGGTCATCATGCTTGATAGTCATACGCTCACCCATTTTCTGGCGATAATGATCGGTCTCTATTTCCTGTCGGTCGGTATCGGCCTGCTGACGGATCGTGATGCGTATTCACAGATGTTCGATGAAATGACGGAACGGCCGCTGATCGCTTATCTCAGCGGTTTCGTCGCCTTTGCACTAGGCGGGACCATTGTCGGCATTCACAATAGCTGGGACGGCTGGCTTTCCGGCTTCGTTTCGCTGGTTGGTTGGATTGCCTTGGTCGAGGGTGTGCTGTTTCTGGCCTTTCGCAAATGGATCACCGGCATTTTTCGAAAGCTGCCGCCGGCATTTCTTGTTGCAGTGGCCGTATTTTGCGCGGTCCTGGGTGGAATGCTGATCTGGGTCGGGCTGATTGGATAAAAAACCGCCACGGCTGAGGGGGCAACCGTGGCGGACAGTTCCAATGGGTGCGACAGCCCGGAGAGGGGGATAAGGCTGCCGCATTTTGTCCGGCAGGCGGGGGACGGGCCTAAAACCGGACACGGCATTTGCTGCCGATGATTAGCAGTTGGGAACCAGATTGTGGCAATTCAAGGACACGCAGATTACAGTTTTGTAACATAAGTGTGAGGGGCTGCGGCAGCCGGTGTATCGCACACGCAGCGTCGCTTCGGTGATGGACAGCGCCGGGATTGCGCGGTACCCCTTGGCGCATGAAAAAAGGTGACCATCTCTTTCTTGTCGACGGCTCGAGTTACATCTTCCGTGCCTATCACGCCCTGCCTCCGCTGACGCGCAAATCCGACCGTCTGCCGGTCGGCGCCGTTTCCGGATTCTGCAACATGTTGTGGAAGCTGCTGCGCGAGGCGCGCGATACGTCTGTCGGCGTCACACCGACCCATTTTGCTGTGATTTTCGATCATTCGTCGAAAACCTTCCGCAATGAACTTTATCCCGAATACAAGGCCAACCGCGACTCACCGCCGGAGGATCTAATCCCGCAATTCGGCCTGATCCGTGAAGCAACGCGCGCCTTCAATCTGCCCTGTATCGAAAGGGAAGGATTTGAAGCCGACGACCTGATTGCCACCTATTCGCGGCTTGCCGAAGCCGCCGGAAGCGATGTCACTATCGTCTCGTCGGACAAGGATCTGATGCAACTCGTCAGCTCCAACATCATCATGTACGACACGATGAAGGACCGCCGCGTCGGCGTTGACGAGGTCGTCGAGAAATGGGGCGTCGGTCCGGAAAAAATGATCGATCTCCAGGCGATGACCGGTGATTCGACCGACAATATTCCCGGCATTCCAGGGATCGGTCCAAAGACCGCGGCGCAGCTGATTGCCGAATATGGAGATCTCGATACGCTGCTGGCCCGCGCATCGGAGATCAAGCAGAACAAACGGCGTGAAAACATCATCGAATTTGCCGATCAGGCCAGGCTGTCGCGCGAACTGGTGACGCTGAAGACCGACACGCCGATCGATCTGGATCTCGATGCGCTGGTGCTGGAACAGCAGGATGGACCGCGTCTCGTCGGGTTCCTGAAAGCAATGGAATTCACCTCGCTGACCCGCCGTGTGGCGGAAGAGACAGGGGCTGACGCCGATGCTGTCGAGGCGGTCGAGATCGCGGTCGAGGGCCGCAGCACGGCGCGTGGACCGGACCTTGATTCCGAGAGCGACGGCGGGTCCGACGGGGAGGGCTCTCAGACCCCTTCCGGGCTTGCTGACCGGTTGGCTGTGCAGGCCTCTTCGACAAAAATCGATACCTGCGCCTATATTGCCATCCGCGATATCGAAACGCTCAAGTCGTGGATCGTGGAAGCCACCAAAAAAGGCCATGTCGCATTCGATACCGAAACCACATC
>JAJFHT010000121.1 GCA_021775495.1 Hyphomicrobiales bacterium | reverse complement strand
TGGATACCAGCATCGATTCAATCGAGAAATGTGCATCCGTAATCGTTGACGAAATGGCAAATCTGAAATCCGCAGTTCGGTAGGAGTGGGCTCAAAGCGGCCAACCCGTTTGGCGGTTCAGATGATTGGCACTGGAGGCGAAGCGGATATTGATCCTGGGCGGTCCCACATGTTCAAGCTCTAATGAATTGAGCTGTGCATATGCGGTATGCTCTCAACAATGCCGGGTGTCGGAAGATTTCCCCAATCCTTCCTCGCAATTCGCGAGGTGTCCCACGTGCGGACGAAAGGCATGTTGCGGCTGGACGAAACTGACAACGAGACGGCTGCCCTCAGTTGAGAATGCTCTGGTGTACCTCCAGGCCAAGCCGGGACAGGCACTCCGGCTTCGGATAGCCGGTTTTCACATCCCAATCATGGAGGGCATAGTAATCATCAAGCAGTTTCGACCATTTCCCGCGATCAAGACCGATTTTCGTATTCGTCTGGTTGGGAGGAATCTCGAACATCCTGTCCTGCGGAACATCTTCCTCGCGTGAAAAGCCCCGATGCTTGATGTTGAACAGCTTCTGCAAAGTGTGTATGCGCTCGCCGGCCGTCATCAGATCGTCCACGCCGATATTGGTTCCCATCGCGAGATTGTAGAGGGTCACGTAGTCTTCGGGACCAAGCATCTCGGCGCCGATCCAGTTGCTGGAAAAGAAACAGGTGCCGAGCGCTTCCAATGCAGAGTGGAATCTCTGGTAGTAGACAACCAGTTCGGCCTTGCCCTCATAGGCCATGGGATCCGAGGCTGTGGATATGCCAAAGAGTTCCTGCGATCTTTCCGGACTGACGGAATATCGCTCGGCCAGCGGCGCGCCGGTCGTGTGGGCACCACCCCGTTCTGAGACCATGATGCCAAGCGCCCAGCCGACCAGGCCGCGAAACTCTTCGGCAAGATCCTGTCCCTTCACGTGCATGGCGAATTTTTCCGAACCATTTCCAATGGTTTTCGCGGCAACAACAGCTCCGTCTTTCAAAAGGTTGCCGATGCCGCGCACATGGGCGATCTGATGCAGGAGTTCGACAATGACCTCTTCGTTTCCCCATTCGAGTTTCAGCCCGCCAGTATCCTGCTCCGTTATCAATCCGCGCTGATAACATTCCATGGCGAATGAAATCGCGCCGGTCGCATTGTTCATGTCGAGCCCAAGTTCGGCGCACAATGTCGACCCTTTCACCACAGCCTCGATGGTTTCGACACCAAGTTTGGCGCCAAAATCCCAGAATGCCTGGCATTCCAGCTTCTCACCGGATGTTCCCTTGAATTTCCCACTTTTAATGCTGTTGAGCTGGGTGCAGTGAATCGAACAGGAAAAGCAGCCGAAATTCTTTTGAATGACTTTTTCTTCAAGATGCTCGGGGGTGAAGTTGAGCGCACCCTTTTCCGTCAAACGGTTGGTTTGAAAATTCTTGCCGGGTAAATTGCCGATCTCGTTCCATTGCGGAAACGACGCCGGGGTTCCGTAGCGGCGGAGCATGATCGCGGTATTTGTCGACGCCAGATGCCCTGAATGCTGGCCGCAGCAGCGGACAAAGCTTTCAGGCTGTGCGACCTGAATGATCCCACTGCCCCGCACCGCGATTGCTTTCAGATTTTTGGAGCCCATGATGGCGCCGAGGCCGCAGCGCGAAGCGGAGCGATTTCTGCAAACCATGACATTGGCGGCGGGCACAAGATTTTCTCCGGCGGGACCAATCGACAACACCTGTATCGATTGATCGCCGAACTGTTGCCTGATCAGGTCTTCCGTATCCCAGGTGGTTTTGCCCCAAAGATGGGAAGCGTCCAGAATTTCCGCCTTGCCATCCGAGACGAACAAGAAAACCGGGCGACTGGCCTTGCCGGAAACAAATATGCTGTCAAATCCGGCATATTTCAGTTCCGGCGCGAAATAGCCGGCTGCACTGGCGGAACCATACCCCCCGGTCAGTACGTTCATCGAGGCTATGGTCGTCCGGCAGGCGCTTGGAGAAGACGTACCGACCAGCACGCCTGCATTGAACGTGATCATGTTTTCGGGATCCAACGGGCGAACGCCGGCATCTACCCGATCAATCAGCGCCTTTACGGCAACCCCGATCCCGCCAAGAACGCCTTCCGAGTATCGCTCGGTTGGTATCTGTTCGGTCAGACCCTCACTGAGGTTCACATCAAGAATATTACCCGTAATCGGGTTCGGAGTTTTCATTGTGTCACCGCCGGTTTTGACAGGTCCATCGACACGGCGTTTGTGGGACACCACATGACGCACAACGGAATTTGGTTTTCCGGACAGCCATCACAGCCCACCCTGATATCCAGGCTGTCTTCATGTAGTCTTATTTTCATTTCACCAGTCGCATCGTTTTTTTGAACATCGATGCTTGAACGGCGGGGGCTGAATGCATTCAGATGATGAAATGAACAAGCCAATTCGCAGAGGTGGCAACCAGCACACCTGTTTGCGTCAATCGATATCACGGCGCTGCACTCCCGAGGTTCAGGTGACCGAGGTCATGCAAGCAGCTGCCGGCGTCGTATGCCATCGCCGCATCACCACGGCCAACCTGTGATGGTTCAGGCTAAACGGATTCAATCCTGGCGAGTTGATCCAGATCAAATTATATATTTTAAATATATTGAGGCATGGACACACAATTCCGAAGCCAGAGCCGGATGGCAGCGAGCATCACATTGCGTTATTCGTAAACCGACGACAGCTTTTGGATCAAATCATAGGTAGCCCGAATCCGAGCTTTATTCGGATAGTTGCGATTAGCCAGAACCACAATTCCAAGATCTTCGCCGGGTAGGAGCGCCACATAGCCGCCAAACCCGTTGGTTGACCCTGTCTTGTTCAGGATGACGTCCTGTTGCGGCGGCATAGGTGGATCGAACTGCTGCACCGGCTTTGGTTTTAGGACGAAGTTGTATCCGCTGCCCTTTTCCATTTCCGCAAGACTGGCGGGCCAGGGGTATTGCTCCCAAATCATGTCCTGCACGTAATAGGGTGTCTTGGTCTGTCCTTGCCGAGTCCTCGCCAGCGCAGCTGACAGTTCTAAAGAACTCTCTATGTGACCCAACTCAAGATCCAGCAGGCGGAGCATGTCGCGTGCAGTCGACTTTACGCCATAGGCTTCCGCATCCAATACACCCGGATTTACCCGGATCGGAGCGTTGGTCTTCCGGTCATAACCGAAGGCGTAGCGATCCATCGCCCCGGCCGGGACCTCCACCCATGTGCTTTCAAGTCCCATTGCCGGAAACAGGATCTGTTCCGCCGCGTCCGCATAACCCATGCCAAGGGCACCAGCGGTGATATGTCCAAGAAGGCCGATACTGACATTCGAATAGCTGCGGGTACCCTTCTGCCGAGGCTGCCAGTCGGCCAGCCAGTCGATCAAGCCGGGAACATCTTGCACGGTTCTCGGCACCTGAAGTGGCAGACCTCCGGTCGAGTGCGTGGCCAAGTCCATGAGACTGATGTCGTCAAAGGCGGAGCCCCGCAGTTCGGCAACCCGGTCGGATACCGCCGCATCAAGATCCAGATCTCCGCGTAGCTCGGCCAGCGCGGCGAGGCTGACATTGAAGATCTTACTGATGGAGCCGAGTTCGAAGATAGTATCGGGTGTTGCAGCTATGTTTTCTTCTCGTGAAGCAAGGCCCGTGGAGTAGAAGTAATTTTGGCCTTTGATGGTCACGCCAACGACTAGGCCCGGAATGTCGTAGTCCGCAATCGCGGATGAGAAGCTATGTTCAGCCAGATCAGCAATCTTGTCTTCGGTGATGACTTGTGCCGGAAGCGTGGTGGGAAACGAAATCAGCAACAATGCCGCTAGCCCAAATTTTTTCATGTCTGCCTCAGTTCCTTGACCAGCGCTTGGGATTTCGATGCATTACCGATACGCGCCGAGATACTCAAACGAGAATTGACTGATCTTGGCATGAGATTCCCTTTTGGAATGCCATTTGCGCCATCTCCAAGATTGCCAGAACGATCACAGAAACCGCGCCCATCCGAGGTGCAACACCGAGCTCGGCCCGGGATTTCAATTTTCAATAAAATCCAGCTAGGTCCATTGAAACTGAACAAGAACGGTCATCCGCTCCCTATCGTTTTCGAGTACGCGTCCTAGCGTAGTGGGATCACGCTTCGCCGCCATCAACCGCCGTCGATTGACTCACCGGATAAATCACCACTACGACACTGGCCTTTTCCGGGCAGTCATAAATCACCTTGTTGCCCTTCGGAATGAAAATTCCGTCTCCCGGATTCATGACATGGATCCCATCATCGCCACGCATCGTCAGGCTGCCGTCGACGCAGTACATGTACTCGTCATAACTGACCTCCCATTCGACATAGACATTGTCGTAGGTATAGAGCCCGCATCCGATCGTCTGGCTTTCAGGGCTCCAGATGTCCCGTCCCATCTGGATACCGGTATCGCCCAGCGGCACAAAATCGCGTTGGCTGGCTTTGATGAGTTTCATTCCTGGCATGGGCAACGCTCTCCTCGAACCGGCTCGAAAACGCGTATCGACGGGACATTGAACGACAACGGGGAGACCGCACCAGCAGCCTCCCCGCGGTTTTGCAAGCGGATGTGGCTACCCGAATACCGTGCGGATCGGATCGGCCGGCGTCGGATCAAAGCCGATCAGCGGCTCACAGATTTTCGCGAATGTTCCGTCTTCGACCATTTCCCAATGCTTCTCGTTGACGGCTTTAACGAGGTTGGGTTTGCTTTTGTTCGCCGCCCAGCCAAGCTGGTAGGACTGCTCCAGTCTCTCCATGCCCCGCAGCGGTAATTTGGACTCGGTGATCGCATAGGCCGCGGCCACGCTGTCAAGAATGACACCGTCAATATTGCCGTTGACGACATCCTGCATACCTTCGACATCAGCCTGATAGACCGGAACGCTGCCATTCGCGCCGACCAGTTTTTCTGCCACCGGAATGAAAATCGATGCGACAATTGCCCCGACCTTCTTGCCCATCGCACCTTCGGGTGATTTGATTTCGGAATCCTTATGTACGAACAGTCTCGAGCCTGATTCAACCCACGCATCGGCGAACAGCACCTGCTTCTGGCGTTCCTCGTTGATGCCCATTGCCGATCCCGAGATATCAAACTTGCCGGCGATGATACCGACCAGCAGGGATTCCCATTTTGTAACGACCGGGTCGTATTTCAGATCAAGGCGCTTTGCGATCTCTTCCATCGTCTTGTAGCCGATACCGTCGCTCTCGCCCTGCTTGTTCAAAAATCCGAACGGCGCGAAAGTAGCTTCGGCAGCGGTGGTCAGAACACCCGGTGCATTCAGTTCAAGAGCATCTGCCGCGTTGGCGCGTGATGTCAAAATTGCCGGTGCTGCCAGGCCGGTCAATCCGACCGACAATGTGCTCAGCAGGACGTTTCTTCGATTGATCATGTTCTCCTCCCAGAAGGATTCCGCGCCGAAACCGGGAACTCCGGCACGATATCTCGACGTATCGTTCGGGCTACAGTTCAATATATATTGTAAATATATTTTCGGGTCAATGAGAGTGATTTCCGGAAGGCAAACCCGTCGCAGCAAAATTGAAAAATGAGGTCTGAAGCAGCCGGTCAGTTCAACACGGACGACAACTCGACATCCGGTTTGTCAAACCCGTCAATGACGGCGCTGAGCCGCTTTCGAAACAGCATGGCGTGATTGGTCATCACATCGACAAGGCCTGAACGGTCACCCGATTCAATCATGTCGATGATCTGATGGTGCTGTTTGTTGATGCGCTTCAACTGGTTGTGGAATTCGTTGGTTGCGGTTTTTTCTTTCAGGTAAACGAAATAGGACAACCGCCGCGCCAGATTGTGAAGGTCTGCCGACTGCTGTCTGATGTACTTGTTGCCTGTGGATTTTGCGATTCGCCTGTGAAACTTGCTGTTCAACTCGGTGATTTTCAACAGGTCGTATCGTTCGGCGACGTCCTCATATTCTCCCTGAATATCATTCAGATCTGCTGCAAGCGTTGCGTCATCAAAGCCGACGATGGATGCAAGAACACGCTCGCTCAGCACATAGGCCTCAAGCAGTTCAAGCGTCTGCTCAAGACTCATCGCGGCAACATACGCACCGCGGTTGTTCTTTGATTCAACCAGACCCTCGGCAATCAACCGGTTCAGCGCCTCCCGGATCGGCGTCCGCCCGAATGCAAATCGCTTGAGCAGCATTTTTTCGTCGAGACGCTCGCTTGGAGCAAGCGTCAGGTCGAGAATGCGATCGCGCAGTTCATTGGTGGCCATATCCGTCAGAGAGGATGAATCGCCGGTCAGGTCCGAGCGCGCCACTTTTTTCGCCGGTTTGGCTTTCGATTTCGTGGCCATTCGTCACCTCATTTGCGGCAATTCTAATCCGGATCGAACTGCGGATAGTCCTTTATCAGATTTTCGCGGCTTATCTTTCCGCTCTCACAGTCCATTTGAAGATTGTCCTGCGATCGTTCCGACGGATTGCCAAATCCTCCGGCGCCGGCGGTGATGACACTGATAATTCCGTCAGGACCGACACGCAAGGCGGACGGTTTGTTGGCCAGGCGATTTTCCTCGCCATTGTCGCTGAGTACTGCAAATCGGCCGGTTCCGCCCGGTTTACCGCCAAATATGCCCCAGGGTTGGTTCACAAACCGCTCCCCCTGCCCGGAGAAGGTGGTTTTATGATCAAGTGGGCGGTAATCACGGCGCAATCCGAGGCCACCGCGGAATTTTCCCGCTCCACCGGAGTCCTCCACCAACTCGTAGCGCTCGATCATCAGCGGATATTCCGTTTCCAGTGCTTCGATCGGCAGGTTCGATGTGTTGGTCATGTGCACTTGAACCCCGTCCGTGCCATCCTTGTAGGACCGTCCACCGGCGCCACCGCCAAGCGTTTCGAGATAGACGTAATATTTTCCGGCGCGGCTGCGCCCGAAAAAGGCCGCCGACGTGTTGGCGCCGGTACCGGCAGCAATGATCTTTTCCGGATAGGCCGGCGCCAGCGCGCCGAGGATGACATCGACGATGCGCTGTCCCGTCTGCGCCCGTGCCGCCGATGCGGCCGGAAAGGACGCATTGACGATGCTTCCTTCCGGCGCCTCGATTGTGACCGGATCGAGCATGCCGTGATTTTGCGGGCAATCCGGATCCAGCAACACCTTCAGGCAATAAAGGCACGAAGCCTGAAGCCCGGCCATGGTGACGTTGTTGTTGCCCTCGACCTGCGGATCAGTGCCGTCGAAATCGAACTTTATCTCTTCACCGGCAACGGTGATGGCAACCTTGATCTTGATGTCGGTTCGCGACAGGCCGTCATCGTCAACCACATCTTCAAACCGGTAGATGCCGTCATTCAGTTCGGCAATTCCGGCTCTGGTCCGCCTGGCCACAGCATTGACGATCGCGTCGCATCCGGCGGAAATCCGGTCCTCTCCCCATTTTTCAATCAATGCATTGCAGCGTCGTAGCCCCAACTGATTGGAGGCAATCTGCGCATTGTAATCCCCCAACCTTTCTTCAGGTACGCGAACATTGAGAAGGATCATGTCCATCACGTCCTGGATTAGTTTTCCATCCTTGAACAGGCGGATCGGAGGAATACGCAATCCTTCCTGATAGATCTCGGTCATGCCGCCGGCCATCGAGCCCGGTGACATCCCGCCAATATCGGCATGATGCGCAATATTGCAGACGAACATCACCAGTCTGCCGTCCTTGAATACGGGTGCGGCGATGGCAACATCGGGCAGATGCGAGCCGCGTCCGACGTAAGGGTCGTTGGACAGGAACATGTCGCCGGGAAAGACGCCGTTCTGGCCGAATTTTTCCAGCACGACCTCGACCAGTCCGAGCATCGACGCCAGATGCAAAGGCATGCTTTCGCCCTGCACGACAACCCGGCCGTGTGCATCGAAAAACGCGGTGGAGTGGTCCCGGCGCTCCTTGATATTGGTCGAGTATGCGCTCTTCATCAGCGCGATATACATTTCATCGGCAACGCTCGACATGGCGTTGCGCAGCAGTTCGGCTTCAATCGGCGACATCGTCATTAATTCTGCTCCGCAAGCGTGATCACCAGATTGCCCCAGCGGTCGACGACACAGACATCCCCGGGGAAAACCAGAACGGTGGTATCCATCTGTTCAACAATCGCCGGGCCATCGATCTTCTGGCCGGCAACAAGTTTGTCCCGCGCAAAGATCGGCGTTTTATGCCGCCTGCCCGGCTCGAACAGCGTTTCTCGATAGTGTTCGGGTTCGGCAGCGCCATTCGTTTCGATCTGCGGCAGTTCCGGGCGATCCAACTGTCCGATTGCCTTGACCGCAATGTTGACGATCTGAATTGGCTCGCTCTTCGAGGCGAACCCGTAATTTGTCTCGTGCGCAATATGAAATGCCTCGCGCAGGCTTTCGACGATCTGCGCATCGTTCCGGCTTGTGTCCAGTGGCAGGGTGATCTCGTAGTTCTGGCCGAAATAGCGGGCTCCGATCGACCACGATGTCTGCTGTTGCGCAGCTGGCACGCTTTCGGCATCGAACCAGTCACCAACCCGTGCGGCCAGTTCCTTTTCCGCAGAACGAAGTTTGCAAAGTCCGCCGACATCGAGCGGACTGAGAATTGTTGCGACATACTCTGTCGACAACATCGCGTTCATTGCGCCTTCGGCGCACAGAATCCCCGGGCTTGGCGGCACAATGACCCGGTGCATGCCAAGGTCGCGAGCCACATCAGCCGCGTGCAGCGCTCCCGCCCCAACAAAGACGAACAGGGCAAAGTCTCCCGGGCTGTGCCCGCGTTCTACAGATATCGAGCGGATCGCCTTGACCATGGTCGCGCAGGCGACCTGGACGATTCCGAGCGCAGCCTCGTCGACGCTGACATCCAGCTGTTCGGCCAGGCTTGTGATGCTTTTTCCCGAAAGCTCTTTTCTGATTGGCATTCTGCCGGCCAGCAGAGCCTCGCCGTTCAACCGGCCAAGCAGGACATTGGCATCGGTGACCGTCGCATCCTGCCCGCCCATGTCGTAGCAGGCAGGTCCGGGTTCGGCACCGGCGCTTTGCGGACCAACCTTCAGCAACCCGTCACGGTCGATCCAGGCTATCGATCCACCACCAGCCCCGACAGCGTTCACATCCAGCGATGGAATCCGGATCGGGAATCCAGCGAGGTCACGTTCGTTCACTTCAATCGGCTGGCCATCTTTTATCAGCGCGACATCGGCGCTGGTTCCGCCGACATCGAGCGTGATGATGTTTTCAAATCCGGCGGCGATTGACCGCCGCAAAGCGCCCTGCACTCCCGCGGCGGGACCGGAAAGCGAGGCGCGAACCGGAAACTCCCTAGCCATGCGCACCGACATAAGGCCACCGGAACTTTGACTGATCTTGACCTCGGATGTGATCCCCAGCTCAGCGACACCGGCGGTCAGCCGGTCGAGGTAGGAACCCATGATGGTTATCAGCGCCCCGTTCAGGACGGCTGTTGAAAACCGCTCATATTCGCGAAATTCCGGATAAACCGATGAGGATGTCAGCACGACGACATCGTCCGGCAGGGCGTTTCTAAGAAGTTCCGCTGCGCGGGTTTCATCATCGGGAAAGGCATAGGAGTGAAGAAAACAGACAACCACGCAGTCCACATTTGCGGCAGAAAGGGTTTCTCCGGCCTGCGTGACGGCGACTTCATCCAGCGCGACATGTTGCGTGCCATCCGCCAGCCGACGCTGTGGCACTTCAAGCCGCAGCGCCCGCTCGACGATCGGCGCTGGATGATCGCGGTGCATGTCGTAGACCGTTGGCCTGGTCTGCCGGCCGATTTCCAGAAGATCGCGAAAACCCTTCGATGTCACGAGCGCGACGGTTCCGCATTTGCGCTGGATTAGCGCATTGGTTCCAACAGTGGTGCCATGCGACAGCCGCCGGACATCTCCGGCTTTCAAGCAATTGTCCGCGAGGATCGTGTTCAATCCATCGACAATAGCCTTTTCCGGAGCAAGCGGAGTTGAAGGGAGTTTGTAAAGGATGAGGTTGCTGCCATCATCCCTGTTCACGGCAATGTCCGTGAAGGTTCCGCCAACATCAACGCCGATATACATTACAGAGTGCCTTTGCTTGTCATTTGCCCGAACCTGGGCGAACGCGCGTTCAAGTTCCCAATCTTTGCAGAATCTGGTCGGAAACGACCCTTGCATCGTCGTCGACCCCGTAAAGAATTCCGGACTTTCGCCGAGTCATCCAGTTCAGTCCGCAAAAGAACAGTCCGGGTGTTGAGGTCGAGCCATTGTCGGTTTCGGGATAACCCAGCGCATCGGTCACCGGAAACTCGACCCACGAAAAGTCGTAGCTGAAGCCGGTTGCCCAGATCACTGTCCGGATATTCGCCTCAGCGAAATCAAGGCTCTCCGGGCCATGAACAGACGAGTGTCCGACATCGGGATCGCCGCCAAGTTCGGCCGATGTCGGATCGGGAGCATTGATACCGCGTTCAGCAATATGGGCATCAACCTTTGCCCTGAATTCAACTGCAAAACTGTCTGCGAAGGCCATGTCCGCAGCCAGCGATTTTCCGAAATGCATCTGGTTTTGCTTGATATCGACGAGCCGGCCGAGCAGCGTAACGCCGCGCCGGTGAAAATCATTCAGGCTCACCGACGCTCCGCCGTCCCGGCCCGTCACATGAGGGTCGCCGACAAACCGTTGCGCCGGACTTTCCAACATGTCGGGCGTACGATCGAGCAGCCCCATGTCCCGCTGCCAGCACAGGCTGTCCCTGCCGCGATATCTGCGCGGCAGCCGGCCGGTTCTGGCGACACACAAAAGAACCTTGCGCCCGGCGCGCAACATGTCCTCGACGATCTGACATCCGGTCTGCCCGGAACCGACAACCAGAACCGCGCCATCTTCGGCCTGAGCCGCGTTCTTGTATTCCTCGGCATGCAATTGTTTGACGTCGGCCGGTAGTTTTTTGGAAACCGCCGGCAGTTTGGGGTGTTGGTAGGTGGCCGTTGCAACGACAACATTGTCCGCGCGGACTTCACCCTCACTGGTCTCCAGAACAAAACCCGTTCCCCGGTCACTCAGTTTCGACACGTTGACACCGGAGCGAACCGGCGCACCGAAGTTCTCGGCCCAGTCGGTCATGTAGTCGACGAAATCGTCCCTCAGCATGAAACCATCCGGATCATCTCCGTCATATGGCTTGCCCGGCAGGTTGATCGTCCAGTTCGGCGTGACCAGGCAAAACGAGTCCCAGCGATTGGCCTTCCATGCGTTGGCGATGCCGCCGCGATCAAGCACGATATGCGGAACACTCGCCTTGCTCAGGTAGTAGGAAACGCCAAGCCCGCCCTGCCCCGCACCGATGATCGCAACCGGGTAGTGATCGGTCATCGGCGTTACGCCCCTGACCGTGTCGTCCACCGGTCGACATCACCACGGCCGAATTTGACCACATCAACCGGCGGCGGATCCTTTCCCGCATGGGAGATCATATGATGAACCTGGCCGCGATGATGGATCTGGTGCTGGAACAGATTGGTCAGGCACAGCCGGAGCGGCAGTGAGAAATACTCGTCCTCGTCCAGACCGACTGCCTTGAATGAAAACTCGCCGTCAAGAACCGAGGGCTCCATGGCTGCACAGGTGCCCGAGTACCAGCGATCGTTTTCGCGATGCGCCTGTTCCAGCGCATCAAAGTCTTCATGAATGATTTCATCCAGCCGAGTGAAGGTCGTTGGAACTTTCTCGAGTCGCTGCCGATAGAGAATGTCCGCCAGCAATACGTGGTTCATCGTATTGTGAATCGAGCGAAAGAAGGCGCGGCGGTCCTCCCGCCGTTCGGTATCGCTCAGGTCATGCAGTGCGTTGTAGATTCTGTTGTTGGCCCACTCATTGTATTTTGCGGCGGTCGACACATCGATCAGCGAATTCATTGCCTTTTCTCCACCTGCTGCAGGTCATCAATTGCCGCCCCCTGAGCACGAACCTCATATTCGACCGGTTCCGGCCGCGCGCCTTCCACATACATATGAGCAAACATCTGAGTGATTTTCTCAAGGTCCGGGCTGGCGACGAAGCGCGCATAATCGTCCGGATTTTTCCACACCGTGAAGGCGATCCGCCGGGTTTCGCCCACCGTTGCCAGCAGCATGGCCCTGACAAATCCCTGATGTTCCTGCATGATCGGAACGGCACCCGATTCGAACAATTTCCTGTCCTCGCCCCAGAACTCCGGTGCGCAATCCCAGTAGGACATTCTCACATACATGCTGATTCTCCGGGCAATTCCGCTATCGTGCAAGATATATATTCTAAATATATTTATCTTGCAACAGCGCAGTCGATAGGCTAGCTTTCAAAACTGCACAGGTGCGCGAGGCGCATTATTGCTGGGAGGTGCACATGTCGGATGCCGTTTACGGGACCTATTCGCAGGAAGAATTGGACCTTGAATACGACATGCGTCGAAGATGCCCGCACTTCGCCGAAACATTCGCCGCAGCCGAAATTCACAACAACCGGATGATTTCGAATTTCGAATGCCGGCTGGATGTCGAATTCGGAAAAAAGCCCGGCGAAAAACTCGATATCTGGCCGGGTCGCGGCAACTCGCCGATCCTGCTCTTCATCCATGGCGGCTATTGGAAAGCCTTCGACAAGAGCATGTTCCGCTTCATCGCTGAGCGTTTTGTCGAGGCTGGGTGCTGCGTCGTTCTGAACAATTATGACCTTTGTCCATCCGTGACGATGGATGAAATCACCCGTCAAAACCGCGAAGCGCTGAGCTGGATCTACAAGAACGCCGCGTCCATCGGTGGCGACCGCGGGCGGATTCACGTCACCGGGCACTCGGCCGGCGGGCACCTGACTGGCATGCTGATGGCCACAAAATGGGACGAATACGGATTGCCGTTCGATGTGGTCAACGGGGCAGTTCCGCTGAGCGGACTGTTTGATCTGGAGCCATTGCGGATATCCTACCTGAACGCGGACTTGCTGATGGATGAGGAAACCACGCGGCGCAACAGCCCGATTCACCACATCCCGGAATGGATGCCACCCACCGTCGTCGCGGTTGGTGGAGGAGAAACCGATGAATTCCGGCGTCAGTCACGCATCTATACCGATGCCTGCCGGGAAAAGGGCTTCCCGGTCAGTTATCTCGAAGTCGATCATTGCGACCATGTCCATGTTGCCGGTGAATATCGTAACCGGCTGAGCCCGCTTACCGCCGCACTGTTCGCACAAATGGGATTGTAACGGAAAGAACAGCTGCAGATATCAAAAGGAGGAAGACAATGACAAAATACCTTGCCAATTTGACCAGAAGAGCGATTTGCACGGCATTCGTCGCTGCCGGCGTCACAGCGATCACCGCCGGCGCCACGTTGGCACAGGATGTCGCCTGGGACATGCCGAATGAATATGGCGAATCTTCCATCACCGGTGAGGCTGACAAGATTTTCGCGGCGCGGCTGGAGAAAAACAGCGGCGGGCGCATCAAGATCACCAATCATTTCGGCGGATCGCTGGGTTACAAATCCAAGGATCATTGGGCCGCGGTTGAAGATGGTGCGGTGCCGTTGGCCAGCACATATACCGGTGTCTTTTCCGGCTTCGATCCGATTTTTCTGCTGAACAACATGCCCTTTGTCGCCACCGATCCGGTGGCAAGTCAGTCGCTGATCGAAGGTGCGCGCCCCTGGTACCAGAAAGCGTTCAGCAAGGGCAATCAGATCCTGCTGTTGACCGAACCCTGGTCGCCGGTGGGTATCTGGTCCAAGAAAAAAATATCCTCGGCCGCCGAAATGAAGGGCCTGAAAATCCGCACTTATGACAAGAACGGTACGATTACTCTGAAGAACATCGGCGCTGCGGCCATCCAGATGAGCTGGGCGGATGTCGTTCCGGCATTGTCGACCAACACGATCGAGGCCGTTCTCACATCCGAGGAGGGTGGCCTGTCAGCCAAGTTCCCCGAATATCTCAACCATTTCCATTATGTGAATTTCACCATGGGAACCAACATGGTGCACATCAACAAGGATGTCTTCGACGCTCTGCCGGAAGATCTGCAGAAAGTGGTTCTGGACACGGCAAGGGAAGTTGAGGACGAATTGTGGGCTGGCGCCGGCGATCGCATCATCCTGAATGTGAAACGCCTGAAAGAAGCAAACGTCACCGCAATCAATGATGTGCCTGAATCCTTCATCAACGAATTGAAGGCCGCAGGCCAGCAGGCGGTCGATGAGTGGACGGCACTGATGGGCGCCGATGAGGCCGCAGCGGTGCTGAAAGCCTACGACAAGGAATTGGCAGCGCGCCGCTGATTTCCTAAGCTCCTTCCAAGCAACGACGAAACACCGGGGTTCAACAGCTGAACCCCGGTGTTTCGCACCACGGTTCAGGGGTATTGCATTGAGGTTTGTTCATACATTCGCCCGGACGATTTCCAATCTGGGCATGGCCGCGGCGATTGTCGTGCTGCTTGGGATGACCGGACTGATACTGACTGAAATTGTCCTGCGAACATATTTTGACAGTTCAACCTACGCTGCGGATGAGTTGGTTGGATACGGCATCGGTGCCATGAGTTTCCTGGCGCTCGGACAGTCCCTTGATCGCGGCACCCTGATCCGCATGAACCTGCTGATTTCAGCACTCAACCCCAAAAGTTTTGCGCGCAGTGCGATCGAGTTTCTGTGCGTGTTGTTTGCCCTGGGAAGCAGCGGCACGGCTTTTTACTTCTTCCTGCGCAATGTGATCCGAAATTACCAACGCGGCTACACCAGCGAAACCATGGCACAGGTACCGTTGTGGCTGCCGGAAACTTTCATTGTCATCGGTCTCGGAATTTTTCTCCTGCAACTGATTTCCTATCTGCTCCGCGTCGCCACCGGGTCGGTCGATTACTCGATGGAACGGGCTTCCGAGCTCGGCCACGAATGAGCCGCGGGGACAGATAGAGCCATGGATCCGATTTACACCGCCCTGCTGACCTTTCTCTTTCTCGCGCTCTATCTCGGGTTGGGGACATGGATATTCATTGCACTGATGATGGTCGGGCTGACGACCTTGTCGGTGGTTCTCGATTTCCCGCTGTCGCGCATCGGGTCGATCATGAAGGGAACCATGTGGCGCACCGCCAGCACCTGGGAACTGGCAGCCGTGCCGATGTTCATTTTCATGGGTGAACTGATATTTCGCACCGATATTTCCGACCGGCTGTTTCGCGGCCTTGCCCCGTGGACCCACCTGATTCCGGGCAAGCTGCTCCATTGCAACATCGCCGGATGCACGCTGTTCGCCGCAGTCAGTGGCTCCAGCACCGCGACAACGGCAACGGTTGGCAAGATCACCATGACCGAACTTGACCGCCGCGGCTACGATACCAACCTGGCAATGGGCTCGCTTGCCGGCGCCGGATCGCTCGGCCTGATGATCCCGCCATCGATCTCGATGATCATTTTTGGCGTGCTGGCGGAGGAATCCATCACCGATCTGTTTGCCGCCGGAGTGCTGCCGGGCTTGCTGATTTCCGGCCTCTACTCGCTTTACGTCGTTTTCCGCGCCGTCACTGGCGACGTTGTCCCGGCTGCTGAGCAGGAATCCAGATTCACTCCCCGGGATTATGCGAAAAGCCTGCTCGATCTGGCCCCGGTTCTGTCGCTGATGGTGATTGTTCTCGGCGGCATCTACACCGGCGTGGCGACGCCGTCAGAAGCGGCGGCACTGGGTTTTGCCGCCTCTGTGGTTCTGACGATTGTCATGGGGCAGTTCACCTGGTCGATCTTCCTGGAATCTCTTGCCGGCGCGACCCGGATCACCTGCATGGTGATCACCATTCTTGTTGCCGCCGCCTTCATGTCGTCAGCGATGGCTTATCTGCACGTGCCGCAGGAAATTGCCAAACTGATCGTCGCCATGAATCTCGGACCGGTTGGGTTGATAATTCTGATCGGTGTGTTTTACATCCTGCTCGGCATGTTTCTGGACGGACTGTCGATCATGGTCATGACCCTGCCCATTACACTGCCGCTGATTATTGCAGCGGGTTGGGATCCGGTCTGGTTTGGTATTTTTCTCGTCATCATGATCGAACTTGGGCTGATCACACCGCCGATCGGGTTCAACCTGTTCGTACTTCAGGGCATTACCGGCAGGCCGATTGGCCAGATTGCCAGGGCGGCGGTGCCGTTTTTCTTCCTGATGCTGCTGTCCGCAATCATCATTACGGTATTTCCGGAAATCGTCCTGTGGCTACCTGACGTGCTATTCGGCGCCGATTAGCTGTGACGTCCGTTCAAAGTATCTGAGATCGGCTGGTGCGCAGAACAGTTTCATGCCTGCAATGACATCAACGGTATTTGGCTGCGCTGATGAACTCGCCAAATGTTTCACACCAGACAAGAACCGTCGTGTAGGCTTCCACGTCCACTCCCTGCGGGACATCCAGCAGAAACCCGTCGAAGGTTTTCACATCGCCGATGCGTTGCGCATCATCCTTGACCCGCAAAAACTGCTCTTCGTCTTCAACGAATTCCTTGACCAGATAAAGCTTGTAATCCGGCCCCGGCGCCATCTTGCCTTCGTGCACGATCTTGCCTGGCGCGACGCTGACGGTGCCTTCACCCCAATGCAGGAAATCACTGCCCTTCAGGTCTCTTTTGAATTCGGCCTTGAAGAGAGCCGATTGTGCAGTTTCAGCCAGCACGGCACTGTCCGGTGCCTTGGGCGCTATCAGTATCGGGAGCAGATATATTCCAAGCGCAAAACCGATAGCGAGCGCTGCCGCATGTGTCCCTGCCAGAACAATCCAACGTATCATGCCTGTTTCTCCACAAAGAACCGAATGAACCGAATATAGATCACACCGCGCCGTTTGGTAGCATCACGCACCGACAAAACACTCAAACGGAGCGTTGGAACATGACTGATCTGGACAAGATGAGACCATCGGCTCAATCGGTCACGTACTACTTCCCGACCACAGTTTCCACGGCATCCAGGAACTGCATCACTTCCTCGATCGTATTGTAGTGGCACATCGAAACCCGGACGCAATCCTTCAGATCGAGCGGAATAAGAATGTTTCCGGAAAAGTGATCGTTTTTGCGCGCATGTGTACGAATTCCGTGTTCCCGCAAGATGCTGACAAGCTCTTCCGAGGTCCGTCCCTCCAGAGTCATGGCCACCAGCCCTTCACGCAGCGGATTGTCCACCCCGCCTATTATGCCGACGCCGAGCATGTCGGCCAGCCCTCGCCTGTTGCCCACACCGTGCAGCATTGCGTCGGTCAGTGCTTTTTCATGCTGGTGGATCGCCTGGCCGGCTGCCTCGATCTTCTCTCGCCTGTCCGATGACTGGGTGAAATGGCCGCCGAGCCAGACGAAATAGTCAACCACTTCGGAGAAGGTGGCATAGGAGGCCGTATCCCGCGTGCCGAGGTCCCAGTGATCGGGAGCTGCTCCGATCAAAGAATCGTGCGGCAGCACGCTCATGCGCTCCGATACCCAGGCGATACCGTAGCCGTGCCGGGAAAACACCTTGTAGGGTGAAATCGCGTAACCATCGATGTCGCAGGCATCGATATCGACATGACCATGCGCGGCGTGCTGGATGCCGTCGACAATGATGTAACAGTCGGGCGAGATGCTGCGAATGAGTTTTGAGATGGCCTCAACGTCGACCGACATGCCGGTGACCGGAGAGGTATGCAGGATGGTAGCCACCCTCGTATCCGCGGTGACAAAGGGACGGTAATCCTCGGCGGTCACAGTTCCGGTTGCCGGATTGTGCGGCACCTGGACATAGTCCCGCCCCGCAATTTTCGACCATCTCGTGCAGGCGCTGACGGAGGCCGGATGCTCCAGGGTGCTGCCAAGCACAATGCCGCCCTCCGGTGCGCCCAGCACGGCGACGCTGATCAGGCGAAACAGCAACTCGGTGCCACTCTCGCCGACAAAAACCGCGCCCTTGGATGCACCAAGAAACGTCAGCACATCCGCTTTGGCCTGGGCAATGATCCGGACAAGCTCGTGCGAGGCGGGATTGTCGCGCCCCTGATTGTCGGGGATCGCAGCAAGACGGGCCGAACACTCCACAACCGATTTCAGCGTCAGCGCGCCACCGGCGTTTTCAAAAAACACCCTTGGGCCCTGAAACGGGCAATGGTCGACATGTTCAAACCGATCGCGAACCTCGCCGATCATTTCATTCAGGTTTTCAGCCATGTGATTTCCTTTGCTATGCTGCGGGAACGAACGCCTGCCGTTCGTCAGAAATACTAATCATCTGAGAACTGAAATCCGAAACCGACAATCTTCGAACGTCGCCAAATTCTCATATATCAGCGACACTGCCTCGAAATTGTCTAGGCAATCCGGCCAAATCAAGAAAGCCATTGTTTCTACCGATTTCAATAGATATTCTAAATAACATGCGTCCACACACGCCATCATTGAAATCGCTTCGTGCTTTTGAAGCCGCTGCCCGGCATCTCAGTTTTACCCGCGCCGCCGAAGAGCTGTTTGTCACCCCGGGAGCCATCAGCCAGCAGGTCGCCGCACTGGAAGCGCACCTCGGCCTGCGATTGTTCGAACGGGTCCGCCAGCGCCTGAAAATCACCGACGCCGGCAGAAATTATCTGGCGCCGCTCAAACAGTCATTGGACCGCATTGAAATGGCCACCGTGGACCTGCTCGCCCACGGCGGAGATACCGATGAGCTGCGCATCGGCGTTCTGCCGTCGCTTGCCGCCCTCTGGCTCATTCCAAAGCTGCCCGAATTCTCCCGACTGCATCCGGATATCCGCCTGAACCTGACAACCCTGAATCTGAATTTTGCCGCAGCCGAACGTTCTCCCGATCTTGCCGGCGGATTCATCAACATCGGACTGTTTTACGGCGACGGTCATTGGCCAAATCTGAAAGCCGAATTGCTGCTCGCGGAAACACTTGTACCCGTCATCTCGCCGGCCCTCCTGTGGGACGGTTGGAACCCGCACCAGTCACCGTTTGACCACTTCCCGCTGCTGCAGCATTCGACCCGGCCCAACAGTTGGGCCGAATGGTTCGTGCACAATCAAATGCCTGCCAGACGTCCCAAGGGGGCGAGCTTCGAACATTTTCACATGGTGATCGCCGCAGCCATCGCCGGCCTCGGCGTCGCCATCGTGCCAAGACTGTTCGTCTTGCGGGAACTCGAAAGCGGTCTGTTGAAAGAACTGCCGGGCGAAGCGCTGCACTCCCGGCGCGCCTATTATCTGGTCAGCGACCCGTCGGTCTCGCAGGACGCCCCGGTACGGACATTTCGATCATGGCTGCTGGAGACGGCCGGAAAATGATGGTCTGATGTTTTTTCGATTGTCGATCTATCCGTCGGCAATCCCGCTGACGTTTTGATTGCTTGACGCAAATCAATGCAGCTTTTTTCGCGTTTGCGAGAATAGGTCATTCTCAAACTACCGATATTGCTGTGAGGCCGACATGCAGACCAAACCACTGCTGATAATCGGATTGGCGGTGGTCCTGGCCGCCGTCGGTTATTTCCTGTTCAACGGCGACGCCAATCCGCTGCCAGAGGACATCGCTTTCGGCAATGGCCGGCTTGAGGCCGTCCAGGTCGATATCTCAACCAAGATTGCCGGCCGCGTAAAGGAAGTATTGGTGAGCGAGGGCGATCTGGTCCAGGCCGACCAGGTCGTTGCGAAGATTGATGTCGCGCAGTTGCAGGCACAGCTTCTTCGGGCCGAGGCCGAGATTGCCAGCGCCGAGAGCCAGGCCGCGGCGGCGCAGGCGGCGATCGCACAGGCAAATGCCCAACTGGTTTTCGCCGAACAGGAGTTGCAGCGCGCCGACCGACTGCTGCGCAAGGGGCATGTGTCCCGGGAGACCTATGATACCCGCATTAGCAACCGCACAATTGCCAGCGCGAACCTGACGGCAGCCGAGGCAATGCTCGTCTCGCGGCAACGCGGCATCGATGCCGCCCGGGCCGGCGCCGAAGAGATCAGGACGCAGATCGACGACAGCACGCTCAAATCTTCGATCATGGGCCGCGTGCTCTATCGCCTGACGGAACAAGGCGAGGTGCTGGGCAATGGCGGCAAGGTGCTGACCCTCCTGAACCTTGGCGATGTCTATATGGAGATTTTCCTGCCAGCTGCACAGGCACACCGGGTGGCGATCGGCAGCGAAGCTCTGATCAAGCTGGATGTCCTCGATTTCGCGGTGCCGGGCAAAGTGAGCTTTGTCTCGCCGCAGTCGCAGTTCACGCCGAAACAGGTGGAAACGCCGAGCGAACGCGAGAAGCTGATGTTCCGGGTCAAGGTCCGCGTGCCGCAGGAACTGGTCCTCGGCAACATCGATCAGGTCAAGACCGGTGTCAGGGGTGTTGCTTATGTGCGGCTGGCCGGCGGGGAGCAATCCGAGTGGCCGGCGTTCCTCAAGGAGATGCCGCCGGGCATCGCTCGGGAAACGAACTAGTTTAGTGGAACAGGCCGCACCGAGTATGACCGATCAGCTCCAACCGATCGCACGGATCAGCAACCTCAACCACACCTACAAGAAGGTGCGGGCGCTTCAGGACGTCACCCTCGACATCCCGTCCGGACAGATGGTCGGTATCCTTGGGCCCGACGGGGTCGGCAAATCGACCCTGCTTGGACTCATTGCCGGCGCACGTAAGCTGAAACAGGGCACGCTGCAGGTAATGGGTGGCGACATGGCCTTGGCGCGCCATCGGCGCACGATCGGTCCGCGCATTGCCTATATGCCGCAAGGTCTCGGCAAGAATCTCTACCAGGACCTGAGCATCGCCGAGAACCTCGATTTCTTCGGCAAGCTTTTTGGCCACAACCGTGCCGAACGCAAGACACGCATCGACAAACTGACGATGGCCACCGGGCTCCACCCGTTTCTGGATCGGCCGGCGGGCAAGCTGTCGGGCGGGATGAAACAGAAGCTCGGGCTTTGCTGCGCACTCATCCATGATCCGGACCTGTTGATTCTCGACGAACCGACGACCGGCGTTGACCCCCTGTCCCGGCGCCAGTTCTGGCAGCTGATCGAGACGATCCGCAACGAGCGGCCTGGCATGAGCGTGGTGGTTTCGACAGCCTATATGGACGAGGCCGAGCAATTCGACTGGCTGGTCGCGATGGATGCCGGGCGGGTTCTCGACACTGGCACGCCGGCGGAGCTCAAGCGGAAAACCGCCACTGACAACCTCGAGGCCGCTTTCATAGGACTGTTGCCGGCAGAACGGCGGGGTGGCCGCGGCGCGTTGCATATCCCGCCGTTGGAGAAATCCGACGGCGCGCCGGCGATCGCCGCGAACGGGCTGACCCGCCGTTTTGGCGACTTTACAGCAGTCGATCGGGTGAGTTTCGAGATCCAGGCCGGCGAGATATTCGGCTTCCTCGGCTCCAATGGATGCGGCAAGACGACGACGATGAAGATGCTGACCGGTCTGCTTCCGGCTTCCGAAGGCGAGGCGTTCCTGTTCGGGCATCCGGTCGACGCAAGCGACCTGGAAACCCGCAAACGTGTCGGGTTCATGTCCCAGGCATTCTCATTGTACGGCGAATTGACTGTTGGCCAGAACCTCGACCTGCACGCCAAGCTGTTTCACCTGTCTCCGCAAAAAGCCGCTGAGCGGATGAAGGAATTGATCGACCGGTTTGGACTACGAGAGCATGTGGATGCACTCGCATCTTCACTGCCGCTGGGAATGCGCCAGCGTCTGTCGCTGGCAGTGGCCGTTATCCACGAACCGGAAATGCTGATCCTTGACGAGCCGACCTCAGGCGTCGACCCGGTCGCGCGCGACGAGTTCTGGGAACTGCTGGTCGAGCTGTCGCGCCGCTACAACGTGACGATATTCATCTCTACCCATTTCATGAACGAGGCACTGCGTTGCGACCGCATTTCGCTGATGCATGCCGGCCAGGTCCTTGTCTATGACGAGCCCGAACACCTGATCAGATCCAAGGGTGTGGATAACCTTGAAGAGGCCTTCATCGAATACATCGAGGAGGCGACCGGGGAGACGCAGGACAAACCGGCCGCAGTGGAACTGTCTGGCCCGCGCGCCGACATTTCGCCCGATACCACGGTCGCGAAGCGAAGGCCGCGAGCGTTCAATCTGACCCGCCTTCTGGCTTACAGCTACCGCGAGACAATGGAAGTACTGCGCGATCCGGTACGGCTGGCATTTGCCTTTGTCGGCAGCGCTTTGCTGCTGATCGTTATCTCCTATGGCGTTTCCACCGATGTCGAAAACCTGACTTTCGCCGCCCTCGACCGCGACCGAACCCCGCATAGCCGCGCCTATGTGAGCAACCTGGCAGGCTCCCGATACTTCCTCGAACAGCCGGAACTGCAAAGCGAGGACGAACTCGAAAGACGATTGAAAGCGAACGACATCACTCTGGCTGTCGAAATCCCGCCGGGTTTCGGCCGTGACCTCAAGCGCCTGGGACACCCGAATGTCTCGGCCTGGATTGACGGTGCCAACACCATACGCGCCGGCACGATCGAGGGGATTGTCTCGGGTGGTCACTATGCCTATCTGGCCGAGCTCGCCCGCAACTCGGGATTGGACATTGCCGCCACGCAAAACGCCAGCATCGAGGCTCGCTACAGATACAATCCGTCATTCGAAAGCATCTACGCCATCGGGCCCTCCGCGCCGGCGATGCTTTTGTTGCTGTTTCCGGCGATCCTGATGGCGGTCAGCGTCGCCCGGGAAAAGGAAATCGGCACGATCACCAATTTTTTCGTGACACCGACGAACCGGTTCGAATTCCTGATCGGCAAGCAACTTCCCTACATCGCCATCGGAATGGCGAATTTTGTCATCCTGACATTGCTTGTGCTGCTGGTCCTGGAGGTTCCGCTCAAAGGCAGTTTTCTGGCTTTGGCAGTCGGCGCATTTTTGTACGTGGCCGCGTCCACCGGCTTCGGGCTGCTGGTTTCAGCGCTGACACGAAGCCAGGTCGCAGCAGTGTTCGCCACCGCGATCCTTGCGATGCTGCCGACAATGCAGTTCTCCGGATTCATACACCCTGTCTCGAGCCTGGAGCCCACCGGCCAGCTCATCGGTTCGCTGTGGCCGACCACCTACTACATGCATCTGAGCGTCGGCGCCTTCACCAAGGGATTGGGCTTTTCAGATCTGACGCGGGACCTTGTCGCGTTGGCGTGTTTTATTCCGTTTTTCATCATCGTGGCGGCGCTTTTCCTAAAGAAGCAGGAAGCATGAAAACACTGCAGAACATCTTCTGGCTCGGAATGAAGGAGATGCGCAGTGTCTTCAGCGACTGGATTATGGTCGCACTCATCGTCTGGGCCTTCAGCTTCGCGGTCTATGAGCATTCGAGCGCCATGGGTGAGACGGTCAACAACGCCTCGATAGCATTTGTCGACGAGGACCGCTCCGCCCTTTCCCGCGCCCTGATGAATGCACTCTATCCGCCCTATTTCCAGCGCCCGGCGCTGATCGCGGCACCGGAGATAGACGAAGCCATGGA
>JAJFHT010000013.1 GCA_021775495.1 Hyphomicrobiales bacterium | reverse complement strand
GCTCCAGCCGAGATGCATGGCCAGACACGGGCCGGTCTCCTCGTCGGTGCTGGCGTTTAGAAGGATGGTGCCTGGAAACGCCTCATGCGAGGTCCGGCCGCGGCGGTTTTCGCGCTTGGTCAGGCCGACCGGGATTGACTGGCGTTCGATATCGAACTCGGCGCACCAGCGGCCGTGAAAGGCGAGATGCTGCGAAAACTGCTGCGGCGGGGCGATGGCGGGCGCCGACAGCCAGTCGATCACGATGGCGCTGTCGCCCTCGTTGCGCAAGCGCGACGAGAAAGTCGCGACATCGGTCTCCGGATCGAGACGGCATTCAATTTCGAGATCAAGACCGCGGGCGGCATCGACAAGGCCGAAAATCACACCATCCGGCTGGTCGATGCGTCGCGCCATGCGGAACACTCCGGCCCACCCGGGGCTGTGGCTTGCCGGGCGATGGGCTATCAGCGACGGATGACCGAGAAATCCGCGGCCGATTTCCGGATGCAGGCTGATCGGCGCATTTTCATCCAGCGACGCCTGTGGCAGCGGACGGGCGTGGACGGCTACCAGCGTGTCAAGATCGATGCCATCCTCAAGCCGGTCGCCGTGATAAACGGCAACCGGCACGCCGGCATCCCATGCAAGCACGATGGTTGTCTGCGCCCCGTCGAGGCGCAAAGTATGCGCAAATTCGCCCACGCGGTATCATCCCTTGGTCGCGCCCAGTGTCAATCCGGCGATAAAGTGTTTCTGCATCAGAAAGAACATCGCCACGGGAGGCATTGCAGCCAGGATAGACCCGGCCGACACCAGGTGCCATTGCGAGACCCATTGTCCGTTGAGCGATTTCAATCCGGCGGTGATCGGCAATGCGTGGTCGCCCTGAACAAGCACCGTGGCCCAGAAATAGTCGTTCCAGATGAAGGTGAACTGCAGAACCGCCAGCGCTGCAAGCGCCGGCCTGACAAGCGGCACGACCAGGTACCAGAAGATCTTGAACTCTCCGACACCCTCGAGCCGTGCAGATTCGATCAGTTCAAACGGCAATCCCCTGATGAAGTTGCGCATGAACAGGGTGCAGAATCCGGCCTGAAATGCGGAATGGAACAGCACCAGTCCGGTGACGGTATCATACAGGCCGGTATCCACTGACAGATTGCGAACCGGAACCATGAGGATCTGGAACGGCACGAAGTTACCGGCGATGAAAATAAAGAACAGGAGCATGTTCGCCCGGAACCGGTAGATCGCCAGCGCATAACCGGCCAGGCAGGACAGAACAATCGTGAAGGCCATCGTCGGTATGGTGACCCGCAGAGAGTTCAAAATATACTGGAACATCGGCGTGTTGGTGAACACCGAGGTGTAGTTTTCCACCATGTTGAAGCTGGACGGCCAGCCCCAGTAGTTTCCCGCATTGATGTCGCCGACCGACCGGATCGACGTCAGCATGACGGCGATCAGCGGCAGCAGCCAGACAATCAGGGCAATCGGCAGGGCAATCTTGTAGGTCGTTGCCGTTGCAGCGGAGGATTTTTCTATCGGTCTTGGAAACATGGCTCAGCCCTCCTCAACTTCCTGGCGATACATCCGGTAAAGGAAGAACGAGATGTAGACCATCATGATCAGAAACAGGACAACGGCGATCGCAGCACCATACCCCATGCGGTAGCCGTATTCGGACAGGGCCGTCTCGTACATATAATAGGCCAGGACGTTACTCGACCCATAAGGTCCGCCAGAGGTCATTATCGAAACCAGGTCGAACGACCGCAATGCGCCAATAACGGTGACGACGACGGCAATGAAGGTGGCCGGACGCAATTGCGGCAGCACCACATACCACAACATTTTCCAGCCCCGCGCGCCGTCAAGCCGGCCAGCCTCGACCTGGTCGGGTGAAACATTGTTGAGGCCGGTGAGGTAAAGGATCATGCAATAGGCGATCTGCGGCCAGAGACCGGCAGCGATGATGCCATAGGTTACATAGCGCTCATCGGCCAGAATGGCCGGCGCTGTGCCGCCAAATATGCCGTAGATCAGCGCGAGAATTCCGTTTGTCGGATCGTAGAACCAGGAAAAAACCAGACCGACAACGACCTGACTGATGACGAACGGAAAGAAGAACATCGACTTATAAAGCCGGATTCCCCAGACGTTCTGGTTGAGAAACAGGGCAATGAACAGGCCCGCCGGCACGGCCAGCATGTAGAGGACCAGCCAGAGAATGTTGTTCTTGAGAGACGTGTAAAACAGCTCATCATCGAGCAGTTCGATGTAATTCGCCACGCCGACAAAAACCGGATCGGACAATCCATCCCATTCGTAGAACGAGATCGACATCGACTGAAAGATCGGCAGGATCACATAGATCAAAAACATGATGATTGCCGGGGCCAGAAACAGCCAAGGCGCGATCTTCATGCGGTTGCGGTGTATGAAACCTTTCGACTCTATTGTCGGCAGGTCTGTTGCGGTCGCCATTGCCATTACACACTCTCCTCCCCGTCATCGCCGCAGTCAGGCGTTGTGGTTTTGTCGGGACCGCCGAGGCGCTGTGCCACGCCGGTGCCAAAAATGTTGAATCCCGGGCCCGCTTTCGGAGCCCGGGATTTTTCGGAGTGCTATTTCTTGTAGACCCGCTTGGCTACTTTATCGAGGCGCTCGAGGATCTTCTGCCGGCGGTCCGGATTGATCATGTACTCCTGGAAGCCTTCCATGCCGGCCTTGGCCATGGCTGCCGGAGCGTCACGGTCGTAGAACTGGGCAATACCCTTGGCATTGTTCAGAACTTCAAATCCGGCCTTCAGGAACTGATCGTCTGCAACCTGTGATTTCGAATTCACCGGAAGCTGGCCAAGCGTCTCGTTCCACTCGGTCTGGACATCGGCCTGGGCGAGGAAGGCGAGGAACTTGCGCGCGTCTTCCTTGTTCTTGGCTTTTGCCGGAATGTGGAACGTATCGGTTGGCGCTTCTTCAGCCTTCGGCAATCCGGGCGTTATCTCCGGGAACTGGAAATAACCCAGTGTCTCATCGGTCAGACCGGCTTTTTTCAATGGCGCCACGGCAAAATTACCCATGACATACATGGCTGCCTTGCCCTGAACCATCGGCGCCAGCGCCTCCTGCCAGGAATATGTGGCATGGTTCTTGATGAAGTAGCCAGGCTCGATCAGCTCGTCCCATTTGTCGAACACGGCCTGCACCTTCGGGTCGGTATATTTGACCTTGCCGGCGGTGAGATCATTGTGGAACTCATAACCATTGGTGCGCAGATTGAGATAGTCGAACACGCCCGCAGCAGTCCAGAGGAACTTGGTTCCAATGGTGATCGGAGCAATATCGTTTTCCTTCAGCTTGGCGCATGCGGCCAGGAACTGCTCCCAGTTCTGCGGAACCTCGATGCCGAGATCCTTGAAGATGTCTTTGCGGTAATAAACGCCCCACTGGTAGTAGGTGTAGGGCACACCCCACTTCTTGCCGTCGATCGTCATTGACGGCGCGGAAGCGGCAAGTGTCTCGTTGTATCCGGCCGATTCCCAGACATCGCTGACATCTTCAAACAGGCCGGCGTCGACAAACGGTTTCATGCGGTTGCCGGCGTACCACGCGGCAACATCCGGAGCCTCGGCGGTCAGGAAGTTGCGGATCGAGGTCTTGTATCCCTCGTGGTCAAACAGGTTCCACTTGACCTTGATATCCGGATTGGCCGCTTCAAAGTCGGCAATTACTTTTGTGAATGCCGCCTTCGGTGCCGGGTCGGAGCCGTCATAGTTGATGACGAGCTCACCGGCAAAAGCCGTTGATGCAAGTGCCCAGGCCGCCGAGCCCAGGACTGCTGATTTGATCGTGAATTTCATTTGCTCTTCCTCCCAATTGGAAACGGTGCCTGTGCGCCGTCTTCTACAAGCTTCCAGATATAGCAGACGAGTTCGCACTCAAGCCAATAAACACAAATTCCACTATGCGGAACACAATTTGACTATTCAGAATTAATTGAATATGTTACGGAGATTGTCAAGCGGCTCATTTCAACAAGAGTCACACTGTTCCGGGGAGGAAGATGGGAAGAGGAGAATCAGGCACCGGTACGCTGGGCAAGGCCATGGAGGTGCTCGAGACAATTGCGCTGTCGAGCACACCATTGCGCTTCACCGACGTATTGCACCGCGTTGATCAGCCGCGTGGAACGTTGCATCGGCAGATTTCCAACCTGATCGAGGAAGGCCTGTTGTCGACGCGGGCCGACAATTCCTATGAACTCGGCCTGACTCTATTGAAATTCGCTTCTCGCGCATGGTCGTCCAATCAGTTCCGCACCATCGCCGAACCGCATCTGAAGCACCTTCACGATATCACCGGTGAAACCGTTCATCTTGGTGTTTTGAACGGCGTCGACGTCATCTATCTCGACAAGGTCGAAAGTCGCCAGGCCGTGCGAATGTATTCGCAGATCGGCAATTCAGCTCCGGCATTCTGCACCGGTGTTGGCAAGGCAGCCATGGCGGCGCTTCCCGACGCCGAACTTCAAAGCCGCATCTCTTCGATTGCGTTCAAACGCTATACCGACACGACTCTGGTCACCACCACGGCGCTGAGTACCGAAATCCAGGACATTCGCCAAAGTGGAAACGCCTTCGACCGCGAAGAGCACGAGAAAGACATTCATTGCGTCGCAGCTCCGATACATTCCGACGACCGGAATTTCGTGGCGGGCATCTCCGTTACCGCACCAATCTACCGCGTCAACATGGATCAACTGATCGAATGGGGGCCGCTCGTTCGCGAATCGGCCGCCGCAATAATGGATGACATGGCGAACCGCCTTGGACCCAAAGCCTGAGAGGAGGACCCCAAATGGCCGATCTTGAACTTACCCAAGTCAACAAATCCTTTGGAGAGGTACATGTAATCAAAGGTGTCGACCTTTCGATCGACAGCGGCGAATTCGTGGTTTTTGTCGGTCCGTCGGGCTGTGGAAAGTCAACACTCTTGCGTCTGGTTGCGGGCCTCGATGAGGTGACCACCGGTCAGATAAAGATCGAAGATGCCGATGTTACCCGGGTCGAGGCCGCCGATCGCGGCATTGCAATGGTATTTCAATCATACGCGCTCTATCCGCACATGACGGTCGAAGAGAATATGGGTTTCGGTCTGAAAATGACCGGCCACGACAAGGCGATGATCGATGAGCGGGTCAACAAGGCCGCCAATATTCTGCATCTCGGGCCGATGCTGAAACGCACCCCCAAACAGCTTTCGGGCGGACAGCGACAGCGTGTCGCCATCGGCCGCGCCATCGTGCGCGAACCGAAAGTCTTCCTGTTCGACGAACCGTTGTCCAATCTCGATGCGGAGCTGCGTGTGCAGATGCGGCTGGAAATCGCCAAGCTTCATCAGAGTCTCGGTGCGACGATGATCTATGTGACCCACGATCAGGTGGAAGCCATGACACTGGCCGACAAGATCGTCGTGCTGCGTGCCGGATTGGTCGAGCAAGTCGGTTCACCACTCAAACTGTATGATGATCCCGACAATGCCTTTGTCGCCGGGTTTATCGGATCGCCAAAGATGAACTTTCTGGCAGCGAAAGCGGTTTCGTCGAAAGGCAAGACGCTGACGGTTGAATTGCCGGAATTCGACAATGTCAAAGTGCCGATGCCGATCGAGGCAGACCATCCGGCAGCCGGCGAGAATATGTTGCTTGGTATTCGTCCGGAACATTTCGATCCGGCCGGAAAGGTCAAGATCAAGACCAAGATCGATGTCATCGAGGACCTTGGCGGCGTATCCTACGCCTATTCGCGCTCCGATGAGGAAGCTCCGCTGATCATCGAGATGAAGGACAGCCGCGGCACCGGCGAGGGTGAAGTGCTGGAGACCGGCTTCGATCCTGCCAGGGCATTTCTGTTCTCGGAGAAGACCAGCCTGCGCGTTCGATAAAACGGCGCGCTGGTATTTCTTTTCCTAAAGCGGTTGGCTTCAGGAAATTTTTTGGCTGGCGCCGAGGAACGCCTCGCGCAGATATCCAAGTGTCGAGGCTGAGTTGCAGGGTTTTCCGAACAGGTAACCCTGCCCGCCGCCACAGCCGAAATCGACCAGCCTTTCGGCCTGTTCCTCCTGCTCGATGCCTTCGGCAACGACATCTATTCCCAATCCGTCGCACATGGCGATGATGGCACGCACGATATGTTCGGACGGTTTGTCGTCGAGGATCGACGAGACAAACGCGCGATCGATCTTCAGCTTGTCGAACTGAAAATCGCGCAGGCGGCTAAGGCTTGATTGCCCGGTTCCGAAATCATCGAGCGACACGCGAATTCCGACACTGCGCAGATCGGTAACGATCTTTTCGGCAGATGCCGGGTCGGACATGACACCGGTTTCGGTGATTTCAATCTCCAGGCGGCGCGGGTCAAATCCGGTCTTGTTCAGAATCGACAGAATCTGCAGTCCGGTATTCTGATCGACCAGTTGCGACGGTGACAGGTTGAACGACAGGAACAGGTGTTCGGGCCAGGCATATGCGGCTTCCGTCGCCTTGCTCAGCAAATGCTGTGACAGCGGCCCGATGATGCCACGCTCCTCGGCGATCGGAATGAAATCAGACGGCGATACGAATCCGAGATCACGGTCCGTCCAGCGCGCCAGGCATTCGAAACCGATTGCCTGCCGGCTGGTCAGGTCGACGATGGGTTGGAAATGCGGTTCGACATCGCCGGTCGCCACGGCGCGGCGCAACGCCTGTTCTATGCTGGTCGTGCGCTGGGCAGCCGCTTCCATCTGCTGTGAATACACCACGATGCTGCCGCGACTCATCCGCTTGGCGTGATACAGCGCCGTTTCGGCTTTGTTGATCAGAACTTCCGGCGTCTCGTCACCGGACTGAAACAGCGAACATCCCACCGATGCCGAAAGCCGGGCCGCTCGTGCGCCAACGTCGTAGGGCGCCGAAAGGACCTCGGTCAGCATGGCCGACTTCATCCGGGCCGCGGCATCCTGGAAAACCATCGGCATCAGGATAGCGAACTGATCGCCGCCGAACCGGGTGACGACGGAATGCTCGTCCATGGCCGCCTGCAGCCGCAGTGCCGCCTGTTGCAGGATATCATTGCCGGCGTCCCTGCCGAAAAGATCGTTGATCGGTTTGAAGCCATCCAGACCGACAATGCCGATGGCAAAAGGTGCCGGATCGGCTGCCCTGTCATCGATCAGCCGGGCGACCTTGTCGAAGAACCGTGCACTGTTCCCCAAACCGGTCAATGAGTCGGTCAGATTGAATCCGGCGGACTCGTGTTCCGGCTGACCGCGGGGGGCGATCGTTTCGGCTTGTTCTGCTCTGTGACTTTGCGACAGCAGGTTCATATCACCTGTATTACAGAAAACTCTTTAGATTTCGTATTTCAGCAACGTCGGGTGTTACAGTTTGCGTTCTGCGACTGTCGCACCACTATAGTTCGGGGCGCACATGATAGATTTCCAATGGACCGTCACCGGCGTTTTTGGCCAATTCAAGCCAATCCGGCACGGCTTTGTCCGAAAGTTCCGCCAGCAAACCTTCCGGTGCCCATTTCGCGAACAGCCCCGACTCCGGATTTCCCGGACAATGGACAACCAGCGTGATCTCGTTGTCCTGCAGTAGTTTGCGGGCCTCGCCGGGCGTAGCGAAGAGAATCTGTTGAGCCAGCAGGTTTCCGGCCACATTGCGGTGATAGGGTCCGGCGAGCACACGGTGCGCCGTATTCTTCAAAATAGCTGCCCCGAGATTGGATACCGCAAGAACTGTTTGCGATGGCATTTGCGATAGCGCCCGGTAATCCTTTTCAGCGTAACAACTTGCCGCGGGATCGACATTTTCCGTTTCCCGGGCAAATGCACCTGCAACGCCGCCAACCGCCAGATCCCAGGTGATACCGAACGACAGCACCCAGACCAGACACAGTTTCACCGTGGCCATGGCGGCCGGCCTGGCAGCCGGGCCGCCGGGTTGCGTGCGGGCCCGCCAGACGGCGACCCAGGCTGACAGCACGATAACGGCGATTGAAATGGAAAAGATCGCCCCGCGAACCTGCCACAGGCTCACGAGAATGGCCGAACCAAGAAACAGCATCACCAGCGCGCGCGCGCGCGACCAACCGCTGCGCCTTATGTCCAGGCCCAGCAAACCGGCAGCCAGCAGCGGCGTGGCGTAGTAGGAAGCTGCCAGTACCGGGTCATTGGTCAGAATGCTGAACAGCGATTGCGCCTCCGAAACACCGTCCAGCCAGTAGGTCTTGAGACGCGGGTCAAGACCGGCATAGGGATCGGCAAGACATTGCGGGAAAGCCGCCAGCAACAGACCGCCGGCAGAGACAGCGATTAGAGCCAGCGCCACAAACCGACGCGAAAAATCGGCTGCTACCGATCGCGATGAGGCGGCAAGGGCGAGACCGGTGCCGCCGAGGACAGCGACACTGAACTGCGTCACCGAATAGGCATCACATGCGGCAATAAACCAGCCGGAGCGCGGGACAGTGGCAATAAAGGCAAGCGCCGAGACAGCGGCAAATGACAATCCGAATCCGATGGCCGTCGCACGCTCCCGCTCACCCGAAATCAGAAACAGCAGCGCCGCGCCAAGGCATCCGGCGGCGACATAGGGCAGCGTTTCGGCACCAACCGCCATCATCAAAGCGGCGGCGGCACCGGCCAGACAAGCCGCGAATGGCCGATCCGGAGTGGCCAGCAGCCCCGAGATCATCGCCATGGTCAAGGCAAGTTGCAGATTGTGATGATCGAGCGCCGCGGGCAGAAATATGCCGAGCATGTAAATGCCGATACCACCGATCACAAGGGCCGGGAAAGCAGCCTCGGCACCGGCGAAACGGCGCGCCGCGCAGAGCAGGAAAAACAGGCAGGCTGCATAGGTCATCAGCGGCCAGGCCACCAGGGCAATGGTTTCGCCCATCCCAGCTCCACCGGTCACCCAGCCGGCGACAAGGATGATCGCGGCGACCGGCGCATCGACAAGGCGCGACCAGTGCATTGGAAAACCGCCTTGCGGACCCATGCGGTACTGCTGCGGATCGAACCAGCCTTGACCGGCGATCAGATCACGGATCTGGACGAGACGCAGAAGACTGTCGTTGTCGCCCTGCAGATCGGCCAGGCCGGTAAAGCCGCCGGATGCCTGGATGACAAGAACCAGCAATGCCGCCAGTATGGCCTTCGCAAGATCCTGTTTCCATGCCGCAAAACCGGCGAAGGAGAATTTGTCGCGTTCGAAAGGTCCGATTGCGTTGTGCAACATCGACTGGCGGCTCATCACAAGAATTTTGTTGGCCTAAACCTAGCCTTAACCGCTTCAATAAAGAGTAAAGGCGAAGCTTGAAGCCAATGCCCCCGGGTCCCCCGGGCGACAGACCGGCGCGCACGCTACTGACAGGAGCCACTCGATGACACAGGATTTTCGCGAGGATCTTTCCATCGCCGTGCTTTTGCCCTGTTACAACGAAGAGCAGACGATCGGCGAGGTGGTGCAGGGCTTTCGCCATGCGCTGCCGGCGGCGCAAATCTATGTCTATGACAACAACTCCAGCGACCTGACCGCGCTGAAGGCCCGTTCAAGCGGGGCGATCGTTGTGCGCGAACCGCGCCAGGGCAAGGGAAATGTCGTGCGGCGGATGTTTTCCGACATCGACGCCGATATCTATGTGATGGCCGATGGCGACGGCACCTACAAGGCCGACGACGCCCCACAGTTGATCAACACGCTGCTGACGGAACGCGCCGACATGGTGGTCGGCACCCGCAGCGGCGTCACCGAAGATGCTGGCCGCGCCGGGCACGCCGTTGGCAACAAGATGTTCAACACGCTCTACCACCAGCTGTTCGGCCGCGATTTCACCGACATTTTTTCCGGCTACCGTGCGTTCACGCGGCGGTTCGTCAAGAGTTTCCCGGCGATCTCCGACGGCTTCGAAATCGAGACGGAAATGTCGGTTCATGCATCGGCGTTGAAACTTCCCGTTTCGGAAATCGCTCTGGACTACGGCCGGCGGCCGGAGGGATCGGAATCGAAGCTCTCCACCTTTAAAGATGGCGCGAAGATCCTGGCGATGTTCGCCATGCTGTTGAAGGAAACCCAGCCGTTCCGGTTTTTCGGCCTGATTGCGATGGTGCTCCTGACAGGCAGTCTGGCGCTGATGGCGCCGGTCCTGAGTGAATATTTCACCACCGGCCTGGTGCCGCGCCTGCCGACCTGGGTGCTGTCTATCGGCCTTCTGCTGTTGTCGATGATGAGCCTGGTTACCGGGACCATTCTGGATTCACTGGCGCGGGCGCGGGCCGAAAACAAACGCTTGCTCTATCTTTCGATCGCGCCGGGACGGGATACCGGCACCAGGGTCACCGCGCTCACGACGCCTGAAAATGTCACCCGGCCGGACAAGACGCCGCGCGTGGCATGAAGCGGATATTCGCCTTTCTGTGTGTCGGCGGCGCCGGGTTTGTTACTGACGCGGGCATCCTGACCGGATTGCTTGCCGTCACATCGCTCGATGCTTTTTCCGCGCGGCTCATTTCGGTGGCCGGCGCACTTTGCCTGACCTGGCTGTTAAACCGGCAGATCACCTTCGGCGCCAGCAATCGGCCGGTCGCCGCGGAAGGCGCGCTTTACGGCGGTGTCGGCGTCACCACCAGCATCGTCAACTACGCGATCTATTCGGCGATCCTGCTGGCGCTTCCCGCCATAACGCCGTTGGCGGCGCTGGTGATGGCATCGATCGGCGCCATGGTGTTTTCCTATTTCGGCTACAGCCGGCTGGTGTTCAACCGCTGAGCTGGTTGCTGGCTGGATTCGCCGAGCCTTGACAGGCAATGCGCGCAGCGGCAGAGCTAATCGTATTCCGCTACCGATAAAAGGCTCCCTTGCATGTCCCTTCGTATTGCCGTCCAGATGGACCATATCTCGACCGTTAGCATTGCCGGCGATACCAGCTTCGCGCTGTGCCTGGAGGCGCAGAACAGGGGCCATAGCCTGTTTCACTATACGCCGGACCGGTTGTCCATGCGAAACGGAACGGTCACCGCAGCTTGCGAAACACTGACCGTGCGTGATGTCGAAGGCGATCATTTCAGCCTCGGCGAACGGAAACAGACCGACCTGTCCGGGATGGACGTAGTGCTGCTGCGCCAGGATCCGCCATTCGACATGAACTACATCACCACCACCCATGTGCTGGAACGCATCCACCCCAAGACACTGGTGGTCAACGACCCGGCCTGGGTGCGCAACAGCCCGGAAAAGATCTTCGTGACGGAATATCCGGACCTGATGCCGGAAACCCTGATCAGCAAGGACCCGGACGAAATCGCCGCGTTCCGGCGTGAATTCGGCGATATCATCTTGAAACCGCTTTACGGCAATGGCGGCGCCGGCATCTTCCACCTCACCGATAGCGATCGCAATTTCTCCTCTTTGCTGGAAATGTTCGAGGTGATGTTTCGCGAACCCATCATCGCGCAACGCTATCTGAAGGATGTGCGCGAAGGCGACAAGCGCATCATACTGATCGACGGCGAGCCGGTAGGCGCGATCAATCGTGTCCCGACCGAACATGATGTCCGATCGAACATGCATGTCGGCGGCCGCGCCGAAAAGACCGCCATGACCGACCGCGAGTTGGAGATCTGCGCACGCATCGGCCCGGCGCTGAAAGAACGCGGCTTCATCCTGGTCGGGATCGACGTGATTGGAGGCCTGCTGACCGAGATCAACGTCACTTCACCGACCGGCGTGCGCGAGGTCAAGGGATTCGGCGGTGCCGATATCGCAGCGCTGTTCTGGGACGCTGTGGAAGCAAAGCGGTCCGGAAGCTAGAGCGAGGCGGCAGTGTCACCCGGACCGGTATACGTCATCGGCGATGTTCACGGCCGCGACGATCTGCTTGAAGCGATGCTGGTGGCGATCGAGGCCGATGCGGCTGCGTTACCCCAAATCGTTTTTCTCGGCGATATCGTCGACCGCGGGCCGGACAGTCGCCGTGCCATGGAACTGGTGCTGCAAACCCTCGACAAATGGCCGGACTCACGGCTGATCCTCGGCAATCATGAAGACTATTTTTTGCGTTTCGTCAGCGAGTCTGAAACCCGCGACACGACCTTTCAAAACTGGCTCTACAATGGCGCCGCCGAGACTTTCCGATCCTATGGCATAGATCCGGCGCTGCCGCCCGATCGCGCTGCCGCCCTGCTCCAGGAACGGTTCGGCGCGCATATTGCAATGCTGCGCAATGCCGAATTCCTGATTGAGCACGGCGCATTCGCCTTTGTTCATGCCGGTATCGATCCCGTCATCGAACTGAAGCGCCAGGACCCGAACACAACCCGATGGATTCGCGGCGACTTCCTGCGTTTCGAAGGACCACTGCCGAAGACAATCGTGCATGGCCACACGCAGACCCGATCGGGTCGGCCGGAAATCCACGGCAACCGGATCGGCATCGATACCGGAGCCTACCGAACGGGACGGCTGACCTGCGTCGTGGTTGGCGAAGGGGCGCAGGACATCAGGTTTCTGGCGACCAGAGAGGTGGATGGCGATATTCTGGTGCGGGATATTCAGCCGGTCTATTGAGACTGACCGGGAATCAGTTTGTTCCTGTATTGTTCTTGCCAAGCCATCCAATCTATGCTTGACTTTGCACAGCAATATTTCGGCCATGGGTTGCAATTGCGACCCCGGCAGGGGCGGGTCAGATGATTTCGAATGTCAGCACGGTTGCGTTTCAAGGCATCGAGGCCGTTCCGGTCGATGTCCAGATCATGGTGGCGCCGGGCAAGTTGGGCATGAACATTGTCGGCCTGGCCGACAAGGCGGTTGCCGAAAGCCGGGAGCGGGTCCAGGCGGCGCTGCATGCCTCCGGCCTGTCGCTGCCGCCCAAGAAGGTAACGATCAATCTGGCGCCTGCCGACCTGCCGAAGGAAGGCAGTCATTACGACCTGCCGATCGCATTGGGGCTGATGGCGGCGCTGGGTGCCGTGCCAGCCGATGCGCTGGCCGGATTTGTCGTGCTGGGGGAATTGTCGCTCGACGGATGCATCAGTTCCGTTGCCGGCGTGCTGCCGGCGGCGATCGCGGCAAATGCCTGCGGCAAGGGCCTGATCTGCCCGGAGCCTTGCGGTTCGGAAGCCGCCTGGGCCGGCCAGAATGTCGACATCCTGGCGCCGCGCAGCCTGATTGCGCTGGCCAATCATTTTCGCGGCAGTCAAGTGCTGTCACGGCCTGAACCGGCAATCCGCGAGTTGGCCGGCGATCTGCCGGATATGGCCGATATCAAGGGTCAGGAAAACGCCAAACGGGCGCTCGAAGTGGCAGCCGCCGGCGGACACAATCTCCTGATGGTCGGGCCGCCCGGCTCGGGCAAATCGATGCTGGCGCAAAGGCTGCCGTCGATTCTGCCGCCCCTGCTGCCGAAAGAACTGCTTGAAGTCTCGATGATCGCATCGATCGCCGGTGAACTGGGCGGCGGCAGGCTGTCGGACCGGCGGCCATTCCGCACACCGCACCATTCCGCCTCGATGGCGGCGCTGATCGGCGGCGGCGCGCGGGCAAAACCCGGCGAAGTCTCGCTTGCGCACAACGGCGTATTGTTTCTGGATGAATTGCCGGAATTCACGCCGCAGGTTCTGGATTCGCTGCGCCAGCCGCTGGAAAGCGGGGAATGCGTCATTGCGCGCGCCAACCACCGGGTAAACTATCCGTCGCGCATCCAGCTGGTCGCTGCGATGAACCCTTGCAAATGCGGCATGGCCGGCGAGCCGGGGCACCGTTGCGCCCGCGGGGATCGCTGCCGGACGGATTATCAGGCGCGGATCTCCGGTCCTCTGCTCGACCGGATCGATCTCAGGATCGAGGTGCCTTCGGTCAAGGCCAGCGATCTCATCCGCCCGGCCGAAGCTGAATCCAGCGCCGGTGTGGCGGCACGTGTCGGCACGGCGCGGGACATTCAGCGCCAGCGTTTCGAAGCGCTCGGGCTGCCAGGCATCACGACCAATGCCCAATGCGGCGCGGCACTGGTCGAGGACATTGCGAGGCCCGACGCGGCCGGTCTCACGCTGTTGCACGACGCCAGCGAGAAACTCGGATTTTCGGCCCGAGCCTATCACCGCATATTGAAAGTGGCGCGGACATTGGCCGATCTGGATGGCGCCGATCAGCCGGGCCGGCTGCATCTCGCCGAGGCAATTTCCTACCGAATGGCGAGCGAACGGCTCAGCCGGGCGGCATAGTCGCAATTTGCCAGTCGCGGCGGGCCCGCCATTCAGAGAAATGGACACATTGGTCGCCACGCTCTAAGACCGATAGTCCAATGGAAATGGGACTGTAAAATTGGGAACGAGCCCGTTGTGGCGCCGCACGCCGCCTGCAATCTTTCCGGTTTGCCTGGGTTTGTTGGGGTTAGGCATTGGCTGGCGCAGCGCCTCGGAAGTCCTGCCTGTCGCCCATGAAATCGGAGACATATTGCTGGGCATCGCCTTGGCCTATTTCCTGTATTTCCTTGCCTTTTATCTGCGCAAACTGGCCGCGCGACCGGCGGTTCTGTTGGAGGATATGACCAGTCCGCCAGCGAGGGCCGGAGTGGCGGCGGCGGCCATGTCGATGATGCTGCTGGCAGCAGCATTGCTGCCGCTTGGCGTATCGGTGCCACAGGTCTGGTGGACCGGCGTGATCCTGCAGATCGGCGCCAGCGCAGTGGTCTGTCATGCTATCTGGCGGGATCCGCCGGAGAGCCGGCAATTCACGCCATTTCAATACCTTACCTTTGTCGGCCCGGTGATTGGCCCGATCGCCGGTATCCCACTGGGTTACGTAAATGAAAGCATCTTGCTCACCCTGGCAGCATTGGTGGCCTATCTGATCATCACCGCGGGTTATGGCAGACGGCTGCTGCATTCACGACCGCCGGTTCATATGCGCCCGTCGCTGTTCATTTTTCTCGCCCCCAACTGCCTGTTCGCGATCAGCTTCGGGCTGCTGGGCTTCGATTCGGCGTTCTTCGTGTTCTACTGGGTGGCGAACGCATCGGCACTTGCCTTGCTACTGCTAGTGCCCTGGTTGATCAAAGGCGGATGGTCTCCGGTCTGGGCGAGCTTCACCTTCCCGGCCGCTGCTTTCGTGCACGTTCAGATCCTGGCGGTTGCGAAGGGGGCCGGTGCGTGGGCCGTGGCCGGGGTCTATTCGGGATTGACCATCGCAACGCCGGTGGTGCTGATCATTGCCTATCGTTTTGCCATGTCGTGGATCACCGGCGAACTTGCCGAACAAACGGGTGCCGCCAAGGCCTGAAGACGGGTTTGTCGAATAATGATGCCGTGTCCATACTCGCACCGACATCCCGCATTGTTTCAAGCCGATCGCACTTTACCGAACACTTGATGATCGGTTTCAGGCCAAATTCCTGTGTATTACCGGCAGGATAAGACAGTTCTGTTGACTCTGGTTTCCTGTAGGTCTTCAATATTTCGCGTTTGTGCGAGGAAAAACTCTTGTTCAGTGTCCTGACGAGATTTGTGTTTTTTGTCTCAATACTTGTGTTGGGCGGCGCCTGCACGAACATCCCCAACGAGGAAATCGTTTCCTATCGAAAACATTTCGCCGAAGCGCATCTGACCGGCAATCGCCTGCTCAGCGAGATTTCGCCCTACGTGACCCTGGTGGCGAAAGGCAACGGCGGCACCGCGCTACGCGATTGTGGCCTGAATGCCGCCGGATATCCCAAATGTTTCGACCCGCGACTGGCCCTGCAAAGCCGCGATGTCGAGGAACACTGGTCGATCACCACACGAAGGGTCGCCCTCAGCACGGTTCAGATCTACAACGACCTGCTGCTTGATCTCGCCGAGGGCAAGCAAGTCGACACGGCCGGTCAGAGGGTCAAGGAACTGACCGGTTTCGTCGGTGTGCTATCGGCCGGGCTTGGCATTGGCGGTCCTCTTCCGAAGCTGGCGAACGTTGTCGGCGGCGCGGCGCTTGACCAGTTTCTGGTGTCGATCAGGAAAGCAGCCTCGGCAGCGGCGCTGCGATCGGCACTGATAAACGGTGCACCGATCGTTCAGAACCTTCTCAGCGCATTGATCGCCGACACGCCGCGTTTCTATCGGGTCTATGCTGCCGGAAAGGACCTTGAATTCACCCGCAGGGCCATCAAGGCGGCGCGTAGCGGCACGCTTTTGACCAAGGCGACCCTGGCGGCCGAGTTGCGGAAATTCCACAAGGACCTGGCCAATTATGTCCGAGTTCTGGATGCCACTTCCGAGGCGCTCACTGTCCTCGAAGCCGCCGCGATCAATCCGAACCTCTCCGTTGCCGAACTCAGCAACGTGGTGCGTGAGGCTGTCAAGATCCGCAATGCGGCCGAAACTTTCTGGAAGGAAATCGACCAGGCAGGCTGACACCGTCGGCTGACAACAATATTTCCGGAAAAGGGGGAGGTAATGCCAAGTTCAACCGATCTGCTCAGGAAATTGTCCGACGAGGAATTGCTCAAGGCCATTATTGCTTCCAAATCCTCCCAGGAAATGGATGTCATCGAGGAAATCCTGGTTGCCCGGAAGATGGCTGCGTTGCAGGAGGCGGTCGGAGACTTCATCGCCGCCACACCGATATTTCTCGACCTGACGAAAAAGCTCACAGATGCCATCGCCCGGATTGGTCATGCGCCGGAGCTTGAGAAAATTCTGGCTGTCGTGTCGCAGTTGCAGCAGACTGTGCATCAGGACAATCGAAATTCCAGCACGGACAAGGTGGTCAAGGAACCCAAACAGTCCGACGAAACTCAGGAACCTCCCAAACCGAAAACCAAGCCGAAATCCGGCAAGAAGACCCCCCTCGATACGGTTCCGAAGACCACAAAGTCGAAAAAATTCGAAAATCTCGAGCAGGAATATCTGAATTTCTTCGAAAGCCTGGAAATCGACGAAGAGCGCCGGGCGCTGGTCAGCCATTTTGCCGTAAAAGCCCACAACAACCGGAAAACCTATGCCGGCGTCGGTGCAAATCTCGGCATACCCTGGTGGTTTATCGCGGCCATTCACATGATGGAATCCGGCTTCAACTTCAAAACCCATCTGCATAATGGCGACCCGCTGACCGGCGTCACCAAGCACGTGCCCAAGGGGCGGCCGAAACATCGCACGCCGCCGCCGGCATTCACCTGGTCGGAAAGCGCGGAAGATGCCCTTCGACTGAAGAAATTCAACGATCTGGACGACTGGTCGCTGGCGCGTGTGCTGTACCGCCTGGAACGGTACAACGGCCTTGGTTATCGCAACCGGCAATTGCCAACACCCTATCTGTGGAGCTTCTCGAACCTTTATCAGAAAGGGAAGTTCGTCCAGGACGGCAAATTCAGCTCCGATGCGGTTTCGAAACAGTGCGGCGCCGCTGTGCTGATCTGGCAGTTGCGCGACAAGAAACTGATTACGCTCGACGGGGAGGATCAGGAAGAGCCAAAGGATGTCGATTTCAAGGACGATATCGACAATGCGAAACCTCTGCCCGAACCGCCGGTCGGCGGCCCAACCGTCAATCCGACATTTGCTGCGTGGTTTGCACAGAACCTGCCGGACGTCACCCATTTCCGGCCCTCGGAGTTTCTGGCAAAAGGCGCTTCGCATGCCTCAAACGGCCTGAACACCGACCCGCCCCCTGAATTGTGGCCCAGTGTCATTCCGTTGGCGCGGGTCATGGAAGCCATTCGCCTGGAGATCGGCAAACCTATCAAGCTTCTCAGCGTCTATCGTGGCCCGGCCTACAACGCCGCGATTGGCGGTGCGTCCAAGAGCCAGCACATGGAGTTCACGGCGGCTGATTTCGCAGTCGTCGGAGACAATCCGGGAAAACCGCGCGACTGGGCCAAGGTGGTCGACCGCATGCGGTGGCACGACCGCTCCTTCAAGGGCGGCCGCGGCCTGTACAACACATTCGTGCATGTTGATGTCAGGGGAACGAATGCCAGCTGGCCGAACAGCGTCAAACGGGACCTGTCGTAACCGGCCTCAGACGCTGCGGTACCGTCAGTCTATTTAGAACGTATCAGCGAACCGCGCCGACAACCGAATTGCTGCGGTCGCCACGGATGGTGACCCAGCGGCCGGTATGGTTCGACGCCTGGCGTTTCAGAAAACGATATCCGGTCTTGTTCCACGGCACGACCGCATCGGTCAGATTGTCGAGCACGAAATCGCCCCGGTCGGTGCGTACCGTCAGCACGGCATGGCCCTCACCGTTTCGCTTGCGCACCACGGTAATCAGCAGGTTCGACAGCGGAACGCCTTTTTTCATCAGCACCCGGCGTTTCTGCAGCACATAGTCCTCGCAGTCGCCGACGCCTTTGGGATAGGTCCAGACCTCGTCCTTGCCGAAAATATCGTAATCGTTCATCGGACGGATGCTGCGATTAACGGCGACATTGACTGACAGGATGCGGTTCCACAGCGATCTTGAGAGGTGAACCGGTCCATTGTCGTTTGGCCGTATGGTGCATTCGGCAGGCAGCGCCTTGCAGAATTCATAGTGACCGATGGGCTGGGATGTCAGGCCGCCAGTCTTCATGGCATTGGCCGAAATCGCCGGATTTGCGGCCGTTGTCGCAACGAACAGCGCAAATGCACCCAATATTGATCTTGCTGTCCCCGCGGCGAATGCCATTGACCGGACTCCATCGCTCCCCATTTCGTTAAGAAAAGGTTAATGGCGAACGGTCGGTCAAGTCAATTCACAAGGCCGGCAGATGTTGCTTATGGTTACCGCCGGATCGGCAATTATCCGGGCCGTTTCACCGAAGGTGGCAGATGATCCGGGAGCGGGTCATGGCCCGGAGAGCTGGTTCAGGCGACAATCTTCATCGAAGGTTTGCGCCGGACCGGCTTGTTTTTGCGCTCGCCGCCATGCTCGGACATGAAGGCCAGCATGCGCGGAAGAATCTCGGCGCGGAAACGCGAACCATTGAAGACACCGTAGTGGCCGACATCGGGCTGCATGTAGTGCAGGCGCATGTCATCGGGAATGTTGTTGCACAGATGTTGAGCGGCCTCCGACTGACCCTGGCCGGAAATGTCGTCATTTTCGCCTTCAACGGTCATCAGCGCAACGGTTTTGACCGCAGACGGTTTGACCAATTCGCCGCGATGTTTCATCTCGCCTTTCGGCAGGGAATGACTGACGAAAACCGTATCGATGGTCTGCAGATAGAATTCCGCGGTCAGATCCATGACCGCCAGGTATTCGTCGTAGAAGTCCCGGTGCCGTTCCGCAGTATCACCGTCGTTCTTCACAAGGTGCATGAAGAAGTCCTTGTGGGCGATGATATGCCGGTCGAGATTCATGCCCATGAAGCCGGAAAGCTGAAGGAATCCTGGATAGACCTGACGGGTGAATCCGGGATGCGGCCACGGCACCTGCATGATGACATTGTCGCGGAACCAGTCCATGCCCTTTTTCTCGGCCAGATCGTTGACCGCGGTCGGATTGACCCTTGTATCGATCGGCCCGCCCATAAGCGTCATGGTCGAGGGCGCGAAATGGTCACCCCGCTCCTCCATCAGCGACACCGCCGCCAGCACCGGAACGGCCGGCTGGCAGACACCGACAATGTGGGTGTCGTCACCGAGAAAATGCAGCATGTCGATGATATAATCGATGTAATCGTCGAGATCGAAATGGCCGTCCGTAATCGGCACCATGCGGGCATCAGCCCAGTCGGTGATATAGACATCGGCAAAGGGCAGGAAGGATTGCACCGTCCCGCGCAGCAATGTTGCATAGTGACCGGACATCGGTGCCACGAGAAGGACTTTCGGGCCGCGTTTGCACCCTTCCGGAAGCACCCGTTCAAAATTCAGCAGATTGCAGAACGGCCGGCTCCACACCGTCTTTTCGAAAACGTCGACAGCGACACCGTCGATCTCGGTCGATTCGAGCTCGAAGGCCGGTTTGGAATAGCGCCGTGTGGTGCGTTCGAACAGTTCCGCCATGCCGGCGACGGAACGCCCGAACGGTGTCTTCGACATCGGGTTCAAGGGATTGCTGTAGAACATCCGCGTGGCGTCGGCAAAAGCCCGGTAGGGCTGAAGCGCCGCGTGGTTCATTTCATAGAACTGGTAGTACATGAATCCCCCTGATCCGCATCGCAATCAACGAGTCTAACAGACTCTTGTTGCATTGCAACATAACGCCGCGGCAAGCAGGGGTCTCAAATCCGTTCAGCTGGATCAATCAGCCGTCATGGCCTTCAACGATCATCAAATCACCGGTGGCAACCTCCTGCCGTATGGTGCGGGCCGCCGCGTATTCGGGAGAATTGTAACAGTCCTTGGCGGCCTGAAAGCTTGGAAACTCAATAACCACATTGCGCGACCGGGAGGCGCCTTCCACCGGCTCATAGGCACCGCCCCGGACGAGAAAACGCGCCCCGAAGCGCTCATAGGCCGGCGTCGCAGTTGCTATGTAATCCTTATATCGTTCCGGGTCCGAAACTTCGACATGCCCGATCCAGTAGCCTTTTTTCATTCCGTCTTCCCCACTGTTGTTTCGACATCCGACATCTCATGAAGGATCTGCTCGAATGCGGCTTTTCGATCTTGCGCTGCAACAACCGGCCGCGCGACGACAAGATGGCTGGCCCCGGCCAAAATCGCCTGCGATGGAGTCATCACCCTCTTCTGATCGCC
>JAJFHT010000120.1 GCA_021775495.1 Hyphomicrobiales bacterium | reverse complement strand
AATCAGCATAGGCACGCCGGTTTCACGGATGCTGGCGATTGCGGCGCCGAGTTCGAGCCGCAGTTTGGGCGATAGTCCGAGCGTCGGCTCATCGAGTATCAGAAGTCGCGGCAGCGCCAGAAGGCCGACTGCGATTGACACCATCTGCCGCTCTCCTCCCGACAGATAGCGGATCGTGGATTGGTGCCGCTCGGCGAGCCGCGGAAACAGTTCTTTCACCTGCTGCCGCATCTCGTTTACTCCGGAGCGGTTCCCGGCGGCATGCGGCGCGATGGCCAGCACTTCCTCCACGGTCATTTCGGGAAACAGCAGATTGCCCTGCATGACATAGATCAGGCCGTGCCGGACGACATTGGCGGCATCGATGCGGCGGCGGCGAAACAGGTCGTAGTTGAGATGATAGGATGACCGCTCGCGCATTTCGCCAGGCAGGTTCAGCCGGTTGCCCGACATCAGGATATCGCCCTCCCAGGGGTCGAGCAGCCCGGCCACGGTTTTGAGCAGGGTTGTCTTGCCGTGACCATTCGGTCCGAAAAGCCCGATGGCTTCGTTTTCGCTGACGACAAGATCGATGCCGCGAAATATCCGGGTCGGCGGATAGCCGCCGCCGAGACCGCGCAATTGCAGAAGTGGTTGGATCATTGCGCCCGTCCCAGATAGGCTTCGACGACCGCTGGATCGCGGATGACCTCGTTCGGATCTCCGACAGCGATGCTGCGGCCGAGTTCCATGACCAGCAAACGTTTCGATACGCTGGTCAGCAAAGGCAGCACATGCTCGATCAGCACGATCGTTATGCCGTGCTGCCGGTTCAATTGCAGGATTGTTTCGCGCACCCAGTCGATTTCATCCTCGACCAGCGAGGACGCAGGTTCGTCGAGCAACAGGACTTTTGGCCTCTGGGCGATGGCCGTCGTGATCATCAGCTGTTTCTGGTAGAACACCGGCATCGTCGCGGCTGGCATGTTGTGAAAATTGCGCGGAAATCCGACGATCTCTGAAGCCTCGTCTGCGAGTTTTTCCGCAGCCTTTCCGCGTTCACCGAGCGTTTGTTCGATGGCAATGAGAATATTGTCGACACAGGACAGCGAGCTGAACACCGCTTCACGCTGAAACGTCCGGATGACACCGAGGCGGGTGATGTCGACATCCGACAGTTGCTCGATCCGCCGGTCGGCGAACAGCACCTGTCCGCTGTCCGCGCCGAAGGGGATGCGCGTGATAAGATTGAACAATGTCGATTTGCCGGAACCGTTCGGGCCGGCAATGCCGAGAATCTCTCCCTCATCGACACCGAAGGACAGTGTATCCACTGCCTTCAGGGCGCCGAATGATTTGGAGAGTTCCCGGATCTCCAGAAGTGGGGCCAAGGACCGGGACCTTTGACAGTTCTATTCGGTCATCCATACCGGGCGCTTGAACGATCCGGACTTGTATTTTTCCGGGGCGATCATCGCAGGCATGCCGTCCTGAAGCTGAAAGAAGGTCACCGGAACGTGGTCGTTGCTCTGAAGCGCCACATGGGTCTTCGGATCAAATTCCAGGTTACCTGAAACGACCGGCCGTTTTGTCTTGCCGATCGCCTTGCCGATCGCGTCATGATCGGTCGGATCACCAACCTGTTTCAGCGCGTCGAAATAGATGTTGGTCATCTCGTAGAGACCGGTTCCGTAAGGACCTGACTGCACGCCATATTCGGCTTCATAGGCCTTGCTGACTTCAAATCCGCGTGGCCAGGCGGGCACGTTCAGAGTTGCGCCAATCGCATTGTAGAGCACCCCGTTGGATTTCTCGCCGGTCAGTTTGACGAATTCGGGAACCAGCGGCGCATATTGAAGGAACACCACCGAGTTGGTTGGGTTCTCGCGAAACTGGTTCATGAACAGCGCAGCATTGGCCGGAATATAATCGGTGTTGATCACCACTTCCGGCGGGTTTTCGCGAATTTTGGCCAGTGTCGGGCGCCAGTCGCTGACCGGTCCGAACGGCACAAGTTCGTCCATGGTGATCGACCATCCGGCATTCTTGAACGCGACCTTCATGCCTTCCGAGATGGTTTTGGAATAGGGATTGTCGGATGAAACGATCGCGACGGTCTTGTCTTTCAGCGCGTAGTGCCCGGCTGACGACAGCGCTTCGATGGTCGGCGTGACGTCGGTTTCGTAACCTTTAAAGCTTGCGGTGAAGGACCAGCAGCAATCATAGGCGCTTGGGTCCTGCGAGACAATTCCGGCGAATTGCGGCGACGGCCCGGCTGCCAGATAAGGCATGTTTGCCTCGGCCATCAGATCAACCTCGAACATCGACAGGCTGGCATAGCCGGTCAGAATGACATGAACCCCGTCGGTCGACAGTAACCGTTCGGTCGCCGAGGACACATTGGCCGCCGAATGATCCTTCACGTCGGCTATCACCACCTCGAATGTATGGCCCGCCACACCTCCGTTCGCATTGGCTTCCTTGACCGCCCATTGTACGCCCTTGACGAACTCCTCTCCATCCGACGCGGTCGGTCCGGTCAGCGGCGCCAAAACGCCTATCTTGACGGCGTCCGCCAATGCGGGTGTCGCGGCCAGAACGGCGATTGCAGCAGTGCTTGCAAGAAGCCTGAATGTTTTACCCATTTGTGTTCTCCCAGATGAAAGCGGTGTCCGGCATGTCTCCGGAGCGGTGCTGCCATTCTAGGAGCGGGCCTTTGGCTCACAATTGCAAAGGTTTGCAATAAATCGGACATTTACGATAGGGTTGGTGGCCGAGCATTGTGCAATTCAGTCTTTGCGCCGGCCGTTTTGAGTACCGGAGGGCATCTTTTGAAATCCTGGTTCGCCAGTTCCTGTTACCAGGACAGCGATGGGGTCGAGCACATATCCGACCGTGTCGGAGGATTGCTCGCCGAATTTGGCCTTGATCACTTCTCTTATCTTGTTCTGCGATCGCCTCCTGAAAGCCGTTTTGACGTCACCAGGACCTTGTGCACCAGCTATCCGGAGGCGTGGATCGGCCGCTACATGTCCAAGCGGTATTACATGCTGGATCCGGTGGCGGTTGTTACTCAACGCACCTCGCGACCGTTCTACTGGGGCCAGGGTCGGTTTCTGCACCATTTCAGAAAACCGCAGAGACTGGTGTTTGACGAAGCGAGAGAGTTTCGGATTACCTACGGACTCACCATTCCGATCCGCGGCGCGCGCGGAGAGCTTGCCGCATTCAGTGTTGTTTCGTCAGACAAGAAACATCTCGCCGATGTCACACGTGATGCCCATGAGAACCTGTTCAGTGCTGCGTTTGATACCCATGACCTGATGATGCGTCAGCATGCATTGCCGACCGATGCATCTGAAACAGAAGACCTGTCGCCGCGCGAGAAGGAATGTCTGGTCTGGACTCTTGAAGGCAAGACGGCAGGAGAGATTGCGACGATCCTCGGACTGTCGGTTTCGACGGTCAATCATCATGCTGTGATGGCATCGAAAAAGCTCGGCGCGGTCAACAAACACCATGCCGCGGTGCAAGCCTTGCGAAGTGGGCTGATCGCCTGATTTTACACTGACGGCGTGTCCCGAGGCATGGTTCTGGACTGCGTCAGTGCAGGGCCGTTGGCAATTTTCCGCGCCAACTCGAAAAATGTCTGCAATTCCATTTCGTCCAAAGGCGCAAACAGCTCCTCCTGACGCGCAACCGACACTCTGCGAATTTCGGTCAGTATTTCGCTTCCCGTACCGGTAATGAAGATCTTCTTTTCCCGTCCGTCCTCGCGTGATGCTTCCTGGCGAACCATTCCCTTTGCTTCCAGCAACGAGATGGCACGGCTGATGGTATTTTGCGGGCGTGGAAACAGTTTTCTGATCTCTTTTGCCTTGATGCCGGGAAAGGTTTCGATGGCGAAAAGGCTCGACCAGGCCTGAACCGGAATACCGAAACGGGTCTCGATATAACGGTTTGAAACCGCGTTGTTGCACAAAACGATGTAACTGACCGCCATCAGATGTCGCAGGTCGGATGAGAAAATTGTATCCAGTTTTTCTTTTGATTTCATCAGCTTAATCGTGTTGTGCTTGTTTTTGGTGGTTCACTTCCCGTGCTTAGCATGGCTCCATTCCCGTACTCGCAACTCCTCCGGCGTTTTGCACAATTTTTCCTCCGATCATTCCACTATTGCAAATTAAATCCAAATGGATCAATCTAAATTGATGGATGGCCGGCTGACCATTTGCCGGTCGGATGCCATTCAGCGGCATGTCGTTATGGAGATTTTGCATGATCGTCGTCGGTGTGGATGTTGGTGGAACCTTTACGGATCTCATTCTGGCTGACCTGACAAAAGGCGCCGTGACCATCCACAAAGTGTCGTCGACCAATGCCAATCCAGCCGAAGCGGTTGTCATCGGCATTCGTGAGATCTGCGACATGTCGGGCGTGGCGCCGGGCGATATCGGCAGTATTTTCCATGGCACGACGGTGGCCACCAATGCGATGCTTGAAAACAAGGGCGCCCGCACCGGAATGATCACAAATAGCGGCTTTCGCGATATTCTGCATATCGGCAGACATCAGCGGGTCCATCATTATTCGATCATGCAGGATTTGCCGTGGCAGGCGCGGCCGCTGGTTAAGCGGCGTTACCGCAAAACGGTGGATTGCCGGCTTGATGCGACTGGTCGCGAACTGGAACCATTGGATGAAACCGGCGTGCGTACTGTGGCACGGCAACTGGGTGAGGAAGGCGTCGAAGCCATCGTCATCGGGTTTCTCTTTTCCTACATAAATCCCCTGCATGAGCGCCGCGCGGCCGACATCGTTCGCGAGGAACTGCCGGATATCTTTGTCACGACCTCGTCGGACGTCGCGCCGCAGTTTCGCGAATTCGAACGGTTCACCACGGCATCGATGTCGGCTTTTGTAGGTCCCAAGGTCCGCACCTATGTCGCGGAATTGCAAAAGGAATTGATCGGTCTCGGCATCGACAGCGAACTGCATATCATGGCCTCCAACGGCGGTGTGGCAACTCCCAAGCTTGTTTCTGAACGACCGGCAGTTACCTTGATGTCAGGGCTGGTCGCCGGTGTGCGCGGTGGCGCCTGGATTGGCGAACAAGCCGATGCGCCAAAACTGATCACGTTGGATATCGGTGGCACCAGCGCCGATATCGGCATTGTCCAGGACGGGCAGTTCACTGAAACTGATGCCCGCAGTGCCAACATTGCCGGCTTTCCGGTGCTTCTGCCAATGATCGACATCCATACGATCGGCGCCGGCGGTGGTTCGATCGCCCATGTCGATCGGGGCGGCGCGTTTCGGGTCGGGCCGCAAAGCGCCGGCGCCGAGCCCGGACCGGCGGCCTACGGCAAGGGCGGACAAGACCCGACCGTGACCGACGCCAACCTGGCGCTGGGCCGGCTCATTGCCGAAGATTTCCTCGGCGGCAACATGGCACTTGATCTGAGCGCGGCCAAGGCAGCGATTGGTGATCTGGCAAAAAACCTTGGCCGGAGCGTCGATGAAACGGCCGAGGGCGTGCTGACCGTACTCAACAGCAACATGGCAAACGCTATCCGGTCGCGAACCGTGCAAAAGGGCATTGATCCGCGCGAATTCACCCTTTGCGGATTTGGCGGCGCCGGCCCGCTCCACGCCGCAGGTGTAGCTGAAATGCTGGGCATCAAACGGGTGCTGATACCGCCGCACCCGGGCATTACATCGGCGATGGGCCTTTTGACCGCAGACCTGCAATATGACGCACTGCGAACGGCATTCGAAATCAAGGGTTCAGTGGATACGGAACGGCTCGATCGGCTTTTTGCCGATATGGAGGCTGATCTGAAAGCACTCTTCTCCAAGGACGACGTTGCGGCCGACAAGATCACCCTGCAGAGGATCGGTGATCTCAGATATGTCGGTCAGGGCTATGAACTGAAAGTCGAGATACCGGATGGCCCGATAACCCAAACAACGCTGGAACAGGTCTGGCAGGCATTTCACCGCCAACACCAGATGGAATATGGCCACGCGTTTGAAGACAGCCCGATCGAAATTGTCACGATCAAACTGCGCGGCGTCGGCGAAGTGGAAAAACTGACCAGATTGCCTGAAAGCAACGTCTCCGGTGCCGCCAAACCCGTCGGGACGGGCCAGTGTATTTTTCGTATCGGCGAGAAATTGAACCTCTTCGACACGCCATATTTTCGGCGTGCCGATCTGGCGCCGGGACATGACCTGCAAGGGCCGGCGATTCTGCTTCAAAAGGACAGCACCACGGTCATTCCGCCCGGATGGACGTTTGCATCCGATACCTACGGCAACGTCCTGATGCAAAACACCGGACCGGCCACCGATGATGCAAACAGGGAGGCACGGACATGACAACACGTATCAATCCGTTTCTTGCGGCAGTCATTCAAGGGGCGCTGGAAAACATCGCTATCGAGATGGGCCACAAGCTGATGCGGATGAGTTACTCCAGCATCATCCGGGAGTCGGAAGATTTCGGTACGGCGCTGACCGATGCCACCGGCAGGCAATTGTGCGAATGCACGATGAGCACCCCGCTGCAGTCCGGCCCGATCCCAGGATATATCGAGGGCATCCTGGCTGAACTGAAAAAGCGCGGAGATGAAATTCGCCCCGGCGACGTTTTCATGCACAATGATCCCTATGCCGGTGCATCGCACGGGCCGGATGTCGGCTTCGCCGTTCCGATTTTCCACAAAAACGCGCTTGCCGGCTTTTCGGTAACCACCGCTCATCATCTCGACATTGGTGCTCTGACGCCGGGGAGTTGCGGCATTGTCGATGCGGTCGACGCCTATGCCGAAGGTCTGCAGTTCAAGGCCATCCGGGTATATGATGGCGGCAAGAAGGTTGAACCCGTCTGGCAGATCCTGCGCAGCAATATCCGCATTGCCGATCTGGTGGTTGGCGATATGGAAGCCCAGGTTGCCGCCGCCCGCATCGGTGCGGATCGCTACATGGCGCTCCTTGAACAATACGGACTGCAGACAGTCACCGACGCCTATGAGGATCTGCTCGATTATTCCGAGCGGCTGATGCGCGGTGCAATTTCGGAAATCCCGGATGGCAGTTACAATGCGCGCACCTATATCGACGGCTATCTCGACAGCGATGATCCCGCATTGAAGGATCTGCCGATCGAGGCGACTTTGACCGTCAAGGGGTCGGAAATCCATGTCGACCTGACCGGGACCGCTCCACAAACCACAAACAAGCCGATCAATATGCCGCTGGTCGGAACCGTCGATTGCGCGGTTTGGCTGACCTTGCGGTCGATCCTGCTCGACAGTGAAACCTATGGCTCGATACCGCAAAACAGCGGTCTGACCCGCCCGATCACGATCCATGCTCCGGAAGGGTGCCTGGCTAACCCTATCTTTCCGGCTCCGGTCATCGCCCGGTTCTGCCCCGGCAATGCGCTCGCCGATGCGATTATGAAAGCGATTGCGCCCGCCGTGCCAAAACAGGTCAGCGCCGGCATCGGCAATCTGCGGGTCATGGCGTTCAGCGGGATGTCCGGCGGCAATCAGTGGATCCATATGGAGATCATGGAGGGCAGTTACGGCGGCCGTTACGGCAAAGACGGCATGGATGCCGTCGACACACTTTTCGCCAACACCCGTAACAATCCGGTCGAGGACATTGAATCGCACCTGCCTCTACGTGTGTTGAACTACGAGCTTCGCGAGAATGTGACGGGTGCGGGAACCTGGCGCGGCGGCATCGGATCAGTTCGCGGCTTCGAATTACTCGAAGACGGTGGTGTTTCGATCGAAGGCGATGGACAAAAATACAAACCGTGGGGGTTCCTGGGCGGCAAAGACGGATCACCCGCCCTGGTGCAACTGATCCGTTCTGATGGAACGGTCGAGGAACTGCCTTCCAAGATTCCATATCGCCGGCTGAGCAAAGGTGACCGCCTCGTTGCCAATGGCCCGCACGGCGGTGGTTATGGCAATCCCATGGAACGCCGTCCGGAGGATGTTCTGGACGACGTGCTGGACGGTTTGATGGACGAACAGTCGGCGCGTGAAAATTACGGTGTCGTCATTGATGATGGAGACATCGATGCAGCGGCGACCGGCAGATTACGGGCCTAGAAACGTGTCCGCGCCGGTCCTTGAAATTCTGGGGTAATCACAAAGGAGAGCATGACATGAAATCAATTTCAGGAATTATGCTGATCTCGGCGGCAATGACGCTGCTTGGTACTGCAGCGGCTTTCAGCCAGAGCGACGGGGTAATGGCAGCCAAGGCCAATATCGAGAAATATTCACAAATCCCGAAATTTGTGGCGCCGGGCGCGGCGTTTGACGCGAAGGCCTGCATGACCGGCAAGTCGATCTTCACCATACCGGCTTCAAGTTCCATCCCCTTTATCAAGACCATTACCGACCACAAGAATGCCATTGCGGAAGAACTTGGCTTCAAACATTCCGAATGGGAAAATCAGGGCAACCCGACCCAGTGGATCCAGGGTATCGACTATGCGATCAACAATGATTTCAATCTGATCAGCCTGCTGGCAGGCGCCGATCCGCGGTTCTTCGAACCGCAGGTGAAAGCGGCACGCGATGCCGGGCTCGATGTTGTCGCAGCGCATCTGACCGGTCTTGAGCAGGACGTACCGGGCGGTGTGACCTCGGCCACTGCGATCGATTACAAGACCGCCGGCGCTTTGCTTGCTGACTGGGCGATTTCGCAGACCGGGGGCAAGGTCAACGCACTGGTACTGGTGTCAAACGAAGCACTGTCGACCGATTCAATGGTCAGCGGCCTGTCTGAAGCTTTCGATACAAGATGCCCCGACTGTGTCTATGACATCGTCAATGTGCCGATTTCCGATTGGGCGACAAAAATCCAGCCGACAGTGACTGCCAAATTGCAGTCGAACGCCGACATCAATTATGTCATTCCGATCTATGACAGTATGTCGACTTTTGTCGTTCCGGCGATCACCATTACCGGCAAGGGCGACAGCGTCAAAGTCACAACCTTCAATGGCACACCATTCGTGATCGACTTTGTCCGTGGCGGTCAGGTTGAGATGGATGTCGGTGAAAACCTCGACTGGATCGCCCACGCGATGCTCGATGCCGAGATGCGTATTCTGTGCGGTCTCGATGCGGTCAAGGATTCGAAAGTCCCCCTGCTGGTCTTCGACAAGAACAATGCAGAGACGGCAGGTGTCCCGGCTGAGGCGTCGAAGGGATATGGACAGGACTACATCTCCGGCTACCGTAAGTTGTGGATGGTCCAGCAGTGATAACTGGTTTGGCGGGGGCACCTGAGAAGGCGTCCCCGCAACACCGGATTGCAAGAATTTCGATCTCTGGGCTGACAAAGGTTTTTGGCGGCAATCGCGCTTTGGACGGAGTCGGGTTCCATGTCGAGCCGGGTGAAATCCATGGATT
>JAJFHT010000119.1 GCA_021775495.1 Hyphomicrobiales bacterium | reverse complement strand
AGCGTATTGCCATGATCGACAAACATCGAAACAAGCCGGCCAATGGCGGTGAACGCCCAGGAGGCGCCCAGGGCGAGGTAAAGAAACGGTTGTGTAAACAGGATGCAGCTGATTCCGAGCCCGAAATAAAAGCCGGCCATCGTCCCGCGGACTTCGGCCACCGCCTCGGGATGGTCGGGACTGGTCTTCAGTCTGAGCAGTCCGAGCGAATATCGCGGCGCAAAAAAAAGAATAAATCCAAAGACAATGGTGATTACCGCCGAACACCAGGCGAGCCACTCGCCACCGCTGGAAGGCCAGTAAAATTCAATCATATCAGTCTCCCGTCAGATCAGCGCTGCGCGGTGATACCGGCCGCTTCAATGTCCGCAATCGCCTTTGAATTCCAGTACCGTCTCGGTATTGCTCCGGATCGCCTTGATGGTTCCGGTATAATTGAACAGCTTGGCGCCCTTTTTTCGTTTGCCCGGCTTGAGTTCGACCTCGACCCGCACCGGATCATCGCCATAAGTCATGTAACGCCTGGATTCGGACTGTTCTCCGGTCATCACGCCGTCGAACCGCAATTCGCGCAGGATTCCGTCAATTTTCATGTAGGCCGTCTCGATCGAGGCACGACCGTCTTCACTCGTTCTGTCCACAAGCAATACGAAGCGCCAGCTTTCCGGATCGTTCTTCTTGATCTCGGCCTTGGCCCGACTGAAGGTGCAATAGGCTGATGTCCTGTGCCAGCCGATATCGTCAATCCGCGGCGGACTGGCTTCCGCCTTGGCCGGTAGTGCCGCAAACAACCCTATCGCCAATAGGGCCGGGACCAAATTACCTGTCGACATGTGTGTCCTTTCGCATCGCGGGGTGCCGGAAGTGTCCGGTCCGAATCGGAATCGTTTCCTTTAAAGAAAGCTCTGCGGATCAATGTCAATCTGAACCCGCACCGAACCGCGCGGCCGTGGCGCATTTTGCAGCATGTTGCGAATGTAGTGCTGCAGGTCGGAGCGCCGTGATCCCATGATCAGCAACCGGAAACGGTACCGTCCGCGGACCATGCCAAGCGGCGCTTCGGCGGGCCCCAGAATCTGGATTTCGGCAGCCGGCAATGCCGAGCGGCGCAATTGGCGGGCATGAGTTTCCGAATCGGCACGTTCGACAGCGCTGACAATGACACCGGCAAGGCGTCCGAACGGCGGCAATTCGGCGCGTTGTCGTGCCGCAATCTCCTGGGCATAAAACGTCTCCGAATCCCCTGACAACAAAGCGGTCATCACCGGATGTTCCGGCTGATAGGTCTGCAAAATACCAAGGCTTGATTTGCCGGTTCGTCCGGCTCGGCCCGTCACCTGGTTGAGCAGTTGAAATGTCCGCTCGCCGGCACGCGGATCACCATTGGCCAGCCCGAGATCGGCATCCACGACGCCGACCAGTGTCATATTCGGGAAATGGTGCCCCTTGGCGACCAGCTGCGTTCCAACGATGATATCCGCCTCTCCGGCGGCGATGGCATCCAGTTCCAGTTTCAGCCGCTTCACCCCGCCCGGCATGTCTGATGAAAGCACGATCGTGCGCGCCTCCGGAAATTGTTCGACTACCTCTTCGGCAATGCGCTCAACGCCCGGGCCGCAGGCCACCAGATGATCGAGCGTACCGCACTCGGGGCAGGCTTCAGGTTGCGGTTCGTTATGGCCGCAATGGTGGCAGACCAGCTGTTTGCGGAAGCGATGCTCGACCAGCCAGCTGGAACAATCCGCACATTGGAACCGGTGGCCGCACACCCGGCAGAGCGTCAGCGGTGCATAACCGCGCCGATTGAGAAAAAGCAGAACCTGCTCGCCGCGTTCAAGCGCATCGCCCATGTAACCGGTCAGCACCGGCGACAGAAACGCACCGCGCGCCGGCGGATGACGGCGCAGATCCACCGCTTTCAGGACCGGCAGCGAAACGTCGCGATAGCGTGCCGGAATGTGAATTCGCTGATACCTGCCCTGATCGGCATTGACCCGGCTTTCAACCGACGGGGTTGCCGAGGCAAGCACCACTGGGAAATTCGAAATATGGCCGCGGACCACCGCCATGTCCCTGGCATTGTAGAAGACCCGGTCTTCCTGCTTGTAGGCCGAATCATGCTCCTCATCGACGACGATCAGACCGAGTTCTCTGAACGGCAGAAACAGGGCGGACCGTGCGCCGGCGACCACACGTACCCGGCCTTCCGCCACCTGGCGCCAGACCCGTTCGCGTTTTCTCGGCGGCAAGTCGGAATGCCATTCGGCCGGTGGGGCGCCGAAGCGATCTTCAAAACGCTGCAGAAATGCCTGTGTCAGGGCGATTTCCGGCAGCAGAATCAGAACCTGACGCCCCTTGCGCAACGCGCCGGCCACCGCCTCGAAATAAACCTCGGTTTTACCCGAGCCCGTCACGCCATCGATAAGTGTCACCGAGAATTCGCCGGAATCCATCTGTGTTTCCAGGGCATCCGCGGCCTGTTTCTGCCGGTCCGTCAGCTCCGGTTTGCCGTAATCCAGATCCGGTTCGGCGACAATCGGCCGTGCCGGAATCCATTCGGCCTGAAAGGTGCCGGCGGCCGACAGTCCGTCGACCACCGACAGCGACACGCCGGCCGCATGCGCCAGCCCGGAACGCGTCCAGACAAACCCGTCCTCGGCCAGTTCAAGCACCCTGCGGCGGGCATCGGTCATCCGTTCGGGAGGTGGACCGGTCAACCGCAGACCCTTTTCGGGCGGTTCCGGATCGAATGCCTCTGGAACGCGCAACACCATGCGCGCAACGATGCCGGGTGGCGATATGGTGTAGTCCGCCACCCAATCGACGAAGCGGCGCATGGCATCGGTAATCGGTGGGCACGAAAAAACGTGATCGATTTCCTTGAGTTTCTTGGCGTCGACCTGGTCGGTTTCGCCATCCCAGACCACCCCGGCCACCAGTCGCGGACCGAGCGGCACCCTGACGATCGTTCCCGGCACGACATTGCTTCCCGGCGGCACGCTATAGGAATAAGCGCGATCGACCGGCATCGGAAGCAATACCGGCACGATTTCCGGTTGGCGCGAATCGTCCTGCATGACACCTTTTTCCGCCATCAAAAGAGGTTTGGCCACATCTCTTTTTTCAAAGTCCGGGAGGAAACGCATTCCGGACAATCAGCGATGGTGACCTTCACTTGAGATTGCGCTATTGCAGGCCCGAACATTCAAAAGCCAAGCGCCCGACCGAGCAGGAGAAAGCCAACATGAAGTTCTTCGTCGATACAGCCGATGTTTCGGAAATCAGTGACCTGAACGATACCGGTCTTCTTGACGGCGTCACGACAAATCCATCCCTGATCATGAAATCCGGTCGCGATATCATGGAAGTGACCAGGGAAATCTGTGCCATCGTCGACGGGCCGGTTTCGGCCGAGGTCACGGCAATCGATTTCGACGGAATGCTCAAGGAAGCGGCCGTCCTGGCAAAGATCGCCGACAATATCTGCATCAAGCTGCCGCTGACCATGGATGGTCTGAAAGCCTGCAAACACCTGACGTCCGACGGGCACAAGACCAATGTGACTTTGTGTTTTTCGGCAAATCAGGCGCTGCTTGCCGCCAAGGCCGGCGCAACATTCATCTCGCCCTTTATCGGTCGTCTCGACGACATCAACATCGAGGGCATGGATCTGATCGCCGAAATCCGCACGATCTATGACAATTACGATTTCAAGACCGAGATCCTGGCGGCATCGATCAGAACCGCCAACCATGTCAAACAGGCCGCCCTGTATGGCGCTGACGTCGCAACCATCCCGCCGGCAACACTGCGCTCACTGGTCAAGCATCCTTTGACCGACAAGGGACTGGAAGCGTTTCTGGCGGATTGGCAGAAAACCGGTCAGAAAATCGTCTGACCGGCAGCCGCCGTCACGCAATCAGACTGCAACAACAGTTGAAACGCTTCGGATCGATATCGGTCTATAGTTTCTGCGCGATGGCCAGGCGGATGAATTCGGCCAGTTCGCGTGCCGCCCGGTCCTCCGCGTCGCGCCGCGCGCGATAAACCGCAAATTCCTGCCTCGGCCGGTCGAAAGCGGCTGTCACCGAACGCGATCCGGAAGCGACATTCTCGCCGCTCTGCAAGTCTTTCAGCGCGTAGCTGGCGGAAACGACCATCGCACCGGCGGATGGCCGCCCGTCGTTCTCGGTCGGCAATTGAATCGTTGCAACGCTGGTTTCACCACTCGAGACATTGATTTTCAGGTTGTATTGCGGATTGTCCGGTTGTCCGGCTCCGCCGCCAAGCAGGAAAATCAAATGGTTGCGGACCTGCTGGGCCTCCCGGGTGTCGACTTCATCGACAGAAACAAGCGACAGCCTGTCGGCCGTTTGCGCGGCAAAACCGGTCTGCGCCGTCCGGCTCTGATAAAGCGGTGTCACCGTACAGGCCGTCACAGCCGAAAGCATGGCAATTGCGGCAAGGCCCGGCAAACGCCGCAACACGCGTCGGGGCGCGGACTCTTTTTGTCTTGAAATGCGATCAGGCAACAACATTGACAATCCT
>JAJFHT010000118.1 GCA_021775495.1 Hyphomicrobiales bacterium | reverse complement strand
CAAAAATTTAGAGTAGAGGAAGTCTGGGCAAGCTGAGCCTGCCCGGACCAATCCTGTTTATCCCGCCAAATCGAACCGGTCGGCGTTCATGACCTTGGTCCAGGCGGCGACGAAGTCGTGCACGAACTTCTCATGGTTGTCGTCCTGCGCGTAGACTTCGGCATAGGCCCGCAGGATCGAGTTGGAGCCAAAGACAAGGTCCGCGCTGGTGGCGGTCCATTTGACATTGCCGGACTTGCGGTCGCGGATTTCATAGGTGCCGCTGTCTGCGACAGGCTGCCAACTGTTGGCCATGTCGGTCAGGTTGACAAAGAAATCCGTGGTCAGCGCGCCTTCGCGGTCGGTGAACACACCATGCTTGCTTCCGCCATGATTGGTGCCAAGCACACGCATGCCGCCGAGCAGAACAGTCATTTCGGCTGCGGTGAGCCCGAGAAGCTGCGCCCTGTCGAGCATCATCTCCTCGGCGGAAACCGCATAGGCTTCCTTCTGCCAGTTGCGGAAACCATCGGCGACGGGCTCCAGAAAGTCGAAGCTGTCCGCATCGGTCTGCGATGCATCGGCGTCGCCGCGACCTGGTGAGAATGGAACCTTCGCTTCGAAACCTGCGGCCTTGATCGACTGTTCCAGTCCGACATTGCCGGCCAGAACGATGACGTCCGCCACCGATGCACCGGATTGGGCCGCAATCGGTTCTAGAATACCGAGGACCTTTGCCAGACGCTCCGGTTCATTGCCCGCCCAGTCCTTTTGCGGGGCAAGGCGGATGCGGGCGCCATTGGCGCCGCCGCGCTTGTCCGAGCCGCGGAATGTGCGGGCGCTGTCCCATGCCGTCGCGATCATTTCCGCGGAAGTCAGCCCGCTGCCGGCAATCTTGGCCTTGACCGCGGCCACATCGTACTTGGCGTTGCCGGCCGGGACCGGGTCCTGCCAGATCAGGTCTTCTGACGGAACGTCGGGCCCGAGATAGTTGGCGCGCGGCCCCAAGTCGCGGTGCGTGAGCTTGAACCAGGCCCTTGCGTAGGTGTCCATGAAATAGGCGGGATCGGCCATGAATTTCTGGCAGATTGCGTTGTAGATCGGGTCGACCTTCATCGCCATGTCGGCGTCGGTCAAGATCGGGTGTTGCCGCTTGGACGGATCGCTCGCATTGACCGGCTTTTCGTCTTCCGGCATGTCGACCGGCTGCCACTGCTGCGCGCCGGCCGGGGATTTTTTCAATTCCCATTCATAGTTGAACAGGTAGTCGAAAAAGCCCATGTCGAACTTGGTCGGCTCTTTCGTCCAGGCACCTTCAAGGCCCGAGGTGAACGCCTTTGCAGCGACGCCATTCTGGTCGGGGTTCGCCCAGCCAAGACCTTGTCCCTCGATGCCGGCAGCTTCCGGTTCGACGCCGATATTGTCACCGGCAATGCCGCCATGCGCCTTGCCGATGGTGTGACCGCCGGCGGTCAGCGCCGCGGTTTCCTCGTCATTCATCGCCATGCGTGCAAAGGTTTCGCGCACATGCAGCGCCGTTCTGGCCGGATCGGGATTTCCGTTGACGCCCTCCGGGTTGACGTAGATCAGCCCCATGTGAACCGCCGACAGGGGGGTTTCCAGGGTGGAGGCGTCGTCGAGGTTGGAATAGCGGTTTTCCGATGGGGCAAGCCATTCCTGTTCGGATCCCCAATAGACGTCGGTCTCGGGCGCCCAGATGTCTTCGCGGCCAAATGCGAAACCGAAGGTTTTCATGCCGGTGGATTCCAAAGCCATGTTGCCGGCGAGAATGATGAGATCGGCCCATGACAGCGCGTTGCCGTATTTCTTCTTGGCGGGCCACAGCAGGCGGCGGGCCTTGTCCAGGCTGGCATTGTCCGGCCAGGAATTGAGCGGGGCGAAACGGATATTGCCTGATCCGGCGCCGCCGCGGCCATCCTGCAGGCGGTAGGTACCGGCAGCGTGCCAGGCAAGGCGAACCATCAGGCCGCCATAGTGGCCCCAGTCAGCCGGCCACCAGTCCTGGCTGTCGGTCATCAGCGCCTTCACGTCGGCCTTGACCGCCGCAAAATCCAGTTTCTTGACGGCTCTGCGATGGTTGTAGTCGGCGTCCATCGGATTGGTGCGCGCACCATGCTGGTGCAGGATGTCGAGATTGAGCGATTTCGGCCACCATTTGGTGACCGGCTTTTCCAAAGACGTATTGCCCCCGTGATTGACCGGGCAGCCGCCGAGGCCGTGAAATTCTTTTCCCATGAGGATCTCCCTTGCTGTTTGATGACCGCATTTCGCGTCTGGATTGCTCTATTTTAGCGAGCACCTTTCATTAATTCCAATTGAATCTACTTAACGTTGTGATAAGTAGAGCTAATGATAACGTTCACGATCAAGCACCTTCGATATTTCGATGCCCTGGCAAGGCACGGCCATTTCGGCCGCGCTGCGCAAGCCTGTGCCATCTCCCAACCGGCACTGTCGCTGCAGATCAAGGAACTGGAAACGATGCTTGGCGCGCCATTGGTCGAGCGCAGCGCCCGGCAGATCAGGATGACGACACTGGGAGAAGAGTTTCTGGCCCGGGCGCGGAAGATCCTGACCGATGTCGACGAGCTTGCGGGGCTTGCGCGTTCTGCCGAGGGGCCGCTCAGGGGCGCGCTTCGGTTGGGGGTCATTCCAACGGTCGCACCCTATTTGCTGCCGGCAATAATCAGAGAACTGTCCGACCGTCTTCCCGACCTCGATCTGCAGCCTCGCGAGTCGGTGACGAAATCGCTGATTGAAGACCTGCAGCAATCGCGTCTGGATGTCGTCATTGCAGCCTTGCCGTTTTCCGAACCGACCTTGCGTGAATTTGCTCTTTTTCAGGAAGACTTCGTCCTCGTGCGGTCACCGAAGGACGCCGACAAACCCGTTCCTGGCCCTGAAAAACTCCATGAAATGAAGCTGCTGCTGCTGGAGGAAGGACATTGTTTTCGCGATCAGGCTTTGTCGTTCTGTGACATTCGCCCGGCCAATCCCGGTTATCTGATGGAAGGCAGTTCGCTCTCCACATTGGTGCAGATGGTGAGCGCGGGACTGGGTGTGACCCTCATTCCGGAGATGGCCTTGCCATTGGAAACGCATAGCGCATCTGTTTCCATTTCGAGATTTCCCGGCGAGAGCCCCAAACGGACAATCGGCATGGTCTGGCGAAAATCCAACCCGCTTGGCAAACAGTTCATGGAACTGGGCGCACTCGTGCGGCAGATCGGGCAGGCTCACAAGGAGTTTGCGCTACAGTAGACTTCGCATCCGGCGGACCGTTGGGGCTGCGGCCTGTGGGGAGCGTTCCGTTACCAGGGTAATCATCGCAAACAGCCCAAGAACAGCGAACGGAACACACGCCAGAAAGATCCATCGCGCCACCTCGGCCGCCTCAGACGGCGTCTGCATCGTGGCGAAGCCCGACGCGTTTGCGACGATGCCGATATAGGCAGCCCCGAGGGCGTATCCGAGCCTGTGAACCGTCGGGATGGCTCCGGAAACGCGTTGCACCTCCGATGGGTCGGCAAGTGCAGTGGTGCGTCTGAGAATGAACGTCCAGGCCGTGCCGAAGCCGGCGCCCTCGATCAACGCAAAAATTGCAATCCACCAGATCGGTCCACTCGGGACCGCAAAAACGAAGCCGACAACACTCGCCGCGACAAGTCCCATGCCGATGGCGATCATCAACCTGTCCAGTCTTTCGGGTGATCCGCTCACCAGAACGGAGGCGACTGACCATCCGATGGACGAGCAGGCAATGATGTAGCCGGTGGTGAGGGCAGAGGCATCATGGATGGCCGTGATGAGAAGAGGCCCGAAGGCGGTGATTGCTATCGTCGCGATGGACAGCGACAGGATCATCGCGAATGCCGAGCCGACAGGTTTGGTGATATTGAATGGCAGGTTCGGAAGAAGGCGGTCGCTGCCTGCCTGGTTGTCCAGCCAGAGAAAGAACAACAGACAGGTCAGCCCAAGAACGACACAAATGCTTGTCTGAATCAGCGCGATCTCGACGCCGCCATAGGACACAAGAAACACCGCGACACAAAGCAGGCCAAGTCTCCTGAATGGAAATCCGGCGATCTGCGAGCTTTGCCGGGCAGCCTGATCGGGTCGCATCGCAATCCAGGCCGCGAGGCCGAATGCCTGAAATGCAAAAAAGCCGAAGCCCCATCGCCAGGTCGAAAATTCAACGAAAAATCCGCCGATCAGTGGCCCGAGGAAAGCAGATACACCCCAGAAGGTGGAAACGGCCGCCATGGCCCGCGCCGCGTAACGTCTCGGAAAGATGACGCCCATCGCGACGAAAGATATGGCGACAAGACCGCCGCCGCCGAGGCCCTGAAAGATCCTCCCGAACAACATGACCGGCATTGTGGGCGCCGCGGCACTGAGCAGGCAGCCCAGCCCGAAAAGAGCCGCAGCGAGGCTCATCGGCAGGCGCAGTCCGAACCGCATCGTCAACAGTGCGCTGGCGGCACCGGCCACCACCGAAGCGATTTCGTAGAGCGAAAAGGACCAGCCCACCAATCCTGCGCCGCCGATATCTGCGACAATTGACGGCAGCATCGTCGCCACGATCAGCGCATCCGCAGCGTGCAGCCAGACCGCAAGGCAGACCAGTGCAATCGACGGCGCATTCGCGCTGCTCAAGAACTCTTTCCAGGACACGAAGGTCTCGGTCGCCGCGTCCGATGTATCGGCGTGTTTTGCCATGTCGATCTCCTTGACAGCCGTACTGCTACGACCTCAACATTGGTTGAGGTCAAGGAGGATTTTCATGCCGAACAGCTATTTGTCGGTCGGTCAGGTTGCAGAGCGCAGCGGGTTGCCGGTCTCGACCCTTCATTTCTACGAGCGAAAAGGGCTGATCGCTGCGCAGCGCAACAGCGCAAATCACCGGGTGTATCGCCGCGACGTTCTGCGCAGGGTCACCGTGATCAAGGTGGCGCAAAGTGCCGGCATCTCACTGTCAGAGATCGCGCAGGCCCTTTCGAGCCTTCCGACCGACTCGGTCCCGGATACCGAGGATTGGGGGCGCATTTCGAGAGCATGGCACGACGATTTGACACTGCGCATCGAGACGCTGACCGGTCTTCGGGACAAGATGGCGACGTGCATAGGCTGCGGCTGCCTCAGCGTGAAACGGTGTCCTCTCGTCAATGCTGATGATCATCTGGCGGCGGAAGGGCAGGGAGCGCGACTGCTGTAGCAGCCACATGGCTGCCGTTGGTGGCGACGCAGGAGAGTTCATCACGCTGATGGTGTGGTTGAATCCAGTGACCACTGTAGCTCCATCAAACGGTTCAAGATGATCGAAATTTCCCCTGACCGGGACGTTTCGTTCGGATTGCCCACACTTTCAGGTCGGTGATGACCTTCACGGTCGCCGCGAGGACCAGCGTGCATAGCAGGACCTTCGACACCGTCTCCATTGTCCCGTCGATCAGCACGGCATGGATCACACTGCCAATGACGGTCACCAGCGCGAGGGACGTATGAACCAGTCTCCAATTTCGCGGTCGCAGGCGCAGCCTTTGGCGCAGCGCGGCCGCAAGCGCAGCCACGAAGATGGCCCACATGGCGATTACACCCCAGGCCGAGAAGGGGGTCGGCGATGCGAAGAGAAGAGCGTCCACCACGTCCGGTGGACTGGTGATCCAGAGCGCCGCGACATGGACTATCACCAACACAACCAGAGAACCACCGACCCAGCGATGCAGGCGCCGCCCGCGATGAGCTGGCAAACCGGGCAAGTATCCGCCCACCAGCAACGGCTGGAAAAGCAGGAGAGCCATTGCGACAACGCCCGCAAATCCTGCGACGATGTAGATCGGATCGCGCCACGCAAGCAGCGGGCTCATCGCCGCAGCGGAGATCGGCACGGCAACAGCGGTGGCGAGGCCGGCCCAGATCAGGATCACACTAGTCCTGCTGATCCCCTTCGAATCCAATTCGGTCAGACCGGCCGAAGGACGAAGTGCGCCTCCAGGCTGGTGTCTTTTCTGCTCGACATCACAGGACGCAGGAAAACGGTTTCGAAGTCACCGCTGTCATAGGCAAGGTGCCCATGCGCCTGGCCAAAAGCGGGGACGATCTGCGGCATCTCGAGGCGGAACATGCCGTTCGAGTCGGTGAGTGTCGCTCCATGACTTTGCGGGTCACGTTCATACCCTTCGGTTGTGTGCGCCCAGATCTGGATGCGTTGGCCGGCAAGCGGGGCGCCATCGCCCGCGCGGCGAACGGTGCCGCTCATCCAGAAACCACCACCACCGATCCGATCGACGATGGGCGCATCAGGGCGGTAATTGTTGGACCCGCCCCGCATCGAAGGCGTTGCTGCCAGATCTTGCGCACGGGCCGGGACAAGGAGCCCGGAAAACCCGGTTGCCACGACGGCACCGCCGGTGGCGAGGAGGGTTCGGCGGCTGAGCAGGTCGGTGGTCATATCGAATTCTCCTGTTGAGCGTAGGAGTGCTGGGCCGGATGAATGGGTTCAGACGTTGTTGTTGGTACAATATAGCGCGTTTGCGAACATTTCCGAGCTTGGGGAGGCGTCGTGCGCGATAAACCGTGCTCACGGTTTCGTGAGGTTTGGTTTCGGCCCCTTTAGAAGATGCCGTTCCGCGGCGGTCGGGCGTTCATGAGTTCACTTCCAATTTCTCCGCCAGTCGCGAGACGAATCTGGATGTTTCGTTCGGATTGACTTCGGCTGACCGGATCAGCCCGTCGAAATGGCGGGTCAGGGTGCGGATCATGTCGGTCGCGTTGAACACCAGGTAAAGCCCGCCGACATAGATGGCCGCGCGGTAGGGGCCGAAAATCGTGTAGGCGATGGAGTAGTGGGCGCGGCCGTCGAACAGGAACAATCGGAAGGTCGGATAGAGATCGTCCAGCAGCTTTGCCATGTGGTGCAGTTGCTCCTGCCGCATGGATTTTGGAATGTCGGACCAGATGCCCTGGCCGGCCGCGAACAGTTCCAGCGCCTGCCGGGGCATGCAGACTTCCATGTCGGTTTCCGGCCGCCGGTTGTAGTCGATCCGATATTGCGCTTCATCGATCTGAACGGCCCGGTTTTTCGCCGCCGCGTCGGATTCATACGCAATCACTGCCTCGGTCCTCAGCAGGTCGGGAATGCCGGTCGGCACATAACGGATCTTGGTGCCGGCCGCCTCCGCATGCCAGTTGGCAAGCAATGTCCGGTCAAAATCTCCCGGACCCTCTTCGATCTCGATGCTCTCGCGGATCTCGGCGGTGGCGCCTTCATCCTGTGACAGGCCGAGCAGCCAGTCGAGCGAGATTTTTTGCGTTTCGGCGATGGTCATCAGCGTTTCTGCGCGCGGCAGCCGTGTCGATGCCCCGGAGAGCAGTTGCGACAAGGCAGACCGGTCAACGCCGATCGTTTCAGCAAATGCCGACCGGTTGATGCCGGAGCGCTGCAACAGCAGCTTCAGGCGCTCGCGGAAAAGACTGGATAGATGGCGTTTGTCCAAACCTGTCTCCTGACAATCGAGGTGATATTACGATGTTTGTTCATAAAATACCACATCTGCTCATTTTAGTGCGCAATGTAAACGAAAACATTGCATTGTCACATTGATCACATGTCCGTGAGCGTGAGATAGGGCATGCATGGGCTTGGTAAATTCAAAAATTTCAAAAGGTTGCGCAGAGTTGCAGCCTTCCGCTGACCAGATCGATCACAAAACATTTCGGATTGAGTGGCCGACGATAGGACTGCTGATTGGCTGTTACGGATCGTGGCTGGCTTCCGGACTGTTCATTTGGCCACAATTTCCACTGATTGCGATTGCTGTTCTGTCAGTAGCCGTGGCGCTGCATTCATCGCTTTGTCATGAGGTCGCGCATGGTCATCCGACCAACAATGCGCTGCTCAACGAAGCTCTTGTCTTTCTGCCGCTTGGTCTGGTCTATCCGTTCCGGCGATTCAAGTCGCTGCACCTGCGCCATCACGGCGATGAGCGGCTGACCGACCCGTTCGACGATCCCGAAAGCTGTTATCAGGCGTTCTGGAAACACCAGCAATTGCCTAAAATCATCCAGCATCTGCTGAAGGTGAACAATACCATGGTCGGACGGTTCGTCCTCGGGCCACCGATGATGACGGTCGGGTTGTTGCTCAGCGACGGGCGTCTGATTTTTGAAGGTGACAGTCGTGTGCGTCGGGCCTGGTTGCTGCACGCTGTGGGAATGGTGCCGGTGATTGTCCTTGTCAGCCTGTTGTTCGGCATGCCGTTCTGGCTTTATGCGCTGACTGCGGTATGGATCGGGCATTCGTTCATCTCGATCCGCACTTATGCCGAGCACCAATGGGCAGAACGGCCGGAGGGGCGGACGATCATTGTCGAGCGATCACCGCTTGGTTTGTTGTTTTTGAACAACAATTTGCATCTGGTTCATCACAAGCACCCTGGTATCGCATGGTACCGGTTGCCGGAACTATTCCGCGCACGCCGGTCAGAATGGCTGAAAATGAATGATGGATATGTCTATCCGAACTATTTTGCCCTGCTGAAGAAACATGCGTTTCGTGGCA
>JAJFHT010000117.1 GCA_021775495.1 Hyphomicrobiales bacterium | reverse complement strand
CGGACCGCCGAGTGCACATCGCCTTTTCCGGGTCACCGAAAATAGCCCCGGCAACTGCTCAGCAATGATCACCCTCGACGCCGCACCACGTGCCGCTCGACACCGGATTAGAGAACCCGGGTAGCCCCTCGCTTACGCCGCACTGGACAAAGCCTTTCGCCTTCACATCGTCAAGCGTTGCAGCCGTTCCTGTTGTCGCACTCATGGCCAATGCGGCCACACCGATCATTCCCTTCAGCAATTTTCTAGACATGAGTTCCAACCTCTTTCTGTTTTCTTTTGATGTTTCGCTAGATTTTGTCAAAGTGGCTCTTCACCGAGCCACATCAGCTCGTCATACAGACTTGGACTGAATCTCCTCTATGACATGACAGTCATCGAAGGCGATTATTGATCCGTGGTCAAGGAAAATCCACTGCGGCATATTCGGCAACTCAACGCAAAAAGCCCGTTGTTGCAAAGCCGTAGCGAAAATATTTCCATTAACCTTGGTTGGATTTCACGGAGACCCTACCGACGTGCGTAGTGGCAACCTCAGATATCGAGGTGTGGGCAGCGTTGCCTGCCCGACAATTCTGAAAACCAGAGTTCTTCTGGCAAGCCACCGCGCAACAAACAGCGCGATCAGCAACCCGACCGAAAAGCCCGCCACAACATCTGAGGCATAGTGCGCTCCGACCATGACACGTGTACCCGCGACAATCAGTCCGCCCGTCAGGATTGCCCAGCGAAATTTCGGGAACCAGAGCATCAGTATCATTGTGACCGCTCCCGCGGTGGTCGAGTGACCGGAGGGATAGCTGGCAAAGTCGTAACCGGTCGTGAAAGGCTGAAAATGCAAACTTCCGAATTGTTCAAAGAGCCGCGGACGCGCCCTCCCGACGATGATCTTGAAGAAATTGGTCATTGTTCCGGAGAGCGCCACCGCAGCGAACGCGTAGGCCGCCTGGCCGAAAAAAAGAGCAAGACGCGATCTGGCGCGGTTGCCGTGTTTTTGCCAGTCCGTCGCTCCTGCGACGAGCAAAACAAGTCCGGCCGTAACAAGATACCATTGCGACAGTCCGACACGGGTCAGCGTTTGCATCGCTACCGATTGCGATGTGCCGTTGAGGCGCACCTGTTCGATGATCCATGCATCGTACCGCATGAGGAAAAGGGAAATCGCCAGTCCCAGCCCGAACATGACGGTCATTCGAAAATTCCATTCAACTCCGGTGACCGTCCCGTTGGCGGGCCGTCGAAGCCGGTCGGCAGACGCCCGAAAGGAATGGATCAGGCGTCGGACAGGATCGGGCACACCGGATAACAATTTATGCTCTTCCCCTGACGGCATTTCGCTTTGCCGCCGTTTTGATACTGCCGACCCAGCACGTGGACAAGACTTGCGTCCTTGCACACGCCTGCTCGCGCGGCTATCGGTTTTGCATGACATTCTGGAAGAGGATCATATGGGCAAAGATGGCCTGACAGGCAAGGGTGTAAACACACGCCTCACACACTCCGGTAACAAGCCGTCGGATTTTTTTGGATTCGTGAATCCGCCTGTCGCGCACGGCTCAACCATATTGTTTCCCGACACTGCGACAATGGTGTCCGGAACGCAAAAATACACTTATGGAACACGCGGAACACCCACCACCGATGCACTGGCCACTGCAATAGATGAGCTTGAGGGATCAGCCGGCACGATCATCGTGCCGTCCGGACTTGCGGCGATCGTGGTTCCACTGCTTTCGTTTCTGAAATCCGGGGATCATCTGCTTCTGGTCGACACGATCTACTACCCGACCCGACGTCTGGCTGACACGGTGTTAGCCGGGTTCGGCGTCGAGGTCGACTATTACGATCCCCTGATCGGCGCGGAGATCTCGGCATTGATGAAACCGAACACCAAGGTGGTGTTCACCGAATCTCCGGGATCGAACACCTACGAGGTGCAGGACATTCCCGCAATTGCCGCAGTTGCCCACGCCGCCGGCGCGATTGTCATGATGGACAATACCTGGGCGACGCCGCTTCTTTTCAAGCCTCTGGACTTCGGTGTCGACATCTCGATTCACGCCGCGACCAAATACCCGGCAGGACATTCCGATATCCTGCTGGGCACCGTTTCGGCCAACAGCCAGTGCTTTGACCAACTCTATCAGACATTCGTCGCACTAGGGGTCTGTTCGGGACCGGACGATGTGTATCAGGTGCTGCGCGGATTGCGCACAATGGGCGTCCGGCTGGAGCGGCATGAAAAAAGCGCATTGGAAATCGCCACCTGGTTGGCCGGTCAACCGGGGGTCGGCAAAGTGCTGCATCCGGCCCTGCCCGGCAATGCCGGCCATGACATATGGAAACGGGATTTCAGCGGGTCCAGCGGGATTTTTTCGATTGTGCTGCAAGGTGCAACGACCGGACAGGCGCATGCGTTTCTCGACGCACTGGATATTTTCGGTCTTGGCTACTCATGGGGTGGATTCGAAAGCCTCGCTGTACATGTCTCGCTTAACGACCGGACGGTTTCTAACCGGGACTATGGCGGCCAGGTCATTCGGCTAAACATCGGTTTGGAAGATGTCGCGGATCTGAAAGAGGATATCGAAAAGGGATTGCGCGCTGCCGCGATATCGACCTGAGATATCGGCGAAGGCAGATGTGCCACGACCGAAACCTGTCATAGAAAGAATTGAGAAGAGTTCACCATGCGCGTTATGGAATTGCAGGACTGGACACCTGAGGCGATAACCTTGGTTGATCGCCCGCAGCCGGATCCCGGTCCGGGAGAAGTCCTCCTGCAAATGAAGGCCGCGGCGCTCAATTACCGCGACGCCATCGTCGCCCGCCAGGGTTACGGCCGGATGACTGGAAGCTTGCCGCTGGTACCCGTTTCGGACGGTGCCGGTGTGGTTGTGGCGATAGGCAATGGTGTCGGGCAGACGGGTATCGGTGATCTGGTAACGCCGACTTTTGCACGCATCTGGCAGGACGGGCCGTATGAGGATCGTATCTGGCCGGGACTGCTTGGCGGCTCGCTGGACGGCGTCATGCAGGACTATATGGCGGTTCCGGAAAGCGGTCTGGTCCGCGCGCCTTCTCATTTCGACGCGATACAGGCCGCGACCCTGCCCTGCGCCGCGCTTACCGCCTGGAATGCGGTGGTTGAAGACGGCAAAATCGGCAATACCGACACAGTGGTCATTCAGGGGACCGGCGGCGTATCGCTGTTCGCGCTGCAATTTGCGAAGTTGCGCGGCGCCCGCACCATCCTCCTGTCATCGAGCGATGAAAAGCTGGAAAAGGCCCGCGCCCTGGGCGCGGACCATCTGGTGAATTATGTAACCGAGCCGGAATGGTCCCGGCCAGTGCGTGAGTTGACGGACAATCGCGGCGCGGACCTGATCGTTGAAGTCGGCGGGGCCGGAACGCTTGAGCAATCAGTCAAATCTGTTCGGGCCAGCGGTACGATCAGTCTGATCGGTGTGTTGTCGGGGCTGGCGCCGAACATCAGCCTCGGACCGATCGTGACACGAAACATCCGCCTTCAGGGCATTACGGTGGGAAGCCGCAGAATGCATGCCGATATGGTTGCCGCCATTGAAAAGACCGGAATTGTTCCTGTTATCGACGATAACCGGTTTGAATTCGAGGGAGTCGGATCCGCGATCGCGGCGTTTCCGTCGGGTGGGCATTTCGGCAAGGTCTGTTGTGAATTCGGCTGACCGGGATCGGCGTTTTGGCGTCAGCCCGGACTGCGCCATTTGATCGAACATCCCATGCTGGCGAATTGCTCTGAAGGCCCCTCGCCGGTTTCCGCGATCCCGTTCATCGCAACCAGCAGCTCTGGACTTCGCCCTTCCGCATCGCCCATACGGGCATCGTCCAACCGGCCTCGATATTGCAATTCGTCGCGTTTGTTGAAGCCGAAGAAATCGGGCGTGCAAACGGCTTGGTAAGCCCTTGCGACGGATTGATCCTGATCGATGAGATAGGGAAAGGTGAAACCGTGCGCTGCCGCAAATGAGCGCATGCGATCCGGATGATCATCCGGATATTGCGCATAGTCATTCGACATGATCGCTGCGATGCCGATCCCTTTTTGCTGCAGAATTCCGGCGTCTTCCACAAGCCGGTCGATCACCGCTTTGACGTAGGGACAATGATTGCAGATGAAAGTGATCAGCGTTCCGTTGCTGCCTCTGATGTCATCCAGGCTGAACCGGTTTCCGTCCGGGTCCGCAAGTGAAAAAGGCTCGGCTTTCCAACCAAAATCGCAGATAGGAGTGTCGACCGCCATCGTTTTGCTCCATGTTTTCGCTCGAACAGAAACTTGAAACAACCATTTGACCGGTTGAAGGTCAATCTTTGCAGATCGAACCGACCGCTCTCACAGATTTAGCGGCTGAAACGCACCGCTGAGGAGTGCAGCAACGGCTGCCATGAGGACTGCGCTGATGATCAGCCAGCCGAGACGGTTCAGCGTTCCCTGGGTGTCTTTCTGCATGGATTCGAGGCGGTCAAAACGCCGGTCAATATGCACATCCCGCTCCAGCCGAACGGCATCGCGGGTTTCCAGCCGGCAAATTCGCCGGTCGAGTTGCCGGAACTCGTCGTCCATTTTTGAATCCGCCTCAGCCGGACGCAATCCGCTCACGATGGCTGACCCGCTTCTTCCGGGTCAGGACCGGGTTTCAGCTTTTCGCCGGACATGCGAAGACAGGCAATACCGTCTTTGACGATGATCGCGGACCAGGAACCGTTCCGGGACGCAGTGAAGCGCATCGAGACATCGCCGTTGATCATTCCATGCAGGACGACCCGCTCGTCATATTTTTCTGCCAGCAATTTCAGCATGCGTTCGACCGGCGCGCACGGGCTTTGAGATGCGGCGTGTCCTGCCGGCAGGACCGTCAAGACCGAGGCGATCAAAATCATCGCAATAAGATTTTTCATTTCAATGATCTCCATTTTTCAAATGGCCGGGCAAGGAAATAGGCGCCCAGCACCACCAGCATGATTTCGTGAAATTCCGCCGACAGCGGATCGGTGGCACCCAGACCGAAAACTTTGTCCCAGACAATGATTTTCCAGACATAGATGGCGAACGGCGCGGCAATGACCGGGCGGATCCAGCGTGTCAGCCGGTTGCGCTGTTCGGCAACGACAATCGCCTGTTGCGCCTCGATCAATGCAATGCGCTTTTCTGCAGCCAGCTTCTGCGCATCGGTTTGTGCTCGCTGGCGCATTTCATGCGCCCGGATCAGAGCATTCGTCAGATCGCCGGTCAGCCATTTCAACAACACACCCAGGAGACCGCTCATCGATTTGGCACCAGCCAGACGAGACCGGCTCCGATGACGCCAAGGACGCCCGCGACAGTGCCTTCATCGATGCCGGGATCAATATCGTAGCGCACACGGAGAAACTCGATGGCGGCCATGATCAACGCCACCCAGAATTTGTTGCTAGAGGCCATGCCATCAATCCTTTTTCTTCAGAAATTTGCCGAGAAATCGCCACACCAGCGCCACCAACCCCGAAGCCCCGGTAGCACGAGGCCGCTCGTGAGCCACCTGTGGATCTGCCCCTGCGGCGGGCGTTCCAGCCCGGGAGGTCACACTTGCCAACAATATTGCGCGAAGCTCGTGGGCCACATCGATGCGCCTCGCGCTGGACCAGTCCGGTGTGGAACGTCTGGTCAGTCGAGTGAATTCGGTCATTTTGCCGTCGCCGTGCCATTGGCCGGCAAAGAACAGCGCGCATTCCCTGCGGCGGCGCGGAACGATTTCCCGCGGCTTGCGCCAGTCCATGAACGCCTTGCGCGCACCGCGAACATCGCCCGCCTTCCATTTTCGAACCCATGTCGCACGTTTGATGGCCCCGGTGTTCCAGTGGAACGACAGCGCGCCGGCAAATTGCGCCTTGCTCAGGCTGTGGCCTGAAAAGGCTTCGCGCACGTCATCGGCATATTTCTCAAGCGCCCAGACATAGACGGCCAGGCAATGCCGAAGCGGCTGCGGCTTGCCGATATAGCGGGTGACATCATGGCCTGACGCGGAGGTGAGACCGACGCTCCATGTCCAAACGCCAACGGAATCCTTGTAGGCTTGGCGGATGATTGCCTCATGACTTGCGATTTCCATCGCCACGTCATAGTCAACGACCATCGCCGCGCCGCTATCTGCAGTACGGGGCATGATTGATCCTTGGGGTTGTATTGAAGCGTTTCTTTGCGATAGCCATTCCGGCCACCGTCGATTTTTCACTGATTATGCGGGGACTGTTTTCGGCCTTCGTCGTGTTCTGGCATGTCGTCGGGTACACCCGCACAATACCTGACTGGATGAACGTTCCGGGACGGATTTCGGTCTGGATGTTCTTCGGGATATCCGGCTACGTTATCGGTTACGGATTCTTTCGCGGGCGACACCAATTTTCCGGTTCGGGCCTGCAAACCTTTGCGTTGCGGCGAATGGCCAGAATTCTGCCGATCTTCTGGACTTTATCTCTCGTCGCTGTCGCGCTGCTTCTTTGGAGAGGCGAGCCCCTGCCCTTTGATTGGTTTGAAGGCTTCAAGCAGTTATTCGCCTTCAAATGGCGGCATGATTACTCACTTGTCGGTGTCTTCTGGACCCTCGGGATAGAGGTTCAATTCTACCTCATTGCCCCATTGATCTGTTACGCAATCCTGTCCAGCCCACAGCGCGGACCATTCGTTATCATCGCCGTATGGACCTTTCTGGTTCTGGCTCTCGGATCAGACCCGGACAACAGAACAACGATAGCGGCCATGCAGCATTTTCTTGCCGGAATGTTCATCGCCCGGATATCAAATTTACCCGGCACCGAAGGCTTGCTGGATTCCCCGGTTCTGCGGACACTCGCATTGATTATCGGACTCGCAAGTCTGGCCGTTGCAAGTCGGCTTTACCACAATGACGAGGTGCTGTTCTGGTCCTATAGAGGCGGGCTGTTAACCGATTTGGCAATCGCCAGTCTCCTGTTTGCGCATTGCTCGTTCGAGCGCTTGAAGATCGAGCCAAATGGAATCACCAAGATATTTCTGGTACTCGGTGTCCTCTCATACGGCCTCTATGCTTGGCATGGGTTGCTGTTGATCTATTTCCCGTGGTTCCACAACAGCCTGTTCGCAACGTTTCTGGCTTCTATGGTGCTGGCCTTTCTCTCGTACAAATTTGTGGAGCGTCCGGTGCATGCGGCCGTTTACAGATGACGAGATAACTCATTACGATCACCAGTCGAATACGGGTAACCGGCGAAATAATGCAGTTATTCGCGTGTCTGGAATTCATTGATACCCGCAAAAAGTAACGCCTGGCACAGCTTTTGTTGGTCTCGGCTACCGTTTATCGGCTGCCACCGACAGCACGCTGCATTTGAGGAACCGCACATTTTGGTGTTGCTGTTTTCGATACCACATCGTAGTCCCCGACCACAGCAGCGCTGAATGTGACAATTGAGACTACTTGCTCGTGAGAGATAGCAATTTGAAACGTTTGCTAACAATATCCACACCGGACACCGTCGATTTTTCACTATTTCTTCGAGCCATTTTTGCGGTAGCGATGGTATTTGTGGCGACAACAGTCCAGGCATTGCAAGTTCCGGATTGGCTGAGCATACCCGGTCGCGTAACCATCTGGATGTTCTTTGGAATCTCCGGCTATGCAATTGCTAGTGGGTTTATCCACGACCAACACAAGAACGTACTGACCGGATACCCTCAATACGCACTGCGGCGTATCTGCCGAATATTCCCAATTTTCTGGCTCACATCCCTCATCGCCATCGCCCTGCTGCTGTGGCGCGAAATGCCTCTTCCATTCGATTTCTCGGGAGGCATAAGGAAATTACTGGCACTCCACTGGGCACCTGACTATAAGCTGATGACGGCTTTCTGGACGCTCAGTATATGGGTGCAATTTTATCTCATTGCGCCCTTCATAGTCGCCGCAATCATTTTCAGTCGCCGGTTTGGAGGAGTAGTCGCTTTTGGCCTGTGGTTGATTCTGGTGATTACACTTGGAAATGACCCTGACAACAGGTCAGTCATTGCCGCTCTACAACACTTCCTTGCCGGGATGTTTGTTGCACGCATCAAATTCGAACCGGAGACGAGAAGGCTACTAAGCATACCGTTCTTCTGGCCATTCGCGATTGCGGTCGGAATTGTATCGCTGTCCATAGCCAGCACGTATTTTCATAATGATATCTTGCGATTTTGGAATTTTCGCGGCGGATTATTGGCTGACCTTGCAATCGTCGCCTTGCTGCTAGCTCACTGCTCAATTGAACAGCGCGATTACAAATCGAATGTGATCACCAGGGCACTGATGATTGCAGGTATCCTATCATATGGGGTTTATGCTTGGCACGGTTTGCTTCTGACATATTTTCCCCTGTTCAGCGAGAAAATGGTTTTCCTTTCCATGGCATCGCTGATGTTGGCCTATCTTTCGTTCATAACTTTGGAACGCCCATTGATCGTTTGGTCTCGCCGCCAAAATCAATTGACAACCGGATCAAGGGCGCTTGCCGACATAACAGCAGAACGGATCGAAGCGACCCTCGCCTACGGCACCGGAATTCTGAATTCTTTTTCCGACAGAACCGAAGAACTCCGGCAAAAGCTGTTGCCGGCAATAATCGTTTACCTGGTTTTCGGCACCATCGCCGCGACCGTATTTGCAAATCAGCCAAATCATGCGATGCAATTGATCGGCCGCGGGTTTCATTTTTTAAACATCGCGTCCGGCGCCTATCTTGTTGTCATTGTAATCGGACTCGGCGCTACTGCCTACATCGCGCTGACCGGGATGCTTTTCCTTCTCGACAAGCTTACCGGAATCCGGTTGCCATATATAATTTTTCTGAATGTTCTGTTTCTATTTGCCGGGGCAGTTGTGGTGGTGCGGCACCGCCATCTGGTCACCAAAACACTCATCGCAATCGTCGTTGTGTCCGGTGCGATCATGTTTCTGCAGGTTGCGGGAGTCGGTGAATGGACACAGGCGCTGACAACTCATGGATTTATTTCAGACACTCTCAGCCTCTCAAAAGCACCAGAACCAACACTATTTGTAAGCTATCTGGACACCGCGGCAAATTTCCTGCAAGGCCGGCCCGCTGGGCTTTTTCACGCAAATCAGTTCGCGTCACTGATCGTTGTAGTCACCCTAGCGCTAACAATGGCGCAAAGCGGCAAGCGATCTATGTTGCTGGACACACTTGTATGCGTGACTGCCGTCCTGACCATGGCAAAGGTGGTCATCCTCGCCCTGATCCTGCTTGCTGGATATTTCTTTCTGTTCACGGGACAGGACGGCAAACGAATTGCGTTCCGGTTCGGCTTCCTTTCCGCGGCGGCTTTGGCGGCTTATGCCGTGCTCTTCCCAGGCCTGATTCAGGTGTACCTTTTCAGCGGTCAGACAATATGGGTTAGCATCTTTGCGCGGGTCCTGGAATTGGGTTCCATGGTATTTGCGTGGGATATCGGTGACCAGCAAACTGTTGTTTCAGAATTGTCGAACAGATTTAAAGCGAAGATATATTATGATCAGCATTTTGAGACAGCACAGACACTGCCGACCCCTGGCAACGACAAATCGGCACTGCCGCCGCTATTGAGATCTGCTCCGATTATTTTATCAGGCATGGCAATTGGGTTTATGATCGTTGCCTCTAACGCGCGGATCAGAAAATCCCTTTATGATTGGTTCAGACTGAATATCTCAACTGAATCAACTACAGTTCTGATTGCGCTTGCGAGCTTCTGCCTTGCCGCAAATTTTCTCGACGCACAGATATTTTGGTTTTTCGTCGGATTTGCAGTCCCTCTTTTAAGATTGCACGCGCCTGACAAATAACATGGCTACCATTCATTCGTCGTCACCCCCCGTACGAATACCCTTGGCTTACGCAACTCCATGTATGAATTGCGCACACCGCGCATCTATCGGCCGCCTTCCATTTGCGAACCTGGGGCATACGCCCTATGGCATTGGCGTTTCCATCGCAACATCATGACCATCTGCCATCACAACGTCCTGATCTGTGTAACCAGGACATATTGCACCTGTTTTCAGTTGGGGTTAGTCAACAGGCATCGCCGCGCCGCTGCTTGCGGTACGGGGCATGATTGATCCTTAGAGAGTTAGAATGAAATTCGATCACATAACGCACATTGTATTGCTCGGTGCGTTCGGGCAGTTCGAAGCGTTCTCACAATCTGCGCTAGATGCTGGTTTTGGCGTCGATATCGTCACATCGCCAGATCAGGCGGGCGAATTCAAAACATCCCTGCCAACGCTAATTGTCGAAAAGCTCAGCGATAACGCCGTAGCAGATCGTCTCAATGCGATTTCAAAACCTTCCGAACGCCTGGCTATTTCCTTTGGTGCCAGATGGTTCATGAAACAGCCAATCAGAGAAAAACTGTTCAATGATCAGGTCTTGAATGCTCATGGCGCACGCTTGCCAATGGACCAGGGTGGCGGGGGTTTCTGCTGGCGCATCATGCGAGGCGACCGTTTTGGCAATCTTGTGCTTCATCGTGTTAATGATGGCCTTGATACCGGCGATCTAATCGCGAATGAAGAATACATTCTGTCGCCACACAGGCGCACACCGGCAGATTTCATTGCCGACTACGCAGAGCGTCTCCCTGCATTCATGGCGAAATTCTTTGCGGAAGCAAAGGCTGGCAGAGACTTTACCGAAACCCCGCAACCAGATTATTACGGGGCATACCTTCCCCGTCTTCATACCAAAACACACGGCTGGATTGATTGGACGTTGAACGCCTTAGATTTGGAGCGCTTCATTCTTGCCTTTGACGATCCGTACCCAGGAGCTATGACGACATGGCAGGGGCAAACAATTCACCTGAAATCATGTCAAATGACTGCCGGCGATACAGTTTGGCACCCATGGCAATCCGGGCTCGTGGTTCGAAACGAAAAATCATTCCTGACCGTCTGCATTGCTTCCGGAGAGACAATGATAGTTGAAAGGGTATCCGACGAAGATGGAAACAGCCTTTTGTCAAGAATCAAAGTCGGTGACCGGCTTGTGACGCTATCGCAGGAGCTCGATGACGCTCGGAATGCTCGCGTTCAGTTCGACGCTTCCGGCAAGCGATAGTCCGGCATCTGCCAATTATATGACAAACTCCGTGATGATGACGACGCCAGCATGACCTGCACCGCCGGAAGCGGATGCAGTGCCATTTTGCGCGTTTCCACCACCACCTCCAGCGCCGGGGACAGTTCCAGCTACTCCGTGAAAAATACCCGTGTTAGCTGTGCCTGTCCTTCCGCCGCCCCCGAAATAGGAATTTCCACCCCTACTACCGGGTAACAGTAAAGCACCGGCTCCTGAAACTTGGTAGTAGCCGTCAACAGAGCCTTCGCCAGCAACAGCAATATCTCCGGTTCCAGCGACACCGCCTGCAGCTCCAGCCGCAACGTGAAGGACGCTGCCTCCCTTACCTTGCGCACCGCCATTGGCTACGCATAGAGAACCAAGACTAGTGTTACCGCCGGCGCCACCGTCATTATCCCCAGCAGCGCCAGCAGTGCCAGCGGCACCAATGGTAACGGCCTGACTAGCTCCAATATCTGAAGCACTCGCTAGCTTGCGAGAGTATCCAGCCGCGCCACCGCCGCTGCCACAAAATCCACCCGCACTGTTTACATGTGCTCCACCACCACCGCCGCCGCCTCCAACACATTCAATGATGCAGAACTTCATGCCCAGCGTTGGAGTGTACGTGCCAGATGAAGTGAATTTCTGCTGGACAACAGTGAGGCCACCGACAATGGACGTATGGAAGTTCGTCCCGTCACAAATGATCATGACGGATGTGCCGTCCCCAACCACCAGTGCTGTCGTCCCATTAATAGTCTCACCACCATTCGGATCGATCGTCACCGCCCCACCATTTGCTTTCACAAATAACATCCAGCCAGCGCCAAGGGTTGCGGCAGCAGTGAGCGTGAGTGTCAACGCTGCAGTACAATCAATCGTCTTGCCGCGATCTGCTTCTAGGACGGTATAAGCCCCGGATTTCGTCAGATACCCGGATCCCATGATATTGCCGGTCGCCATGCCTCCGGCAATCTGTGCCATGGTCTCGCGCATGCCGTTGTTGATGCCCGATGGCGGGCAGCCTTCGGCAATGTTCACGCCGCCAATATCGGTGTTGTTGCCAGCGGTTGTGTCCCAGTCGGTGATTGTGTTTTTTGCCATTGTCTATCTCGCATCAGTCGAATTGGAATGTGCGCCGCCGGCAAATGCCGGGCCGCCGGGCCCGGCGCCGAAACCGCCAAGACTGCCCGATTGGGCCGAGCCGCCGGTTCCCTGGGCAGCAATGTTGCCAAAAACAGCACCCAGAAGTCCGCCCGGACCGGGCGCAGTTCTTGTCGCCCTGGGTGACGCCGATGTGGCCGTTGCCGGTGGGCTGAACAGGCCAGACAAAAAGCCTGCCAGCCCCTTTTCCGCCCCACTCCGGGTCGATGCCGCCTTTGAAGCGGCTTTGGCCTGCACCGCCGCGTATCTGGCCTGCTGCCGGGTATGCCAGCCCTTTCCTTGTCTTGATCCCCATCCCGGCGTCGCTGGATCGACGACCGCCAGCGAGGTGGTCGCAACTCCGGTCGCCGGATCAATCGTCGTTTCAACCGCTTTGCCTGGATGGTGGCTTACAGTTCCGTCCGGATTGGTCACATCCGTGTAGCCGTATTGGCCGGAGGTGTAGGCATAACCGGCGGGGCCCAGCGATGTCACGGATGTGCCCGGAGTTGAACGGGAAGCAGCAACCATCCCCGCTGGAGCGCGGCCCGACATGATGCCCTGGATGGATTTTGAACCGGAACCGGCGTAGCCTGGATTTCCCGCCCCGGCCTTGATGATATCCAGCGCGGAAACCGGCCCTTTGCCGGCCCAGGCGTCTTTGCGCGGCGCACCGAACAACCCACCGTGAACACCATTGGCGGGATCATTGGGCAGGTATCCGCCGAACATCGACTGAGCGGCACGATTGATACCGAGAACAGCCTGTACCGGTAGCGCCGTCGAACCTGTCGTACCAGGAAAACGGTTCCGGCCGGTCCTGCCAGCTTGGTTGGCGTTTTGAGTTCGGGCTCGCGTACTCCCGGCAGAATGGGAATCACCCAGCCCGCCCACTGCCCCGACTACCTTTTCTGCCGGTGATTGCGGCACGAAGGCACCTTGTAATCCGGCGTATGGCGCAAGCCCGGGTAACGCGGGCTGGCCGTACTCTCCGTCGCGCGGGATTGCGGCATTGTTCGAGGTCGGCCGCGCTCCCTGTGTGACCGCCCCGGCAGCGGATGGATTTTCCAGCAACACACCGGCAAGTCCGGGCTTGACCGCCTGTTCTGGCACTACCTTCTGCGGTTCGGGGATCTCACTACGAAAACCATGATCATCCTGCGGCTGCAGGGGTTGGCCGGGTATCAGTCCGGGATCATGCGCCGGCCTTGGTATCGGTACCGGAACGCTGACGAACCGATCAGGCCGCGCGGTCGGGAGTGGTATATCGGCGTAAGATGAATCGGATGGGGAAAATCCTTCATCCACGTTTGATGGATCAATGCCTACGGCGGCACCTGGTTTTGCAATTGACGCCGGGCTGTTGGCCAGTTGCCGGCCCGATGAGTGGACTGTTTCAGACAGCGGCGAAGCCAACAATCCTCTTGGCGCGGCCCTGGGGACGGGAATATTTTGACGCATCGGAGCGCCGGCAGGTCCGAGAACAGTGTTGGTCAGCCCGGCTGAGATTGC
>JAJFHT010000116.1 GCA_021775495.1 Hyphomicrobiales bacterium | reverse complement strand
TCAGGACCAGATGCCGGGTCTCGATGATCAGCCATTCGAGATTTTCCATCTGGTTGTAGCGGTTGAGCAGATGGCCGTCCTCGGCTGGAGCAAAGGTCAGTGTCTTCGCAATGATATGGGCGGTGAGAAGTTTCTGGCGGTCCGCCCCATTGAAGAAGATCGTGGCGCCGTCACCGGCCGGCAGGCGCTCGGTGACCTTGTGGCGGACATAGTCCGCCTCCGGCCGCGCCAGCCCGCCCTCTGTGCGAAGATAAATCAGCTCTGACAATGGCTCGTCACTTCTCTTCAGGATTGGGAATAGGTTGATGAAACGCAGCCACTATTTTCCCTTTCCTTTCGACCCTTTGCTGGGACGTGTTCCGGATGTGCTGCCCGAACGGCCGCCCTTGCCACCAGCGCTTGGGCGACGATTGCCGCCCTTGCTTCCGGTACTTGGTCTGCCACTACCTGAAGCGCTTGGGCGCCTTTTGTCTGGGCTGGACGGCCGGCTCTTGCTTGGGCTGCCCGAACGGCTGCCACTGCCCTCAGCTTTTGCGGGGCTTGTATTGCGGGCAGGTTTTTTTTCGCCCGCTTTTCTTTCCTTGCGCGCCGCTATTGGACCATCTTTGTTTGCATTGGATTTGCCGGGTTTCGTTCCGGGCGTCTTCGCAGCGGATTTATCTTTGCCACCCGATCCCCTGCCGGATGCAGCCCCCTTACTGGCGGTCGATCCCTTGCGATCCCTTCCACCGCCAGATGTTGCCTCCTTACTTGTCGTCGAAGGCCGGCGCTCCTTTGTTTTGCCCTTACTGGCGGTCGATGGCCTGCGCTCCTTTGTTTTGCCCTTGCTGGCTGTTGATCCCTTGCGGCCAGTTTTTTCTCCCGACCCGGAACCAAGAGGTGCGCTATTGGCGGCAGCGGCCGCCTTTTCCTTTTGCACCGCGACGGTTTCCTTGGCCGCTTCCTTAGCGGCTGCCTTGGCAACCCGGGCACCATCTTTGTCACCCGTTTTTTGCCCTACCCTTGTCAGAACCGATGAAGCTGTTGAGTCTTTGCTGCCTCGCTTTTTGCCTGATCCTGCCGGTCTACCTTTTTCGTCACCCATTTCCATGTCCTCCATCTGTTTTCATTGCGCCGAAGTTTCGGCAAGACCAAACTCTGCTTGATCCGGAAATTCCTGGATACCCCTCGACCCGGGCGCCGCTGACGCCGGGATTCCCGGTATTCTGCATGCAGACGGGAGTTCCGCATTGGTAAAACGCAAACTGCGAAGAAATTGCCGGAAACCGACGTGACCCTGTTGCCGCATGCACCATTATCAGAATTGAACCGGGTAATTCATTACCTAGGGTAAGGTGTATGTCAAAACCATATTTGCGGGGAAGATCGACCACTGGGAGGACGAAGTGAAACCTCCGATGGAAATCGAATTGTCTCATCTGATTTATTGATTAGCCGGACCAATGAATTCCATATGTTGTCTTATCATTTGATCCTGGCGGCTCAATATCGATCAAGAATCCGTGCTTAACGATCTCCTGCCGCAACCGGTCAAATCCGACTGCGCCGGATAATGTTTGCTTGGCAAATTGCCATCATGCTGGACCTTCATTCCAGGGAGGGCATCATGCGACAGGCGATGACGAAACTGCTGGCGGCCATGGTCATGTTTCTCGGCCTGACGGGGCCTTCTTCGGGCACGCCATTGTTGTTGAACAGCATCGTCACGACCATTGAAAGGCCATCCGACACGGCGCTCTATTTTTTGAAATCGGTCGGCTCGAATGTACCGGTCGAGCGGCTTTGCCTCGCACTGGCGCTCTATCACGAAGCCCGGGGCGAACCGCTGGAGGGGCAGATGGCCGTTGGACTGACCATCCTCAACCGCGTCGCATCGAAGGCCTATCCGTCAACCATCTGCGGCGTGGTGTTTCAGAACTTCGAACGGCTGAACAAATGCCAGTTTTCCTTCACCTGCGACAGCAGGGCCAACACACCCGGTAATCCGGCCGTCTTCGCGCGGATGCTCCACATCAGCAACCAGATCATCATGTCCCTGGAGCCATCGGCACGTCCCGACGGTTTTGGCCCGACCGCGGCCGCGGTGCCGGCGCAATATGTGTTCGCCACCCACTATCATCGCCATGACGTTCACCCGTCCTGGTCGAAAAAGCTGCAATTCATCGCCCGGATCGGCGACCACAATTTTTTCAAGTCCAAACGGGTCGTAGGGCGGATGTCGAAAACCAATGTCAGCCGCCGTGCAGGAATTCTGTGCGGAGACATCTGCATACGGGTCGCGAAACAGAGCCTGATCAACTGATTCCAACCCGGCAATTTTCTGGCGTCACAAGTGTGCCGCAACCGGGCAGTTTCGGAAATTCATAGATAACAAACCCCTAACGTAATCGATAAAATCCAACCACCGTGAACAAAAGTTGCTTGGCAATTTCTTGATATTCTTCTGTTTGGAGAACGGGGAATCATCATGAGACGCGGAATACTGAAAATATTGGCAAGTATTGCCATTTTTTTCAATTTGACCGTGATTTCGTCCAGCGGACCGCTGTCGATGAAGTCAGCTGCCGCTTTTGTCGACAGACCCTTCCACTCGGCGTTTTCCTCGCTGGCTTCCAATGGTTCGATAACAGCAATCGACCGTATGTGCCTTGCTCTGGCGCTCTATCATGAAGCCAGGGGAGAACCGTTGGAGGGACAGAAGGCCGTGGGCCTGACCATCCTGAACCGCGTTGCATCGAAAGCCTATCCGTCGACCATCTGCGACGTGGTGTTTCAGAATGCGCATCGTTTGAACGGCTGCCAGTTTTCCTTCGCTTGCGACAACCGGGCCAACACGCCCGGCAATCCAGCGAAATTCGCGCAGATGATCCGTATCAGCGAAGACATCATTGCGTCGCTTCAACCCGGCAACGGCGTGCACGAAAGCATTGCGGTGGCGGACGCCAATCCGGTGCCGAGCAGATATCTGTTTGCCACGCACTACCATCGCCACGACGTCAGCCCGTCCTGGTCGAAGAAGCTCCGCTTCATTGCCAGGGTGGGGGATCATCATTTCTTCAAATCCGACCGCGTCGTGCAGAAGATTTCAGAAACAGCCCTCAGCAAGAGAGCCGATATCCTGTGCAACGACATCTGCAGCTATTTGACGAAACTGGGTCAATTGCATTGACCCCGGGACAGCGCCCGATCTGAGATCTCACGCCAACCGGCGCAGATCATCATCATTGTCTGTTTCTGTATCGCCGGGCGAATTCGCGCATTGACCTATCAGTTGTGCAACACGTTCAATGTCGATCGGTTTGATCAGCGACCCGGCGATTTTGACCCCGAGCACCTTGCCAAGATATTCGGCGCGTTTTATCGCCTCGCCGGATTCACCACTGCAGATAATGACATCGCCATGAAATTTGATGTCGGCGAGAAATCCCAGAACGGTCTGGCCGCTGACCTTTGGCATGGAGAGATCGAGAAAGATCAGGCCGACCGGTGTTTTCTGGTTCTCCAGGGTTTCCAGCACATCGGTCCCGTCGGCCGCTTCCAGCACAGAGGTCACGCCAAGTGTCTTGAGCGCATCCTGCATGAGAATGCGAAACAGCGGATCGTCATCAACCACAAGCACCGGCTTTGAATACATAACCTTGTCCACAACATCACATGTGCGCATTCAGCCCTGCGAACCATCAACAAAGACATCATTCGCTGGCAAAATAGCAGCGCTTCGTCACCAATGGATGAAGTGAAAGCCTAAAGTTTTTCTGTTCTCTGATTTCCCCGATCACGTCGTCTCCAGCGAGACGCCGGCTGCTTTCATCTTGTCCATTGCGGCGGCCAGCGAACCGTCGAGATCAATCGCCCGGCAGGCATCGGTCAGCACCGTCACCTTGAAACCGAGTTTTGCCGCGTCGAGCGCCGAGAAGGCAACGCAGAAATCGGTGGCGAGGCCGACCATCACCAGCGAGGAGATGTCGCGTTCGCGCAGATAGCCGCCGAGACCGGTCGGTGTGGTGTGATCGTTCTCGAAAAAGGCCGAATAGCTGTCGACGGCATTGCGGAAGCCCTTGCGGATGACAAGCTCGGCCCTGGTCCATTGCAAATCGGCGTGGAACGCAGCGCCCGTGGTGCCCTGGACACAATGATCGGGCCAAAGGGTCTGGTCGCCATAAGGCATCTGAGTAGTGGAAAACGGATCCGCGCCACTGTGCGAGGAGGCAAAGCTGGAATGGCCGGACGGGTGCCAGTCCTGGGTCAGGACGACATGTGGCAGGCTGTCGATCAGGCCGTTGACCAGCGGGACGATCTCGTCGCCCCCGGTCACGGCAAGCGCACCGCCGGGGCAAAAATCATTCTGCACGTCAATGACGATGAGAGCGGTGTCATCCATCCCGGTGATCTTTTCCAATTCCGTTTCTCCCTCTGTCCGGATGCGGACAAAATAGCCGAAATGTCAGACCGGTACACCCTTTGATCACAATCCCGGACATCCGGCCAAAGGCGGCTTGAAAAAGACGGCCGTGCGGCGTATCTGCGCACTGACGGGAAAAATGTTGCAACTGCGAAGTATTGTTGGTACACAAACAATTATTGCACTGGAATCCCGAGAGTCGTTTCCTCCCAAGAAATGTCGTCAAAGAGACCAAAATCATGACCCAGCCCGTACCGATGCCAACCACAGAGCAGGTCGAACTCGCCGTTCCGACCGGCGTGTTCAGCCAGACCGTCGTCTCGGTCGAACATTACACCGACCGTCTGTTCAAATTCCGCATCGAGCGGCCGGCGAGCTTCCGGTTCCGGGCCGGCGAGTTCGTGATGATCGGGCTGCCAAGCGCCGACAAGCCGATCTACCGGGCCTATTCGATCGCCAGTGCCTCGTGGGACGATGAAATCGAATTCTATTCGATCAAAGTACCGAACGGTCCCCTGACTTCAAAACTCCAGGCGATCCAGCCGGGTGACAAGATCTGGATGCGGGCCAAGCCGACCGGAACGCTGGTCACAGATGCGCTGCTGCCGGGCAAACGGTTGTTCATGATCGCCACGGGCACCGGCATTGCCCCCTTCGGCAGCCTGGTCCGCGAGCCGGATGTCTACGACCGTTTCGACAGCGTCATTCTAACCAATACCTGCCGCGACCTGGCGGAGCTGTCCTATGGCAATGCGCTGGCGAACGACATTGCCGACGATCCGCTGGTTGGCGAGCAAGCTGCAACGCAGCTGCGCTACTATCCGACAACGACCCGGGAGACGTCCGCCCGCATGGGCAGGATGACGCAATTGATCGATGACGGGACGTTTTTCAAAGACCTAAATCTCGGCGCATTAGATCCCGAAACCGACCGGGTGATGATCTGCGGCTCGCTGGATATGAATCTCGACATCAAGCAACGGATCGAAGCGGCCGGCCTGCACGAGGGTTCCAATGCGCGGCCGGGTCAGTTCGTCATCGAACGGGCATTTGTCGGCTAATACCAACGGTCCTTAGTATTGGTTCAGCTTGACTTGATAAAGCTACCATTGTTGAGATCGCGAAACGCCTGCTGCAGTTCATCATGGGTATTCATGACGATCGGGCCGTGCCAGGCCACCGGTTCCTCGATCGGCTTTCCGGAGACCAGCAGGAATCGTATGCCCCGTTCGCCGGCCTGCACGGTGATCTCGTCACCGGCATCGAACACGACAAGCGAGCGGTCGCCGGTCTGGTCGCGGATCAGCAGTTCCTCACTGTCGATTTCCTTTTCAGTCAGCACGCCGAACGGGTCGGACGCGCCTTCAAACCGGCCCGAGCCCTCGAACACGTAGGCAAAGGCATGATTGCGGGTGTCGACGGGCAGGGTTTTGCGACGGCCGGCCGGAACGTGGACGTCGAGATAACGCGGATCGGCAGCGATGCCGTCGACAGGGCCGCGTTTGCCCCAGAAATCACCGCAGATGATGCGAACGCTGGTACCGTCATCATCGGTCACCTCCGGAATATCGGCGGACCCGACATCCTGATAGCGCGGATCGGTCATTTTCAGCGATGACGGCAAATTGGCCCAGAGCTGAAAACCGTGCATCTGACCATTGGCGTTTCCCTTCGGCATTTCCTGATGCAGGATGCCACTGCCGGCGGTCATCCACTGCACGTCGCCGGCCTGTAGTGTGCCGGAATTGCCGAGGCTGTCACCATGATCGACAGTTCCCGACAGCACATAGGTGATGGTCTCGATACCGCGATGCGGATGCCAGGGAAAACCAGCCAGATAATCCTCCGGCTTCTCGTTCCTGAAATCGTCAAACAGCAGGAACGGATCGAGCATGGTCGGGTCCTGGAAACCGAAAGCGCGATGGAGTTTGACCCCCGCGCCTTCAAGTGTCGGCTGGGCGGGCGTTATGGATTTCACAGGTCTGATCGACATGGTTTGATCTTTCGAAATTGAGCGTTGCAACCAAAATAGTCCGATCGGCGGGCGAAAACAGCCCGGCGGCGATGACGGTGTGTTCACCAATTTGATCCCGATGATATCTGAGACCTTTTGCGCGTTGCCGAAGCCGCCCACTTGTGAAATCTTCGGCACAACGGTAGGTGACTGCTTCGACCTGGCGGCAACTGACTACAGGCCGGGTCCGACGACCAGATGGAGAGCGTTTCGCCATGACAGCCAGAACATCCACACCCAAACTGGTGACGATTTTTGGAGGCTCGGGTTTTGTCGGCCGGCATGTGGTGCAGGCACTGGCCAAACGCGGCTACAACATCCGCGTAGCAGTGCGCCGTCCGGATCTTGCCGGCCATCTGCAGCCGCTTGGAAATGTCGGCCAGATTCATGCTGTGCAGGCCAATCTGCGGTACCGCTGGTCGGTCGACCGGGCGGTGGAAGGATCCGATCATGTCATCAACCTGACCGGCATCCTGTTCGAGCGGGGCGGCCAGACCTTCGACGCGGTTCAGGATTTCGGCGCCAGGGCCGTTGCGGAAGCAGCACGTTCGGTTGGCGCCGGCCTCACCCATATGTCGGCAATCGGCGCCGATGCCGACGGTGAATCTGACTATGCACGCAGCAAGGCACGTGGTGAAACCGCCGTGCTGGAGACAATACCGTCGGCGACGGTGATCCGGCCGTCGATCATTTTCGGGCCGGAAGACCAGTTCTTCAACAAATTTGCCGAAATGGCGCGGTTCTCGCCCTTCCTGCCGCTGATCGGCGGCGGCGAGACAAAATTCCAGCCGGTCTATGTCTGCGATGTTGCGGAAGCCATCGCCCAATCGGTCGACGGCAAGACGGCGCCGGGCGCAGTCTATGAGCTGGGCGGACCGGAAGTGCTGAGCTTCAAGCAGTGCCTGGAAGAAATGCTGCAGATGATCGACCGCAACCGTCTGCTGGTTCCGATCCCGTTCGGACCGGCCCGGTTGCTCGGACGGCTGCTGGAACTGGTGCCGCTGTTCAAGCCGATGCTGACCCGCGACCAGGTGGTGTTGCTGGAGAACGACAATACCGTTTCACCCGAGGCCGTCGCTGAAAACCGCAGCCTCGCCGGCCTCGGCATCCAGGCACGTTCGACCGAGGCGATCCTGCCAAGCTATCTTTGGCGTTTTCGCCCACAGGGCCAATTCACCCGCAACAAGCCGGCCTGACCGCACTCCCCGTGGAGCTGCTGACCGGACTGCTTCCCGCCGGGCTCGACCCGTTGGCGGCCCTGCTGCTGGTGGCGGCAAGTTTCATGACATCGGCACTGACGGCGACCTTCGGCATTGGCGGCGGTGTCGCCATGCTGGCCTTTCTCGGCCTGGCGCTGCCGGTTGCGGCTCTGATCCCGGTGCACGGCGCTGTGCAGCTCGGCTCAAATACCGGGCGCGCATGGCATCAGCGTGATCATATTTCCTTCGCAGTGGTAGTGCCCTTCGTCGCCGGTAGCGTTGTTGGCGTCGGCCTCGGCGCGGCGCTTGTAGTGCAATTGCCGGACGCCCTTTTGAAACTGCTGCTCGGCGGCTTCGTCATCGCCGTCACCTGGACAAAAATTCCCGGCTTCGACCGGTTGAGCCGCGCCGGCATTGCCGCTGGCGGCGCGGTCATTTCCTTCATCAGTATGTTTGTCGGCGCAACCGGACCACTGCTGATGCCGTTCCTGGCGCAATTGGTGCCAGACAACCGCAAGGCGCTTGTCGCCACCGCGGCGGCCGGCATGACACTGCATCATGGGTTCAAGGTGCTGGCGTTCATTGCCGCCGGTTTCGCCTTTGCCGACTGGCTGCCGCTCATCGCTGCGATGATCGCGACGGGCTATCTTGGGACCATCTCCGGCTCGCGCCTGCTCGACCGGTTCGACGAGACGGCCTTCCGCAAGTGGTTCAGGATCCTGCTGACCGTGCTGGCGCTCGATCTGATCCGGCGCGGGCTGATCGGGTTTGTTTAGGTCATAGACTGGCCAGATCATTGGAATGCATTGCAGTTCCCACGTCGGCATCCCGCATCAAGTCGCAAGCCTGTTACTTCACCGGTGCGGCTCAGCAAATCTGCGGAGACGCCATCTCTTCGGCAATAAGTTGCTCAAGCTGATTTTGTGTGATCGCACCCTCGACGATTGTGCGACCTACAATCAGGACCGGCGTTCCAACCAGTCCCAGTTTCGATGCGAGGGCGTGATTGCGTCGAAGCTGTGCAGACGTTTCATCCGAAGACATATCGTCAAGTAGTTTGGCATGATTGATGCCCAGCCTACCGCTCAGATCCTCAATGTATCCGCTGGTAGGAATAAATCCGCTTTGCATGAGTTTTGTATGGAACGCCAGATACTTTCCCTGTTTGGCAGCTGCCAGCGCGGCACGCGCCGCCATCTGCGAGCTCTCACCCAGGATCGGCCATTCCTTGTAGATGAGACGGAAATCCACATTCGCCCGGATATCGGCAAGGATATCCACCAGAGTTTTACAATAGGGGCATTTGTAATCGAAGAACTCCACGACACTGAGTGAGTTGTCGAAAACCCCCACATAGGGTGACCCTTCATCTCGCAACAGAGCGTCACAGGTCTCGGTGGCATCAGGTGCCGTGTCTGCCACAATATCGGGATTTGAAGTTTTTCGTAAAGAACCCAGGATCGGATCGAAGCGCGACGATTTTCCGTCAAGCACCAGTGCCCGAAAACCACTGGGTGATGACAGATCGACGAATTCGAGCTTTTCAACGCCGAGAGCCGAGAATGCGAAGTATCCTGCTGCGATCATCATGAACATGAGCGCGCTGCGATAGGGATGCCCTGTGATGTAATCGAGAATGACCCGCATGTTGCGAGCAATTTGTCCGCTTATCCGCACAATGTCCAGATCGACAACCAAACGGTGTTCCCTCAAAAATCCGGATGCCTGCCGCCGGTCGTTTTGGCCCACTGAACCTTGCAAACATCGTTTCGAAAATGGCTCAGGATTTTGTTGACCGTAACGACGCTTGATCCTGTCCGACGCGTGCTGAACGGGTTGGTCTGAGTTGGGCCGGACTACAACTTTACAATTCTTTACGCCGCCGCAAAATTGGCGAAATGCCCATCGACCAGAACAGTATCGGGGAGCGCAATATTCGGAGTGATGACATGACCCTTGATCCTTTCTTTCGCCAGCTTCGTCTCGCCTCAGTATTCGGCGGTGTTTTTATACTGATCCTTATGGGACTTGCCACAGCCGATACCGGCAAGGCACCGGGAACCGATGAAGCGCGCATTCACCAGGTCGCGCAAAGGCTGCAACTCAGCCAAGATCAGAAGCAACCGTTTCAGCGGACCATGCTGGCCTTCAGATCATCGGTGCTGGAGACACTGGACAAGCACGGCGTTGATCCGGACGTCGGGCAACGGCCGTCATTGACTGTTATGTTCCGGCTGCGGTCGGACATGAAGCGCAACCGGGCACAGCTGGAGAACCGATTGGAAACGTTCCTGACCAGGCAGCAAATGCAGGAGTTCAGCAAGATCCAGGAGGAACGGCGCCGGGCCGGTTTTCCTGGGCGTAATCAGTGATCCCACAACCGTTAAAACCGGAAATCTGCCGGAGCATTCTGAACTCCGGCATTTCCGGCCACTGGGCTATGCCGCAGGATGTGGATACACTGGACGTGTTCAGGGGCGCTTATCTGCTGCTGCTGCACCTGGACAGGATAGACGGATTGTGCCTGCCGCCCAGCGTTACTGGCAGGGCCGAACCAGGCTGGTTTGTCTATGCCGGCAGCGCGCACGGATCGGGCGGCGTACGTCAGCGACTGAGCCGTCATTTCCGGGCGGACAAGAAAATTCACTGGCACATCGACCATCTGACCGCGATGGCGGATCAGAGCCTGGCGCTGGCGGTGCCCGATGCCAATGAATGCGATCTTGCCAGCCGGCTGATTGGAACCGGCGTCTTTGTGTCGGTCATTCCCGGTTTCGGCAGTTCGGACTGCAGAAACTGTGCCAGCCATCTGCTGCAACCCGGAACGGCACAATAGACCGGATCAGCCCTCAGCGCGCTTGACCTTCTGGTGCTCATCTTCGATCAGGCCGATTTTCCAGTAACCGGAAATATAGGTGTCCGTGCGTGGTAGCGCTTTTTCCTGATGCAGGAATGCGCGCAGGGACCGGATCACGCCACTCTCTCCAGCAATGCAGGTCTGTACCCGGCCGGCGGGCCAGTCGAGACTGCGAATGAACCGTTCCTGTGCCTCCGACGGCACATGAGGATCGGACTGAACCAGCCAATGTGTTTCGATCCCCCGAGGTGCCGTGAGTTGTTGCCGGTCCGCCTCGGACATCACCTCAAACAGCGCGATGCCTTTTGCGTCCCGCGGCATTGCTTCCAATGTGGCGGCGGCAACAGGCAAAGCCGACATGTCGGCAGCCAGCAGATACCAGTCAGCTTCGAAATGTGTGACCTTGACCGGGCCGGGGCCGGCAAATCCGCAGAAATCTCCGGGCATGGCATGTTTGGCCCAACGCGAGGCCGGTCCTTGGTCACCATGAACCACGAAGTCGATGTCCAGCTCGGCCGGGTTATTGCGGAAATGCCGGACGGTGTAGGTCCGGGTGATCGGTTTCGGGCCGGCACCATCGAGCTGCGCGGCAAAATCCTCGCGGCTCTGACCGGAAGCCGGCAACATGATCTTGCAGTTCGCGCCTTCCCGATCGGCCGGGAAACCATCCAGTTCCTGGCCGGCAAAAGTGATCCGGACCATGTTGGGTGTGAGGCGAGCCGTGCGTGCGACGGTCAGAAGCCGTGGTGCCCGCGAAGGTTTGGCATTGTCGGTTGCCGCTGCGTTCAAAGTGTCACTCCAGTATCTTCCTGCTGCGTTATCGTTTTGTTCGGAGCTTGTGCATCAGGAAATGTCCGCTGTCCAGTTTAATTGGAGTGATATTGTCATGTTTAAATTTCGACGCCACGACCGATAAGTGGTCAGGCAATCACCGGCGGCGCGAACGCCGTCACTTCCGGCGCATCGCCCTTAAACCGCTCGATCTCGACAAGGCAGGTCAGGGCGCCAGGTCCCTGCGCCAGTTTCGACGTCGGCAGATCGGCGGTCAGAGCGTTCGGATTTCCATGTTTGCAGCACTGCGGATCGCCGCTCCAGTCCGGATCATACCAGGCACCTGTCGCGATCGACACCACACCCTGCCTCAGACCAGGGTCGAACTGCGCGGCGCTGATGCAGGATCCGCGGTCGTTGAACAGGCGCACGATATCTCCCTCGGCAATGCCCCGCCGTGCCGCTTCATCCGGATGCATCCGGCACGGCTCGCGGCCGTGAATTTTGCCGGCGCGGCTGTGCGGACTGTGATCGAGCTGGCTGTGCAACCGCCGTTCGGGCTGATGTGAAATCAGGTGCAATGGACAGGTCTTGGCGAGCACCGCGCCCAACCATTCCTGCGGTTCGTTCCAGACCGGATGTCCGGGACTGTCGTCAATCTTGAATCCGGCAATCGTTTCGCTGTAAACCTCGATACGACCGGAAGGCGTCGCAAGCGGATTGGCCTGCGGATCCTCGCGGAAATCCTGCAACAAAGTCCGTGCCTCTGCCGGCGGGTCCAGCCGCACCACGCCGCTTTGCATGAAGGTGTCGAACTCGGGAAGACTGTATCCAAGTGCGTCGCCCCGTGCCCGGGTCTCCTGGTAGATCGCCTGCAGCCACCCGGCCTCGTCGCGGCTTTCAGTGAATGCCGACGAGAAATCGACCGCGTTGCCATCGGACGGTCGCAGCCGACGTGCCAGCTCGGCAAATATCCAATGATCGTCCCGCGCCTGCCGATAGGGTTCGGCCACCCGGCGCATGGCAAACATGTAGCCGTCACGCGGCGACGCGGCGAGATCATTTCGCTCCAGGCCAATCGTTGCCGGCAGGACGATATCGGCGTGCCGTGCCAGCGGTGTCCAGAAGGGTTCGTGAACGACAACGGTCTCGATCCGCTGCCAGGCCCGTCGCAGACGATTGAGATCCTGATGGTGATGAAACGGATTGCCGCCGGCCCAGTAGACCAGCCGCGCATCGGGGTAGCGCAATTGCCGGCCATTGTAATCAAACGTCTCGCCCGGATGCAGCAGCATGTCGCTGATCCGCGCCACGGGAATGAAGCTGTCGACAGGATTGCGGCCGGACGGCAGCGATGCCCATGGCAGATGGCTGCGATGTATGCCGACACCGTTGACCGCCCCCAGCCCAAGACCGAATCCGGTACCCTTGTTGCCGATGCCACCGAGGATCGCCGCCAGCACAACCAGCATCCAGAAAGTCTGTTCACCGTTCTGCTGACGGGTCAGCGACCAGCTGGCATTGACCAGGGTCGGCGTGGCGGCCATGCGCAAGGCCAGAGCGGTGATCGCTTCGGCGTCCAGACCGGTGATTGACGCAGCCCAATCCGCATCCTTGGGAATCCCGTCCCGCGTCCCCATGAGATAGGGCTGGAACCTTTCGAAACCGGTACAGTAGCGGGTCAGAAATTCCGCGTCATGCAGGCCGCGGCTGACAATGGTGTGCGCCAGCCCGAGCATCAGTGCCATATCGGTGTTGGGCCGGATCGGCAGCCATTGCGCCTGCATTTCCGCCATCATGTCGGTCGCTGCCGGGCTGACATTGACGAATTCGACGCCGGCGTCCCGGGCCGCAAGCATATCGCGGCGCTGCATGTGGTTGCCGGTGCCGCCGGAATTGATCTGGGAATTACGCTGCGCCATGCCGCCAAAGGCGACCACCAGCCTGGCCCCCTCCGCCACGGCTTTCCACGACGTGTGTTCGATCAGCAGCCGTGCCATCGGCCCGACGACATGCGGCATCATCACTTCTGCGGCGGCATAGCTGTAGGAATCGCGTGCCGTTGTGCAGCCGCCGAAAAGATTCATGAAACGCCGCAGCTGGCTCTGGGCATGGTGGAACCGGCCGGCGCTGGCCCAGCCATAGGAGCCGGCATAAATCGATTCGTGGCCGAAATCATTGCGCACACGGTCGAGCTCGCCCGCGACCCGGTCCAGAGCCTCGTCCCATTCGACCTCGACGAATGTGTCCCGCCCGCGCAAACCGCGATCATCGTTCCGTTCAAGCCAGCCTCGACGCAGCACCGGCCTGCCGATCCGGCAGGGTCCCTCGCGCGTGTCGATCATGGCCTGGCCGATGGGCGAGGGATCACAATCATCCTCAAACCCGCGAATCGCGACCGGTGCACCGTTGTCGGTGTCGACCCGATAGGCTCCCCAATGGCTGACCGTGAGCGGGGACGTGTCGTCAGATTTATGTTTCACGGGATTTGTCTACACGCTGCACGGCGGACGGAACAGACGCTGCCGGCCTTCAGACCCGAATGGAGTTGTCTCAGGTTTCATGTGCGCAAGATAGCCGCATCTATCGACCGAAAATCATCACTATTCAGCTCATTATGAAAAAAAGTGACGGATTTAGCCGAAATACTGATCCCTGCACGGCAGAATGATTGTTTTTTTTGGCATAATCGCTCTGACCGATGCCGCAAACACGCCTCCTTCCATCCGAAGTCCTCACGCGAGACAAATCTGACCGGCAGACGCTGTCCGGCTAGGAAGGGACACACTAGAGAATCGGAACGTTCATGCTGACTTTGGTCCGGTCCATGACGACCGATGAGCGGAAGCGCTTGACATTCGAATCCTGGAAAAACAGCCGCTGTGTGAACTTCTCATAGTCTTCCATGTCCCGGGCCAGAACGATCAGCGCAAAGTCGGCCTCGCCGGTGATGTAGTAACATTGCTGCACCTGCGGTTCGGCCCTGACTTTCCGCCGGAAGGCGTCGATCTGATCGATGCGCTCTCGTTCCAGCTCGACCATGACAAGGAACGTCATGGTAATTCCGACGGCTTTCGGTGAGACAACCGCTTCTTCGCCCATGATGGCGCCGTCCGCTTTCAGGCTTTTGATGCGACGCTGAACCGTTGCAACGGACAAGCCTGTCTCCACGGCAATCGTCTCCAGCCGTTCGCGTGCGTTGGTCTGCAGCAGGCGCAGTATTGTCAGGTCTGTTTCCGTGAGTTTGCTCATGACCGGCAAGCATCAATATTACCGGACAATTGACTGCTTCTTTTCATCGTTTGCGCCTTTTGAACAAATAACAATCAAATCGGTTGCTATCATGATGCTCATCTTCATCGCAAGGGAGCGGCGGCTTATCCCTTGGGAGATCGAAGCCATTCAAAACTGGAGGGCAAAACAACGAAAATTATCGTGAAATGGCCGTATTCCGCGGCGGCCTGCGGTGTTTTTTCGACGGGATTGTCCGTCGCAGACCAGACGGGTGAAAGCCGCTTCTAGCCGAAAACCAAAAGCGCGACCATGCCGACACCGCCGACCAGCAGCCGCCACCAGCCGAACAGGCCGTAGCCGTGACGGGAGATGTAATCGAGCAAAACCCGCACCACCACGACGGCGGAAATGAAGGCGGCAACAAATCCGACCGCGATGATCACCGCGTCATTCATATCCAGTACCGCCCGGCTTTTGTAGAGATCGTAGACAAATGCACCGGTCATGGTCGGCATAGCGAGAAAAAAGGAAAACTCCGCCGCCGAACGCTTGTCGGCGCCCATCAGCAACGCGCCGACGATGGTCGCGCCAGAGCGCGAGGTACCCGGGATCATCGCCAGGCACTGGAACAGGCCGATGCGGAAACACAGCCAAAGCGGATAGTCCATCACGTCATCGTAACGCGGTGTCAGGGTCATCCGGTCGACCCATAAAAGGATGATACCGCCGAGAATCAACATGACGCAGATCAGCATCGGCGTTTCGAAAAGGACGGTCTTGATGAAACCGTGGGCCGCCGCTCCGATGACCGCGGCCGGCAAAAAGGCAAGCAGAATACCAGCAACAAAACGCCTGGTCCGGGCATCACTCGGCAGGTCGACCAGCAGTTTCCACAGTCGGCCGAAATAGACCGACAGGATGGCAAGGATCGCGCCAAGCTGGATCAGCACTTCAAAGGTCTTTCCGGTCGATTCGAAGCCGATGAAATGGCCGGCAAGCAGAATGTGTCCGGTGGAGGACACCGGAAGGAATTCGGTCAGACCCTCGATCAAACCGAGAATCAGGGCTTCGACAATTGTCTGGTGTTCCATTGCCGCTCCGGCATATCTGACAGTGGTGGTGAACGGGATTGCTTGAAACGGCTGCCCTGTGATCCTATAGCTCGGAGGCGCGACATCCGAACGCGCGAGCTTTACCGGTCCGGCAACAAAAAGGCCATACAGATTTGTCGATGCTCACCCTGTTTCATCATCCAATGTCGGCGGCCAGCCGCTTCGTCCGTCTGACATTCGGCGAGTATGGAGAAGAGATATCACTGATCGAGGAAAAACCCTGGGTGCGGCGGCCTGAATTTCTGGCTCTCAACCCGGCCGCAACATTGCCGGTTCTGCTGGCCGAAGCCGACTATGCGGTGTGCGGCTTTTCAGTCATTGCGGAATATGTCGACGAAACCCGCGGTGTGCTGTTACGCGACAAAAGACTGTTTGCCGACGATCCGCTGCTGCGCGCCGAAATCCGCCGGCTGGTCGACTGGTTCCTGACGAAACTCGACAATGATGTAACCCGGCATCTCGTGCGCGAACGTGTATTCAAGCTGCACATGGCCGCCGCACAGGGTGGCGGCGCGCCGGATTCGGCTGCCATCCGCGCCGCGCGATCCAATATCAAGCAACATTTGAAATACACCAACTGGCTGGCCGGCACCCGTAACTGGCTCGGATCCGAACGATTCTCTTATGCCGATGTCGCCGCGGCGGCGGCCCTGTCAGTGCTGGATTATCTCGGTGAGATCGCCTGGCAGGACTATCCGGAGGCCAAGGATTGGTACAGCAGGGTCAAGTCCCGTCCGTCCTTCCGGCCGATCCTGGCCGACCGGGTCAAGGGGCTGATCCCGGTATCACATTATGCGGACCTTGACTTCTAAAACGCATCCGGCCGGTCTGAAAGACACTGGATCGGTGCGGCAGTTCCTCAACAGTGAAGCAAAAGAGCATGGTTTCGACGCAATCGCCATTGCCGCTCCGGATGCGATCCCCCTCGCCGCTTCCAGGCTGGCGCGCTGCCTTGACGATGGTCACCACGGCACGATGGAATGGATGCGTGAGACGGCGGAACGGCGCGGCAGTCCCGTAGCGCTGTGGCCCGAAGTCCGTTCCGTCATTCTATTTGCCATGAACTACGGCCCTGCCGACGACCCGCTGGCGCTGCTTGAGCGCCGCGACCGGGCGACAATTTCAGTCTATGCCCGCAACCGGGATTATCACGACATCATCAAGGGCCGGCTGAAACAGATCGCCGGACGTTTTACCAGCCGCTGTGGCGCCGATGTCAAGGTGTTTGTCGACACCGCCCCGGTGATGGAAAAGCCGCTGGCCGAGGCGGCCGGTCTCGGCTGGCAGGGCAAACACACCAATCTGGTCAGCCGCGCGCATGGATCATGGCTGTTTCTCGGATCGATCTTCACCGATCTGCAACTACCGCCCGACGAGGCCGAAAAAGACCATTGCGGCTCGTGCCGCGCCTGTCTTGATATCTGCCCGACCAAGGCGTTTCCCGAACCCTACCAGCTGGATGCGCGCCGCTGCATTTCCTATCTCACCATCGAACACAAGGGTCCGATCGCCCACGAATTCCGGACGGCGATGGGCAACCGGATCTATGGCTGCGACGACTGCCTTGCGGTTTGTCCATGGAACAAATTTGCGGGTATCGCCCGGGAAGCCAAACTGGTCGCCCGGGATGATCTGAGCGCACCGCGGCTGGAAAGCTTCCTGGCGTTTGACGACGCGGCGTTCCGGAGATTTTTTTCCGGCTCGCCGGTCAAACGGATCGGACGCAACCGGTTTCTGCGCAATGCGCTGATCGCCGCCGGCAACTCAGGTGACCGAAAACTCATTGCGCCGTGCAGGATGCTGATGACGGATCCATCGTCGCTGGTGCGCGGTGCGGCAGTTTGGGCTCTGCATCGGCTTCAAGACAGGCCGCAGTTCGGGCAATTGGCCGAGCAATTTCGACCCTGCGAACAGGATCCGGATGTGCTGGCTGAATGGAATCATGCCTGCGCGCCGAAGGGCGGCGCCGGCGATAAAGAGGCAAGTTGAACATGCGCGTCATGATCTTTGGAGCGGGATTTTCCGGCCGGCGCTTTGCGCGGGAAATCGGACCGGAAGCAGACCATGTGGCCGGCACGACGCGCTCTGCGGAAAAAGCCGATGCCCTGCGCGCAGCCGGTATTGAACCCTTGCTGTTTGACGGTTCGGCCATCGATCGGAGCCTCGCCGCGCGGGTGAAGGACTGCACCCACATGGTTGTTTCGATCGCACCGAACGATGCCGGCGACCCGGTTCTCTTGCAGGCGGCGGACCTCATCGGCAATGCGCCCCGTCTGAAATGGATCGGATATCTGTCGACGGTCGGCGTTTACGGCAATCACGACGGCGCCTGGGTTGACGAAGAAACCGAATGCCGCCCGGTGTCAAAACGGTCGATCCAGCGATGTGCTGCTGAATCAGCCTGGCTGGAATTCGGGCGCGAACACAACATCGCCGTTGCCGTGCTGCGGCTTTCCGGCATTTACGGACCGGGACGCAACGCGCTGGTCAATCTGGACCGCGGCACGGCTCGCAGGCTGGTCAAGCCCGGCCAGGTATTCAACCGCATCCATGTCGACGACATCGCCGCAGCGATGCGGCTGCTGGCACAAGGCAACCGCGCAGGCATATATAATGTCACCGATGACGAGCCGGCGCCGCCACAGGATGTCGTCGCCTGTGCCGCCGAACTGATGGGCGTGACACCGCCACCGGAAATTGCCTTCGAGGAGGCCGAGCTTTCACCCATGGCCCGATCCTTTTATGGTGAGAACAAACGGGTATCGAACGCGCGAATCAAATCCGAGGGACTGGAGTTCCGCTATCCGAACTACCGCGCTGCATTGGAGAAGATGTGGCGGGACGGCGGTTGGAAGGGTGCTTAGCGCGGTACCGGCGGATGTGGTAAGATGTGATTTCAAATCACGGTGCAACGGGCGAAGAGGTGAATGCAATGAACGGCATCGTACCGGTATGGACAAGCTGCAGGTTCATGCTGATTGCATTGGCCATCGCATTTGCGCTGCCGCCTGGCGCGCAAGCCGAACCTCTCGCCAAGAATCTGTTCGGCCATAAGAAGCTGCCGGCGGCAATCGCACCGAAAGCACACGGTTTTTACAGCAAGGGTTGCCTGGCTGGCGGCATCGCCATCGCCGCGGACGGCGACCACTGGCAGGCGATGCGGCTATCACGCAATCGCCGCTGGGGACATCCAAGACTTATCACGCTGCTCGAACGGCTGTCGCGCGAAGCGGCGCAGGACGGCTGGCCCGGGTTGATGGTCGGCGACATATCACAGCCGCGCGGCGGACCGATGCTGACCGGCCATGCGTCGCACCAGATCGGCCTCGATGCCGATATCTGGCTGCGGCCGATGCCGAAAAAACGGCTGAGCAGAAAGGAGCGCGAAACCGTCAGCGCCATATCGGTGCTAAAGAAGAATTCGCTCTATGTCGACGACCGCGTCTGGACCAGGGCGCATGCGGCAGTATTGAAACGCGCCGCCAGCTACGCGGAAGTCGAGCGCATCCTGGTGCATCCCGGTATCAAGAAAAAGCTGTGTGACACGGTCAAGGGCGATCGCGGCTGGTTGCGCAAGATCCGGCCGTTCTGGGGTCATCACTATCATTTTCACGTTCGCATTGGCTGTCCGCCCGGATCAACCGGCTGCAAGCGCCAGGCCAGGACGGCCGCCGGAGACGGTTGCGACAAGTCGCTGGCCTGGTGGTTTACCGAGGAACCGTGGCGCCCGGCCAAAGGCCCGAAAAGACCGAAACGGCGCGATGTGATGAAACTGTCGCAACTGCCGAAAGCGTGCCGGGCGGTGCTCAAAGCGGCCGGTCCGGTTTCCGCGAACGCCGTTACCCTTGGATATAACGGCGCGCTGACCGCCGCTAAAGCCAAGGCCGGAGTTTTCAGCCAGGTGATGAGCCTGGATGTTCCGGTTCCGCGCCCGCGCCCGGTGAACTGAATCAGATAAATCGCCATAGGGCCTTTTCAGGAGCCCGGCGCTCACGTAAAGAAATTCAAACGATTTAACCCCGCGTCCGGAGATTGAATTTGGCTGACGCTTTCCGTCTTGCCCTGATTGCGCATGATGAAAAGAAGGTTGATCTTGTTGCGTTTTCCGCGCAGCACGAGGTCTTCCTGTCCGGCTGCGATATCGTCTCCACCGGAACGACCGGAGGACAGGTTCAGGAAGCCTGTCCGGCACTGTCGATCCGGCGCGTGAAAAGCGGGCCGCTGGGCGGCGATCAGCAGATTGGCGCGCTTATCGCCGAAGGAAAGATCGATGCTGTGGTGTTCTTTGTCGATCCGCTGACGCCAATGCCGCACGATGTCGACGTAAAGGCGCTGATGCGGCTTGCCATTGTTTATGATATTCCGCTGGCACTCAACCGGGCATCGGCCGAGATCCTGTTGCAGCATGCCCACCGCTGACCGACGATCACAGTTTTAAGAAAACCGTTGCCAATCATGAATGACACCGAAAACGTCCTGAATTTTCCAATCCTGATCGGCGACATTGGCGGCACGAATGCGCGTTTTGCCATTCTGATCGATTCCTATGCCGAGCCAAAACATTTTCCGATCGTCCAGACCGCTGATTTCGAGACCATCGACGAGGCGATTCAAAACAGTATTCTCGACCAGACCTCGATCCTGCCGCGGTCGGCCGTGCTGGCGATCGCCGGGCCGGTCAGCGGTGACGAAATCGACCTGACCAACTGCCCCTGGGTGGTGCGGCCGCTGGACATGATGCGTGAACTGGGGCTGCGCGATGTCATCGTTCTCAACGATTTCGAGGCGCAGGCGCTTGCCGTGGCGGCAATTGACGACGAACACATGACAAAGATCGGGGCGGGCGAAAAGGATGAACATTCCAGCCGGGTGGTGCTCGGGCCAGGCACCGGGCTTGGTGTCGCCGGGCTGGTTCAGTCGCGGCACACCTGGATACCGGTGCCAGGTGAAGGCGGACATGTCGACCTCGGCCCGCGCACCAGCCGCGATCTGGAGATCTGGCCCCATCTGGAGACAATCGAAGGCCGCGTTTCCGGCGAGCAGGTATTGTGTGGGCGCGGCATCGTCAATCTCTACCGCGCCATAGCAAAGGCAGACGGCAAGGATGCGAAATTCACGACACCGGCGGAAATCACAACGGCCGGGCTGAATGACAGTGACGCAGAGGCGCGCGAGACGCTGACGCTGTTTGTCACGCTGCTCGGCCGACTGGCGGGCGATCTGGCGCTGGTGCTGATGGCAAGGGGCGGGGTGTATCTTTCCGGCGGGATCGTTCAGAAAATCCTGCCGGCGCTGGAACACGGATCGTTTCGCGAAGCGTTCGAAGACAAGGCGCCGCATTCGGCCCTGGTGAAGGATATCCCGGTCTATGTCATCACCCATCCGCTGGCTGCCCTGCTCGGTCTCGCGGCCTTTGCCCGCACGCCGGCCCGGTTCGGCGTTCCGCTTGACGGGAGGCGCTGGAAACTGGATCGGTAGGGCCTGAATCATTGCCCTTTCCCGCTGAACCGTTTGAACAAAAATCGAGTGGCGATCGCAACCGGCCTCGGCAGACGGACTTCCAGCAGACCAATTGCAATTTGGCTGTTTTTGTCGCAAACAATCCGCGGGTTGGAAGTTGGTACGTGATCGTGAGTTAGTCGGGATTTAAGAGCAATCCACCTGGGCTCCGAATTCCGTCAACGCTCAGTTTTCCCGGTTTTCCAATTAGGATGGATAGAGTTTTTTGCCTCGACATTTGGTATTCGACCTCTCGGCTCTCGCGCGATCAGACGGTCAGGCAGTCGGAATCCTGAGGGTCGTCAGGGAATTGGCGCGTTGGGCCCTCGCAAATTGCAAGGACGCCACCTTTGTTCTGTTTGATCCGAGGCTCGGTGCATTTCGGCGTATCAATCCGGACTTTCTAACACTGATTATCGATGGCAAAGCCGTCGTAGATTACTCAACCCAATCGGATGGCAGTGGGTTATCCGCGCGGTTTGATAACTCACTTCCGGAGCCGCTTAGAGCGATCAGGCTCTGGATGAGAAATCCGCGGCGTCGGATCATTGTCGCGCTGGAACGCATACGTGTGAGAAACGGTGCAACTTCCGTCTGGATTGAACATTTCCAATCGAAGCTGCTGGGAGCAAAATATCTCAGACAATTGACCGATCCGATTGGAGCGCGCAGAGCGTTGCTGCCTTTCGACATCGCTGCGGGCCAACAATTTGTGTTGGACTCCAGCCATTTTTTTCTTTGCCCAGGATCTGACTGGTCGGAAATCGCCTGGAAACATGTCATCCAGCGCAAATCGGAAACTGACCTGCGAATTTGCAATATCTGCTATGACCTCATCCCGTTTCTGTTTCCAAATTTTTATCCTCAAGGTGCATCGGCGAGCTTTGAAAGAATGTTGCTCAATGTCGCCTCCCACTCGGATTTGGTCCTTGTTACTGCGTCTCAAATCGCGGCTGATGTCGGAAAGTTCTGCGACGACAACAAACTGCCTCAACCCAATACTCAGATTTTTCGCCCAGGTGCAGATATCATCTCAAGCCGACAGCCCGGCCCGGCCGATCTGCCAGCAGGACTCGAAACTGGGCGCTTTGCCCTGTTCGTAAGCACCCTTGAACCGCGCAAAGGTCATCAGCTGCTGTTCAGAGTCTGGAAACGATTGCTCGCTCAGAACATCCCTCAAGAGACCGGTTTCAAATTGGTTTTCGTCGGACGCCGAGGTTGGCTGGTGGATGATATGATGGCGCAGTTTGAGGCAGATGAAAGCTACGGATCGAGCCTTGTTGTTCTTACAGAAGTAAATGACAACGAACTCGCTCAGATCTATTCGAATGCGGCATTCGGCCTTTTCCCGTCGCTCTACGAGGGTTATGGATTGCCGGCGGTTGAATTGTTTCAGTACGGCAAGGCGCTGCTGTCATCCAGCGCCGGCGCGCTTAGGGAAGTTGTCGGCGCATTTTCACCCTGTCTCGATCCGCGCGACGAAAATGCCTGGTTTGAGGCGATGAGCACTTGGATAACGGACCCAACTGCGCGGGCTCCGTTTGAAACCATGATCCGGGAGCAATTTTCCCATCCGACATGGGAAGAGGCTGCCCAATCCTTTTTCCAGTTGATTGGAAGGGAAATGGAAGGTTTGGAATCTGTGACCAGAAGTTCAAATGAGCCGTGAGTCCTCCCGGTTTCGAAGCAGTGTTCTGCAATTCGGTCAGACCCTCGCCGAAATTGCCCGGCAGAGAAATCTGTTGGGGATCGCTTATGCGGCATTTGTATTGTCGATATTTCTCGGCCATACACTTTCCGCTCCAGTCTTTTTTTACTACTATATTTTTCTACCATTCGCGATCATTGTGCTATTATCCAACCTCAAATACAATTTGAATTTTTCTTACTTAATTTTGTTATGTATTTTTTATCTTTCATTTCTTTCAATTTCATCCGCAATAAATATTGATTCTGATTTTAGCGATTTATCCAAGCAAATTCGATATTCAATTCTGATAATTGTATTCCTGTTCGCGACCGGCTTTCTTTGCACGGAAAACGTGAAATTCATCGATTATCTGCTGTTTGTGCTGGTAGTTGGATTGGCTGCAAGCGCTGCCATCAACTTATACTATCATTTTACGTTGACACCTCCCGAATCGATCTGGACGACACGACTGACTACAAGATACGGCATGCCGGAATATGCGAATTCAACAAATGTCAGCGCGACATATGCAGTGTATTTCGTTGGCGCGATCGCGACGCTTGAACGGGCTGGCGGCCCGTTCATCCAACGGGTGGTACTCGTTTTGGCCGCGGTGATCCTGCTTGCGGCGCTTCTCTTAACGAATTCGCGCAGCGGCTATGTCGCGGCCTTTGCCGGGATGTCGGTGTTTGCACTGGTCACGAACCGCAGAAACCGGATCTTGCTGGCAACTGTTCTGCTTGCCGGTATTGCCGGCTTGTTCGCGGCGCCTGAGGTCTGGCAGGCGCTCATTGAACGGGGATTTAGCAGCCGTCCGGAAGTGTGGTTGAAATTTCTAGGCCTCATTGCCGATCGCCCGTTCGCTGGATACGGGTCTTTTAGTCCGGTCGGGATCAACATCGCCACGGGAGAATTTCTCGACCAGGCCCACAATCTCGTCCTGTCGGCCTGGTTTCGCGGCGGAATATTCAGCGCGTTGTCGATGGCAGGCATACTGGTCTTCGGCAATTACTTCGCCTTTCGGCTGTGGCGGATCACAGGCCAGATCATACCCCTTTGCATGATGGCAACAATAACGGTAGCGGGCAGTTTTGACTATCAGTTGATTTTCAGCCGCCCGGCATGGCCCTGGGTCACGTTCTGGCTTCCTTTTGGACTTTCCATTGGAGCCGAGATGATACTTCGTCACAGACAAAGCACCTCGGATTTGCCGTGACGAACGTCCGAAATCCTTGCAAAGATACGACCCATGGACGCCTATTGGTTCAAGCTATGACAAGGATTGTTGCACCCGGTTGCACGGTTCCAGCGCCAGATGATCGAAGATCGAAACAAGATCAGCGGTTCGGGCGAAACGGCCTATGGTCACGACCTCCCGTTGGGAGTAAGAGGACTTCGTCGCGAAGACACACAGCCGGACCAAACTGAAAGTACCTATTGTGAATTCGCCTGAAAAGAACAGCAGACTTACCGATGATCCCGGCGAGGTGATTGCGGTGGTTCGACGCGTTTTGTCCGAGAACGCGCGCGAATACGTCATGCAGTACGCTTTGGCGATTGTCTTTCTGCTTGTCGTGGCCGGCTCGACGGCTTTTACGGCATGGATAATCAGGGACGTTGTTGACGAAATCTTCTATCGGCAGCGCCAGGAACTGATCGCCGTTATCTGCGGTGCGATTCTGGCTGCATTCGTCCTGCGTGGGCTCGCCACCTACGGCCAGGCGGTGCTGCTGGCCAAAATCGGTAACAATCTTGTGGCCCGGTATCAGCGACGCATTTATGACCATCTGCTGCGGCTGGGCGTGGATTTTTACAACGATTCACGCTCCGGTCAGCTGGCCGCCCAGATCAGCCAGAATGTCGGCGGCGTGCGCGACCTGCTCAACCTGACCATCACCTCGATCACCCGCGACGCAGTTGCGCTGGTCGGGCTTGTCAGTGTCATGGTGTTTCAGGATCCGCAACTGTCGCTGATCGCGCTGCTGATCGGCCCGCCGCTGATCATTACTGTCTATTATCTTATGAAGCGCCTGAGGGGCGTTACACGCGAGGCCGTTCACATAAACTCCCATCTGGTTGGAGCAATGCAGGAGACCACACAGGGCATCGCCATCGTCAAGGCCTTCACGATGGAAGACCAACTGAAGGCCAAGCTTGCCACCTTGATCACGGATGCGGAATCGCGCGCCAACAAGATAGCCCGCGTGTCCGAAGGTACAACGCCGATCGCCGAGATTCTCGCCGGATTTGCCGTTGCCGGTGTGATTGCATTCGCCGGCTTCAGGGCGGTGGAATCAGGTACGCCACCCGGTTCGATGGCCGCATTTATCGCAGCGCTGCTGTTTGCCTATGATCCGGCACGGCGGCTGGCAAAACTTCAAATCCATCTCGAGCGTTCGCTGGTCAACGCCAGGATGATCTACGAGATCCTTGACATGGAACCGAAGCAGGGCGACGTCTCAGGGGCGGGCGAGTTGAAGGTTGGCGCCGGCGAAGTCGTGTTCGACGATGTCAGCTTTTCCTATGTCGCGGACTTGCCGGTGCTGCACAGTGTCAGCTTCATTGCAAAGTCCGGCAGTTCGACGGCCATCGTCGGCGGGTCCGGCGCTGGCAAATCGACGCTGGTAGCGCTGCTGCAGCGATTTTACGATCTCGACAGCGGCGCCATTCGCATTGACGGCCAGGACATTTCCGCCTGCACCAAGGCATCCCTGCGCCGATCGATTGCCTATGTTTCACAACATCCATATCTGTTCGAAGGCAGCATCCGCGACAATATCCGCTACGGACGTCCGGACGCCACCGATGCCGAAATCGAGGAAGCGGCGCGGCTCGCCTATGCCGACGAATTCATTCGTCAGCAATCGGAGGGCTACGACACACCGGTCGGCGAGAACGGGGTCACGCTGTCCGGCGGCCAGCGTCAGCGGATTTCCATAGCGCGGGCAATCGTGCGCAACGCGCCCATTCTGTTGCTCGACGAAGCCACCTCGGCGCTCGACAATGATTCGGAACTGCAGGTTCAAAAAGCGCTCGAAACGATAATGCGGGACCGCACGACCATCGTCATCGCACACCGGCTGTCGACCATCATCGACGCCGATCACATCGTGGTGCTGGAAGACGGCTACCTTGCCGAACAGGGCCGGCACGATGAACTGATCAAGAAGAAAGACGGTGTTTACGCGCGTTTCCATCGCCTTCAGGGCGCCCGCAATCTCGAGATTGTCGACGATACGGGAGACATGCTGGCGGTGCAGAAATGATGATCGACGGAGACAAAAATATGAGTTCGATGGGACTGGTGATCGTCGGTGCGGCAGGGCGCATGGGACAGGCCCTGGTGCGCGCGGTGCACACGATGGACGGGGTGCATGTCGACGGCGCGGTGGAACGTGCCGGATCGGCCTGCCTTGGCAAGGATGCCGGGGAACTTGCCGGCGTCGGCAGGATCAAGGTGGAAATCACCGACGACCCGCTGGCGGCGTTTGCCAAGGCCGATGGTGTGCTTGATTTCACCACGCCCGATGCGTCAGTCGATTTTGCCGGTTATGCCGCGCAGGCGCGGATTGTCCATGTCATCGGCACCACGGGTTGCGAAGCAGAACATGAGGACAAGATCCGGATGGCCGCACATCATGCGACCATCGTCAAATCGGGCAATATGAGCCTCGGCGTCAATCTTTTGGAAATTCTGGTCGAGCAGGCGGCAAAAGCGCTCGGGCCGAATGAATTCGATATCGAGGTGCTGGAGATGCACCACAAACACAAGGTGGATGCGCCATCGGGAACAGCGCTGCTGCTCGGCGAAGCCGCGGCGCGGGGGCGCAATATCGACCTTGACCAGAACAGCGTGCGCTCCCGCGATGGCCATACCGGGGCGCGTCCCAGTGGCGCCATCGGCTTTGCCACAATGCGCGGCGGATCAGTTATCGGCGATCACTCGGTGCTGCTGGCCGGCACTGGTGAGCGCATCACCCTGTCGCACCACGCCGAAGACCGGTCGATCTTTGCCCGCGGCGCTGTGACCGCGGCCCGTTGGGGCAATGGCAGGAAACCCGGGCTCTATTCCATGCAGGATGTGCTCGGACTGTCCGCCTGACCATCTAACTCCTCCCGTACCAACTGTCTTGAAAGGATCATTTCATGTCCGGAACGCTTGTTCTTGTCCGCCACGGGCAAAGCGAATGGAATCTGAAAAATCTGTTTACCGGCTGGCGAGATCCGGATCTTACGGAAAAGGGCGTGGAAGAGGCCAAGTCCGCCGGACGCAAGCTGAAGGCCCACAATCTGGTTTTCGACATTGCCTACACATCGGAACTAAGCCGGGCCCAGCGCACGCTGACATTGATGCTGGAAGAGCTTGGCCAGCAGGATCTTGAAACCATCCGCGACGAGGCACTGAACGAACGCGACTATGGCGATCTGGCGGGCCTCAACAAAGATGACGCGCGCAAGAAGTGGGGTGAGGAACAGGTGCATATCTGGCGCCGTTCCTACGATACGCCGCCGCCCGGTGGTGAAAGCCTGAAGGACACGATGGCCCGCACGGTGCCCTATTTCATCACCCGAATTCTGCCTGATGTGATGGATGGCAAGGATGTGCTGGTGGCCGCGCACGGCAACAGCCTGCGCTCGATCTGCATGATGCTTGACCGGTTGAGCCCCGAGGAAGTCACCGGCCTGGAAATTGGAACCGGGATCCCGCTCGTCTACGCCCTGAACCCCAATACGACGGTGGCAAGCAAGCTGGTTTTCGACGAATAGATCAGAAAGCTTGATTACCGGAGCTTCTGTCGGCAATCCGCCGTTGACAGGGCGCTCTCGCGTCCTTAGATGAAGCCCGTTGCCCAGATGGCGGAATTGGTAGACGCGCCAGCTTCAGGTGCTGGTACTCGCAAGGGTGTGGAGGTTCGAGTCCTCTTCTGGGCACCAT
>JAJFHT010000115.1 GCA_021775495.1 Hyphomicrobiales bacterium | reverse complement strand
CAAAATCTTCGGCTGCTTTTATTGCCGCTCGATCCATCATTTCCAGTCCGGCCGGAATCAAGCCCGAAGCAATGACTGCAGCTACCGCCTGCCCTGCTTTCTCAATGTCATCAAATGCCGCCAGAATAACTTCCACATGTTCGGAAAGCGGCAATAACCTGACCGTCGCTTCGACGACAATACCGAGCAAGCCCTCGGAACCCGTCATTAAAGCCAATAAATCCAGGCCGGCACTATCCAAACCGTGTCCACCTAACGTAACTAATTCACCCTCCATGGTTATCATTTTAATTTGTAAAATATTGTGTGTCGTCAGTCCGTATTTAAGGCAATGTACACCGCCTGAGTTTTCAGCGATATTCCCCCCTATGGTGCAGGCAATTTGCGAAGAAGGATCGGGCGCATAATAAAATCCTTGCTCCTCGACGGCGCGGGTGATGCCGAGATTGGTGACGCCTGGCTGCACGACGGCGGCCCGGTTTTCGTAGTCGATCTCCAGCACGCTGTTGAAGCGGCTCAGCACCAGCAGAACGGCGTCTTCCAGCGGCAGTGCTCCTCCCGACAGCGAGGTACCCGATCCACGCGGTACAACCCTGATGTTGCGTTTGTTGCAATAGGCAAGAATGCGCGAAACCTGCGCCGTCGTCTCCGGCAGAACCACGACCAGTGGCAATTGACGGTAGGCTGTCAGCCCATCGGATTCGAAGGCCCGCATTTCGTTGACCGCATCGACAACTCCCTCGCCCGGAACGATGGAGCGCATATCCGCGACAATATCGCCGCGCTTGGCAAGTGTCGCACCATCCGGTTCGGGCATTTGCAATCCGGACATCGCCACCTCCATTCTCTGAATTGGTAAAATGTATTTACCAGTTATCTATTGGCTTTGCAAACCAAAGTCCATTCACTAGCGGCACTTCCAAGCCAGAGCTCGAATGACTGCAAAAGCTGTAGGGGAAACTGGATATAAAATTTGACCAATTCGCCACAATGTTATTAATAGCAGGAACGTTCCGGAAGCGATCAGGACAGATGAGCAGCGATATCTTTTTCAGAATCGAGCATTCCCGGACGGCCGACGAGGTTGTGCAGCAGATCGAGGGACTCATCCTGGAGGGCGTGCTGCGCGCCGGCAACCGGCTGCCGGGAGAGCGTGAGCTGGCACGGCAATTCGATGTGTCGCGGCCGATCCTCAGGGCAGCGCTGAAGGAACTGGAAACCCGCGAATTGCTGACCACCCGCCACGGCGGCGGAACCTATGTCGCCGATGTCATCGGCCAGGTCTTTTCCAAGCCGATCATGCGTTTGATTGCCACACACCGAAAAGCCATCGCCGACTATCTTGAATACCGACGTGAGATCGAGGGCATCGCCGCACAATATGCCGCGCTGCGTGCGACCGGCGACGATCGCGAAATGCTGAGCCGTATCATGGAGCGCATGGAGATCGCACACCAGAATCAGGATGATGAGGAAGAAACGGCGGTCGACATTGAATTCCACAACACGATCGGCGAATGCGCCCACAATATCATCCTGCTGCACACGCTCCGCTCCTGCTATCGGCTGCTCGCCGACGGGGTTTTTCTCAACCGCGCGTTGATATATGGACTGCCTGGCGCTCGCGACGAGATGCTGGCACAGCACAAGGCCATTTACGCGGCGGTCGTGGGAGCAAAACCCGATGAGGCGCGCGAAGCGGCGCGAGCCCACATTACCTACATCGAACAAGCCATGCAGGAGGCGAACCGGACGGATGACTGGCAACGCATTTCACGCCTGCGGCTGCAACAAAGATCCGGTCTTGATTTTCCCGCCCGAAACGGAAAAACCAGCCAGGCAAGGTAGAGGAGTATTTTTTGGAAAGCTCAGGCAAAAATCCACGCGTCGGTCTGTTTGTGACCTGTCTGGTCGATCTGTTTCGTCCGGCGGTCGGCTTCGCATCGGTCAGGCTTCTGGAAGATGCCGGATGTGACGTATCCGTGCCTATGGCACAGACCTGTTGCGGCCAACCGGCTTACAATTCAGGCGACCGGGCAGACACAAGGGCGATTGCGGAAGAGGTCATCAAGTCGTTTGAGGATTTCGACTATATCGTCGCACCCTCGGGATCCTGTGCCGGCATGCTGAAAAAACACTACCCGTCGCTGTTTCTCGATGATCCCGTCTGGCACAAACGGTCGGTGGCGTTTTCGGCAAAGGTTCACGAATTGACCAGCTTTTTGACTGATGTTCTGTCGGTCAGTTCTGTATCGGCCAAATTCAACGGCAGCGTAACCTATCATGATTCCTGTTCAGGCCTGCGCGAACTCGGAATTCAGGGGCAGCCTCGCAAGCTGCTTTCGACGGTCGAGGGGCTGGAGATGACCGAGATGAAGGATCCGGATGTCTGTTGTGGATTCGGTGGGACATTCTGCGTCAAATATTCCGACATCTCGAACGCGATTGTCGAGAAAAAGGCTGCGAATGTGGAAAATACCGCCGCTGATCTCCTGCTCGCTGGTGACTTGGGCTGCCTGATGAACATCGCCGGCAAGCTGCGGCGTCAAAAGGCAAAAACAGAGGTGCGTCATGTCGCGGAGGTATTGGCCGGCATGACGAATTCTCCGCCGATCGGAGGCCGGGGAAAATCATGACGCAACACACCATCACATCACCGGCGTTCAAGGAAAACGCCCGTGCAGCCCTCAACAACACACAACTCCAGCGGGCGCTTGGCAATGTCGAACAGGGTTTCATCGCCAAACGCAGCCTTGCCGCCGACGCTCTGCCGGAATTCGACGCCTTGCGCGACAATGCGCGCGATATCAAGAACCATTCACTGGAACATCTCGATCTCTATCTTGAGGCCTATGAGGCCAAGGTGATCGAGACCGGCGGGCATGTGCATTGGGCGCAGACGGCGGAAGACGCGCGCGGCATCGTGCTGGATATCTGCCGCAAGGTCGACGCCAAGATCGTGACAAAAAGCAAATCGATGATCACCGAGGAAATCGGGTTAAACGATTTTCTCGAAAAATCCGGCATCGCTCCCATCGAGACCGATCTGGGAGAATATATCATCCAGTTGCGCGGCGAGGCGCCGAGCCACATCATCGCGCCAGCCGTGCATGTCAACAAGGATGAGGTCGAGGAAGCGTTTCGCAAAGCGCACGACTACCTGCCGGGAAACCGCGAACTGGAAGAGCCGGAACAATTGCTCGACGAAGCCCGCCGGGTGTTGCGGGCGAAATACTTCGAAGCCGATATCGGCATCACTGGCGCCAATTTCCTGGTTGCTGAAACAGGAACCTCTATCGTTGTCACCAATGAGGGCAATGCCGACCTCACCCAGACATTGCCGCGGATCCATGTCGTCATTGCGTCGATCGAAAAGATTGTGCCGACGCTTGAGGACTCGGCCCAGATTCTGCGGGTGCTGGCCCGATCGGCGACCGGCCAGGAAAGCAGCGTCTATACGACCTTCTCCACCGGGCCACGCCGTCCCGATGATCCCGACGGACCCGATCAGTACCATGTCATTCTGCTCGACAACGGCCGATCGGCGATGCTTGGCACCGAGTTTCAGGAGATGCTGCGCTGCATTCGCTGCGGCGCCTGCATGAACCATTGTCCGGTTTATCACGCGGTTGGCGGACACGCCTATGGCTGGGTCTACCCGGGCCCGATGGGGGCGGTGCTGACGCCGTCCTTGATCGGTGTGGACAAGTCAGGGCATCTGCCGAACGCCTCGACCTTTTGCGGACGCTGCGAAAGCGTCTGTCCGATGCGCATTCCCCTGCCGAAGATGATGCGGCACTGGCGCGAGCGCGAATTCGAGCGTGGCCTGAACCCGGCAACCGCACGCTATGGACTGAAATTCTGGGCCTATTTCGCCAAGCGGCCGCGGCTTTATCATTTTGCGGCGGCTTTTGGACTGCCCTTGCTGGCGTTTTTCGGCGGCCGCAAACGGCGACTGCGAAAGCTACCCTTCGCCGGCGGATGGACCCGGCATCGCGACCTTCCCGCGCCTCAAACCAAATCCTTTCTGCAGCAGTGGCAAAAGCACGAGGCTCGCCGGCGCGGAGGACGGACATGAGCGGGCGCGAAGCCATCCTTGGAAAGGTCCGTAACGCTCTCGCTGCGAACGGTTCCGCATCCGATCGTCAACAGGTCGTCACGGAACGGCTGGAGACGGCGCCCAAGGGCATTGTTCCGGCACGCGGCAAACTGAAACCGGCACAACGCGTTGCGCTTTTCAGATCGATGGCGGAACAGGTTTCCTGCACCGTGCGGCAGGTAAAGAAACGCGACACTATCCCGCGCGCAGTGATGGAATATCTGCGCTCGAAGAACCTTCCCGCAGCCTTGCGCATGGGCGATGACCGCCGATTGACCCGCCTGCCCTGGGCGGATTTTCATACACTCGACATCAAAACCGGCCCTTCGGACGGCGATGACCTTTCCGGCATCAGCTATGCCAGTGGTGGGATTGCGGAAACCGGGACGGTGATGTTGCAATCGGGCAGTGACAATCCAACGACCATCAATTTTCTTCCCGAGCACCACATCGTTGTCGTTGACGCCAAGGACATCGCAGGTGACCTGGAAACGCTCTACGCCAAATTGCGGCGCAAATTCGGCCGGGGCGGCATGCCGCGGGTGGTCAATCTGATCACCGGCCCGTCGCGATCCGGTGACGTCGAGCAGAAGATTGTGCTGGGCGCGCACGGTCCGCGGGCCGTGCACATCATCATCGTCGATGCCTGAGACGGCCAATGCCGAGGGGCCGCGGCAAAATCGTGTCGATCCGTTCGGAGTCATTCATGCAGTCCCCGACCGCGGCAGCTTTATGGGCAATCGTGGCATCATCCACGATGCGGCCAGCCGCACGCTGTTGAAACGGCGGTGGACGACAAAGGCCTGGATCATCTGTGTTTGCGCGTTCAAGGGACGGCAGCGCAAAGTGATGTCACACGGCACCTATACCGAGCTGTTTTTCTTCGATGAGGTTACGGCATTGGCGGCGGGGCACCGGCCATGTTTTGAATGCCGTCGGCTAGCGGCCAAGACCTATGCCGGGTGTTTTGCCGACGCCCATCGGGTTGCCGATCCGAAAGTGCGCGAGATTGATGCCGTGCTGCATGCGCAGCGACTGGCGACGGGTGGAAAAGCCGTTCCGATCACCGTCGACAAGCTCGAAGACTTTCCTGACGGCACAATGATCTCGGTTTCCGGCGCGCCAATGGCATTGCGAGCCGGTTCTGTTCTGCCATGGTCCTTTTCCGGTTATGGCGATCCGGTTCCGCTACAGGTATTGGCCGCTCAAGCCGCAACGCTGATCACGCCGATGGCCACGGTCGCCGTGTTGAATGCCGGATATCGGCCGAACTTCGGAGGCGTGCCGAACTGATCAGACCTTGACCGGAATGCGGCTGAACATCAAAGCGGTTGCAGCGGAGATTGCACTGAAAAGAGCGGCGACCATCAGCGCGAGAGAATAGCTGCCATTCAGATCAAACAAAAAGCCCGCCAGCCACGGCGCGGACAAACCGGCCAAGCCCCAGGCGGTGAATATACGGCCGTAGACTCGTGGGCCAACATCCATTCCAAACAGTTTGGCGATCATCGACGGATAGATCGAGATGATCGCACCGTAGCAGAAACCCACTGCGCCGAGGCACGCCATGACGACACTCACGGCAGTGTTTGCCTGCAATATCAACAGCGCGGTGGCGGTCAATACCGGCAGGCCAACGATCAGCCAGCCCACCGGCAATCGGTCGACGAGATATCCGCCCGCAAAACTGCCGGTCATATTGCACAGGGCGATCAGCGTTGGCGCCAGCCAGAGCATTGCCTGCAGGCCGGTCAGACGCGCGATCTCGGAAGCATGACCGATCACCATCAATCCGGCAGAAACCCCTGCCCCGTATCCGAGCCACAACAGACCGACCGTGCGCGGTGAAACCGCAATTGCCTTTTCCTGTGAGGCGTCCGGCTGAAACACAGCCCGTGCATAATGCATGAGCCCGGTGCTGACGACCGCGGCGACCAGCAACAGGACGGTCAGGCCGAGCATTGCCGCACGAAATCCACCAGCGGCGATGGCGTTTGAAAACAACACAGGTGAGACGGCCGCACCTATCGCATAACAGGCTGTCACAATCCCCATCGCCAGGCCTTCACGACCGGGATTTGTGCGGGCTGCGACCTGCAACCCAAATCCGTAACCGAGCCCATTTGCCGCCCCGAAGAGGAGGCTGTAGCCAATCCAGATCATCGCTAGCGATGCTGCATATGCGGAGATCAATGTGCCAGCCGCCGCGACCAGGCCCGCGCCAAGGATCAAAAGGGCAGCCGGAAGCCGCCCGTAGACCTTCGGCCCGACCAGAACAACAAAAGTAAGCGCCACCAGCGCCATGGAGTAGGTCAGGCTAACCATCGCCCGCGACGCGCCGAATGTCTTTTCGAGCGGATCGAGGAACACAGAGAACGCATGGACCGATCCGAGCACCAGGCACAGAAGCGAGGCTGAAACCAGTACGACCACACCGTTCATCGCCCCGCTCCTGACGCGGGCGGATCGTCGAAACCGTCTCGTCAACGCCCTCGGCGACAATCTGTCATGAAAACATTCCGGCAATCAATGCTGCCGCATCCCCTGGTCTACTCCAGCAATGCTGTAAAATTGCCCTGGGCGGGAATCGAACACCGCGAAATCCGGTTCAAAAACCGGAAGGTCTTGCCACTAGACGACCAGGGCAACACTGAATTATCACATCCAATACAGCTTTGCAGCGGCGGCTAAGCCAGACCCATGTCCATCAACTGTTTGATCTCGGACCTTGCGGTCCCAGCGACAATGCGGCCAAGTTCCGCGTCACCTTTCAGCAAGATAAGCGTCGAACGGCGCGGGATCTTGCGGCCGGTCACGACCGACGCCGACCGGTAAGTATCCCAATCGACCCGAACGAAGACCATTGATTGCGCATATTGCGGATTTTCACCCATCAGTTCGGAAATCACCCGCTCCTGCCGTCGGCAGGTGCCACACCAGGTTGCCGCGTAATCGACAAACACCGTCTTGCCTTTTGCCAACTCGGAATCGATCAAGCCCGGACTGTAGTCGACAAAACCGGCTGCGGAGTAAGCTGATGGAACAGCGGTCAAAACGCCGAGTGTTCCAAATCCAACGATCAGTTCTCTTCGGTTCATCTCATTCTCCATTTTCATGTTTCATGTTTCAGAAGGTTACGGAAAGGTCCTGCAGCCAGACCGGCATCAGATCGAGCAGTGCGGCTTCAAGCACATGATGGACGCCGAAAAACAGCATCAGCCCGACGCCAAGGAATACAATGCCCATCAGCGGTTTGGCCCAGGCGGAAAGCTCGCGAAGTCGGTTCTGGCGACTGCGGATGGCTTCGCGGGCGCCATAGGCCAACGCCAACATCACAGTTGAAATGCCCAGTGAGAACGACAGCATGATAACAGCAGCCCAAAGCAGGCTTTGGCCCTGCGAAGCCAACGAGATGGCGCCGCCGAGTGTCGGCCCGATACAAGGCGACCACACTGCACCGAGCAATACGCCGCCGGCGGCCTGTCCGGCCAGGCTGTCCGAGTTCAACCGGCCCATGCCCGTATCGGCGCGTGCTGAGAATCCCGCAGAGGCGGTGGCGAAGACTTCGTTCAGACGGGGGACAAGCAGGATCGCACCGAAGGCGATCATCAGCGCCGCGCCGAATTGTGAAATCTGATCGATCGACAGCCCGAGTGCAGGCCCGGCAGAAGCGATGCCGACACCCAAAACGGTGAACGCAAGGCACATACCCGCTACCAGCGCCAACGGCCCAAGCCTGTGGCCGCTGACCGACGAGGCAAGCGCAATCGGCAAAACCGGCAGGACGCAGGGATTGATCAGCGTCAGCAGCCCGGCGATGTAGGCAAAGATGAATTCCACAGTCGCGATACCGGCGGTGTTTCGGATGTGCGCAGATTAGTGGTTTCTGCGATGTGCAGGGCTGACAATTGACGAGATAACCGTCACATTCGCGTTATTGTTCAACGCCCATAGCCAGTCTGTCGGAAAACGACCTGATATCGGATCAGTCGTGTTTGAAGCGGTATGTGAACGCAAACCGGACCACGTGAGAATCGACATCCGTTGAAAGACCGATTGTGCTGCCCGCCAATGAATAGTTGAACGTATTGCTGCCGAGATCGACATAGAGATATTCGCCTCGCGCAAACCAATTGCCGTGAAGGTTGGCCTCCACGCCTGCGCCGACTGTGTATCCAACCGGAGTCTTGCTGTCACCCGCACTAACGGTTGCCGACGCGGCACCCACGGTTGCGGTAGCCGATAATGTGGTTTGCATGCTTGCCACAGCCAAGCCACCGGTCGCGTAGGCAAGCACCCTTGGCGTCACGAGATACCCGGCGCGAACCCTGAATGTGGCGAGCCAATCGATATCACTCGAGACAGAGCCCGATCCGGTAAATGCACCCACTCCCGGTAAAGTCCCGGCCAGTGCAGCAGAATAGGTGTCGTCTGCGTCGAGTCCGGAGAAATCTGCTTCAATCCCAACCACGGCTGGACCAAACTGATGGTCATAACCGGCAACCGCACCACCAATGAACCCTGATGACTCGAGTGCATTGGGATTTCCCGACGTGGTGGTCAGGCTGGTTATCGTTCCACCCGATGCCCCGACAGCAGTGAAGGCGCCGGGGATGCTTCCCACCGAGGTTCCGTTTACTACCACGCCCGTCGCTTGCGTTTCGGTCTTGGCCCAGCCGCCGGTTATCCCCAATGACAAACCGGTCCAGCCGGCGCTCAAAGCATCATCCGCATTGCCGGACGATTGGCCAAGAATGAGGAATGCAAAAGCAATCGGAACAATTGAGAGATTAAACCGGGTCATCTTTTCCCCTCCACCAAAACACAAAGTCTGCCGTTCAAGGTTCGCTGGCAAACGTGCAGATCAAGCCGAAAAGGACAATCCCTGATTGTCCAAGAAAGCCGCCCAAGTCCCTACAGTTGCAAATCTCGGAGGCGAATCCAACCGTTGAACCAAAAAAGGCGGGGAAATATTGGTCCTGACACTAGATGTCGACCTGCGCGCGTGGGCGGATCAGCTGTCCTGTTCTTCTCTGCTCAAAAATATGGGCGAGCCAGCCGGCTGTTCGGCCGACGGCGAAAATTCCGAGACCGGCGCCGGACGGCAGATGCAGCTCTCGTTCCAGATGGGCCAGCGAAAAATCGAGCGCCGGTCGGAGGCCCGTGGCGTCATGAACCCTGTCGATAATCCGCTGCCATTTTCTCGAAACCGGGCAATGGACAAGCAGTTCAGCGGTGCGTGGGTCACCATCGGGATAAAGCGGATGACCGAAGCCTGGAGGTTCTTTTCCACTAACTGACAATGACGGATTTCCGCTATCACCGCGGGCTTCGACCATCTCCATCCAGCGGCGGCAGCGAACCGTCAGACCGCCATGGGCGGAGCCGGAGAGCGTCGCGAGCCCGGCCAACAGTGAAGCCGGCAGGGAAGCACCGGCCGAAGCGGCGACACGGGCGGCATAGGTTGAGGCATTGAGTTCGTGGTCCGCACACAGGACCAGTGCGCGGCGGATAAGATCCGAAGCTTCCGGGTTGCGTGACCACGCCTTGGCGAGCAGGCTGTGAATGGGATCTCCGCGGTCACCCGCCAAACCGGCGGCATTCAGTGCCGTCAGCCGCATGATCCGTCCGGCACGCGGCCGCCCGTCTCCCCGTTGCGCGCCGGTTGCCTGCGCAGCCAGCAATGTCAGAATGCGATCAAACGCGGTTGTTGGATAGTCAATCGCCTCCCGGGTCCCTGCTCTTCCGTTCGGTTTGCAACGCACATTGGCCAGCAGTTCCAGCGTCTCTTCCAGTGTTGCCGATCTGGAGAGCTCCACCGCGCTTTTTCCGCGGTAGAAAAACGCGCCATCGGCGATGCGGGTGATGCTTGAGGCCAGGACCGGCTCGCCCCAGTTGATTGTCGATTCGGCGACCGAGCGGCGTGAGCGGCCACGGGTTTTTCGCTCCAGAAGCGCGGCGATATCACGCCGATCATAGAGGCTTTTGCGGGCATCACCCGGTTGCGCGATGGTCCGCACCAGGCCCCGGCTGACATAGGCGTAAAGCGTGTCCCGGGCAATACCCAATCGGGTACATGCCTGGTTCGAACTGACAGTACAGAAGCCGCCGCCGTTTGAATTTTTCATATTGATTATATTGATCAAGATTGACCTCTGGTCAATCTGGCTCTGTATTCGTGCGATCGACAGTTTCACGCCGGAGTCGCAACATGACCATTCCGTTCCTCACTGACATTTTAACCGCCTGCCACGGCGCCGATCCGGAAATCGACGCGGCCAACCTGTCCGTTTCAGGAAAGGAAGAACTGCCGTCCTGGTTCGATGTGACCGGTCTTGCAGTTGCCTCGATCGGCGCCGCAGCGTTGAAACTACAGGCTTTCGCTGAATCCGATCGAAAATCCGCCGTCAGGATCGACCGGCGTCTCGCCTCCCTGTGGTTCGGCATGGTCCTGCGGCCGGCCGGCTGGCAGGTGCCGTCGCCATGGGACCCGATCGCCGGTGACTACCGTACGGCAGACGGCTGGATCCGCCTGCACACAAACGCACCGCATCACCGCACGGTGGCACAGGCAATCCTCGGCTCAACGGACAACTGGGAGGCGTTGCAGTCGATCATTGCCGGCTGGAGCGCTGATGAACTGGAAACCGCGATCGTCGATGCCGGCGGATGCGCGGCAACGATGCGGGAACTGGCCAGTTGGTTAAAGCACAAACAGGGTGCCGCAGTCGCTCAGGAACCGCTGATACACTGGCAGGCTCACGACCGAGTGGATCCAAGTCCGAGGCCTGCCATACCGGGCCGGCCACTGGTGGGCATCCGGGTTCTCGATCTGACGCGCGTGCTGGCGGGCCCGGTGGCAGGGCGGTTTATGGCCGCTTACGGGGCCAATGTCCTGCGCATCGACCCACCTTTCTGGGACGAACCAGCAGTGGTTCCGGAAATGGCCGTAGGCAAACGCTGTGCTGGTCTGGACCTGAGGGACCTGGATGATCGCCGGACATTCGAACGCCTGCTGGTTGAAGCGGATGTCCTGTTACACGGTTACCGGCCCGGTGCGCTCGCAAATCTCGGATATGACGCGGAAACACTGCGCGAGCTCAATCCCGATCTGATCGATGTCTGCCTCAACGCCTATGGCTGGTCAGGGCCCTGGTCCGGCAGGCGCGGATTTGACAGCCTGGTTCAGATGAGCTGCGGCATCGCCGATTACAGCAAACGCGCAGGTGCCGCCGACAAGCCGGTGCCGTTGCCGGTCCAGGCACTCGACCAGGCGACCGGATATCTGATGGCAACCGCCGCACTTCATGCGCTGACGGAGAGAACGCGATACGGCAAGGTCTCTTCGGCCCGACTTTCACTGGCGCGCACAGCTCATATGCTGATCGGCTCAAGGCGCAATGACATGCCTGGGAAGTTGGTCGCCGAAACCGCTGCCGACACGGCGCACGAAGTCGAAAACACGGATTGGGGACCGGCACGCCGGGTGGTTTTTCCGGTTGCGCTCGATGGTTGCGCACCGGCATTCGATTATCCCGCCCGCAGGTTACGGTCGAGCCCGGCGATCTGGTGAGACACATTGTCCGAAGACACGGCCCGGCCGTGTTCAGGCGATCTCTGCCCGCAGTTTCTGCAGGTTTGCAACCGCCATGAAGGCATTGTCGCGCAGCCGGGTCAGAATCTCCTGCTTGCCCGCGTCATTCTTGTCGGCATCGCGGACAATGGCGCCAAAACCATCGAGACGGCAGTTGGTGATCCAGGCGCGCAATTCCTTGTCCCGCGACCAATTATACTGGTTGGTCATGTTGGCAATCGTCACTTCCATCCAGTCGACGTCAAAATTCGGCAGAGGAATAACTGTGCAGATGCGGTTCTTGTCGGCGTCGCTCTCATAGGCCGCCTCCACATGAGCCGCCAGGGCGGCACTGAAGGCCGGCTGACAGACCCGATGCATCTGCAACGTGATCCTGTCGCCATCAAAAACAGGAACTGCGGGACGAAACTCCAC